>JBBRYD010000096.1:0-14921 GCA_038238065.1 Propionibacteriales bacterium | reverse complement strand
CACGGTCCCACTCGGGGCGACGTACTCGGCGTGGTGGGCGTCCAGGGCGTCGACCAGCCACGACCAGCCCACGGTGGCCAGCAGCGGGTCGGTCACCATCTCGGGATCGACGTCGGCGCGGGCGAAGGTGACACACCGGAACGTGCCCTGCCAGGCCGCGTTGCCGGCCGGGTCGTGCAGCAGCACCAACCGCCCGCTACCCACCTCGTCGCCGTTCACCAGCACGTCGGCGGTGACCGCGGCGGAGAACGGGGCGATGCGTTGCGGGGCGGGGATCTCCTCGACCAGCAGCTCCGGGCGCCAGGACGCGGCGGCCAGGTCCTTCACGGCGCGCCGGAACGCGTCCGGCATCGTCGCCGCTTCGGTGTTTGCTACCACTTGAGGAGACTATTCGCCAGTCGGGGGCCGACTGGCTCGACGCGCCGGGATTTCCGCTGCCGTGAAAAGATTCACCTGTGGCACCCCCGACGTCCGACCCGAACTCCGAACGCGAGAGCGGTCCGGCAGGTTCGATCTTCCTGGCCGCCTGCCACCGCCGTCAGCTCGACCAGCGGGTCCCGGTCTGGTTCATGCGGCAGGCGGGGCGGTCGCTGCCGGAGTACAAGGCAGTCCGCGCGGGCGCGCCGATGCTGCAGAGCTGCACCCGCCCCGACCTGGTCACCGAGATCACCCTGCAGCCGGTGCGCCGCTACGGCGTGGACGCCGCCATCTTCTACTCCGACATCATGGTGCCGCTGAAGGCGGTCGGCGTCGACCTGGATATCGTGCCGGGCGTCGGCCCGGTGATCGCGCAGCCGTTCCGCAGCGCCGACGACCTGGCGCAGCTCCGCCCGCTGGAGCCGACTGACGTGCCGTACGTGACGGAGGCGACCCGGCAGCTCGTGGCCGAGCTCGGACCGGTGCCGCTGATCGGGTTCGCCGGTGCCCCGTTCACGCTGGCCAGCTACCTGGTCGAGGGCGGCCCGAGCAAGGACTACGCCAGGACCAAGTCGTTGATGGTCAGCGAACCCGAGCTGTGGCACCGGCTCTGCGCCCGGCTGGCTGACATCTCCGCCGGCTTCTTGGAGACCCAGGTCCGGGCCGGCGCCTCCGCGGTGCAGCTGTTCGACTCCTGGGCGGGCAGCCTGAGCGCCGACGACTACGAGCGCTACGTGCAGCCGCACTCGAGCACGGTGCTGCAGCGGATCGGCGCGCTGGGGGTGCCTCGGATCCACTTCGGAGTCGGCACCGGTGAGCTGCTGGTGTCGATGGGAGCGGCGGGCGCCGACGTGGTGGGCGTCGACTGGCGGCTGCCGCTGGCCGAGGCCAGCCGCCGGATCGGTCCCGGATATGCGGTGCAGGGCAACCTCGACCCGGCCCTGCTGGACGCGCCCTGGCCGGTGCTGTCCGAGCGGGTCCGGACCGTCGTCAGGTCCGGCGCGCTGGCGCCCGGGCACGTGTTCAACCTGGGCCACGGCGTACCGCCCACCGCCGACCCGGCCGTGCTGAGCCGGATCGTGGAACTGGTGCAGAGCGAGGGCGCTACGTGGCGAGCCGAAGCCCAGGCAGCCGCTGCGCCGCTCGTCGTGTGAGGAGCCGATCGTGAGCAGCGTGGTCGTCGTCGGCGGGGGCATCGCCGGACTGGCCGCCGCCCGGGAGCTGGCCCTGTCCGGCGTCGCTGACGTCACCCTCGTGGAGGGTGGGTCGCGCTGGGGCGGCAAGCTGGCTGCGCTCGAGGTCGACGGGGTCCGGCTGGACGCGGGCGCCGAGTCGGTGCTGGCCCGACGTCGAGAAGCGGTAGCACTGATCGACGACCTCGGGATCGCCGATCGACGGGTGAGCCCCACGACCGCGAGGTCGCAGGCCTTCATCGGTGGACGGGTCCGGCCGTTGCCGCCTTCGCTGCTCGGTGTTCCGCAGGACCTGGACCGGTTGGAGGGCTACCTCAGCCCGGAGGGTCTGGCTCGAGCGCGACTGGAGCCGGAGCTCGCCGCCCCGCCGCTGGCCGGTGACGTCGGCATCGGGAGCTATGTCGACGCGCGGTTCGGTCCCGAGGTGACCACCCGGTTGGTGGAGCCGCTGCTGGGTGGCGTCTACGCCGGTCGGGCCTGCCGGCTCTCCTTCGACGCCGTCGCGCCCGCCCTGTTCGCCCGAGCCCGACACGGCGGCTCGCTGCTGGAGCACGCCCGGCATCTGTCGTCCACGGCCCCGTCCGGACCCGTGTTCGCGGGGGTGGCGGGCGGTATCTCGACGGTCGTGGACGTGCTGGTCGCTGACCTCGAGGAGCGCGGGGTGACGCTGCGACTCGGGGTGACCGTGCGCGAGCTGGAGCGGACCGCGCCCGGCTACCGACTGGTGTGCGGCGCCGTGCCCGCGCCGGAGATCATCACCGCCGACGCGGTGGTGCTGGCCACGCCGGCGGGGGCTGCCGGAAGGCTGCTGGTGGATCTGGGGCCGGTCGCCGCCGAGTTCGGGGCGATCCCGTACGCCTCGACGGCACTGGTCACCCTGGTGGTCGCTGACGCCGAGCTGAGCGGCTCGGGGCTGCTGGTACCGCCGGGCGAGCTGCCCACCGTCAAGGCGTTGACCTACTCGAGCAACAAGTGGGAGTGGGTCGCCCATGCCGCCGAGGAGCGCTGGGGCAGCGGTACCGCGGTGGTCAGGGCGAGCGTCGGACGGATCGGCGAGGCGCGGCTGCTCCAGGTCGACGACGAGGCGCTGCTGGCTCGGACCGTCGATGAGGCGAAGACGCTGCCGGACTGGGCTCCGGTGCGGCTGGTGGCCGGTCACGTCACCCGATGGGGTGGCGCCTTGCCGCAGTATCTGGTCGGGCACCGCGACCTGATCAACCGGCTCCGAGGCGTGATCGACGGGCAACCGGGACTCGCCGTCTGCGGTGCCGCCCTGGACGGTGTCGGAGTGGCGGCCTGCCTGGCCAGCGCGACCGCGGCGGTGGCGAAGATCGTCGCCGACCTCGGCGGAGCGGGCCCGGTGGCTACCATCGAACGACAGCTTGATCTGGAGAGGAAGTTCTGATGAAGGCGCGCGACATCAATGCCACCATCCGCTACACCATGTGGTCGGTGTTCAAGCGCACCAGCCGGTTGGACGACACCCCCGGCCAGGTGGCTACGGCGGCGCTCCGGAGCGTGGAGAGCGCCACCGCCGACACCGACCTGGTGATCCGCGGCTGGTACGACGTGGCGGGACTGCGGGCCGACGCCGACCTGATGGTGTGGTGGCATGCGCCCACCTCGGAGGTGCTGCAGGACGCCTACCTCGCGTTGCGGCGCTCCAGCCTGGGTGCACGGTTGGCTCCGGTCTGGTCGCAGCTCGCTCTGCACCGACCGGCGGAGTTCAACAAGGGACACGTGCCGGCGTTCATGCAGGACGAGGACGCCAAGGCTCACCTGTGCGTCTACCCGTTCGTCCGCTCCTACGAGTGGTACCTGCTGCCTGAGCAGGAGCGCCGCACCATGCTGGCCGAGCACGGCATGTTGGCGCGGCCGTATCCCGACGTCAGGGCCAACACGGTCTCGTCCTTCGCTCTGGGCGACTACGAGTGGATGCTGGCCTTCGAGGCCGACGAGCTGCACCGCATCGTGGACCTGATGCGCGACCTGCGGGCGGCCGCGGCCCGCCGGCACACGCGGGAGGAAGTCCCGTTCTACACGGGTCGGCGCCGCGAGCTGGAGGAGATCCTGAGCACCTGGTGACGGTGGGAGTCCGGAGGCCCTGGCGCTCCACTTGGACACCACTGCCACAGTTGAGGGTCCCCGAGACCGGGGACGTTCTGACGACGTGGGGAGTGATCCGATGCTGATTTTCGGTTTGAGCGTGAAGGAGGCCCTGGTCGGCACCTTGTTCTTCGTCTGCGAGGTCTGCGGCAACCAGGCCGCCCACCAGCTCGTGCGACGGGTCCGCCGCTTCACCCTCTTCTTCGTGCCGCTGTTCCCGGTGAGCACGCGCTACGTCGACTCCTGCTCGGCCTGCGGTCGAGTGATCGACGTACCCCGCGCGCAGGCTGAGGCGGCGGCAGGAAGTCAACCGACGCCTCGTTGGTGAACGGGCTCTGGCCGCACTCCCTCCGGGGTCAGTGTCGCCAGGTCCATCGCACACTGCCTGACCACCTCAGTCTTCGACGCCGAGCATCACCTCGGTGGCCGTGATCAGCGCGGTCACCGGCGACCCCACGGCCAGGCCCAGCTCCTCGACCCCGTCACGCGTCACCGACGCCGTACAGCGGTAACCGGTGAAGTCGGTCATCGCGGACCGGAAGAGGTTGTCAGGCGGGATAGATGGTGACCGCGGTGGCTTTGATGGAGTAGAACACCTCCTTGCCGGGGTAGAGGTCGAGCTCGCTGACGACGGGAGCGGTGACGTCGGCGGACAGTGTCTGCCCGGTGCGGGTGTCGGCACGGACCCGGACGTGATCGTCGCGTGGTTCGAGCTCGGTGATGGTGACCGAAACCGTGTTGCGGGGGCTGCCGTGCGGGTGGTCGAGATAGACCGAAACGGCGCTGGGGGCGAAGGCGGCGATCGCCGGTTCGCCCGGCCGGGTCTCGCCGCGCTGAACCCCTTCGACCAGCTGACCGCCCGGTGTCCTGACCCCGCTGGCCTCCGCGGTGCCCAGCGCCAGGTTGAGACCGGCGATGCGGGCGGTGAAGGCGGTTTTCGGGTGCCGGATGACGTCAGCAGTGGGTCCGGACTCGACGATACGGCCCTGGTCGAGGACGAGGATGCGTTGAGCGAGAAGGAGGGCGTCGAGCAGGTCGTGGGTGACGATGATCGCGGCCCGTTCGGCGAGAACTCTTCTCAGCACCCGTCGGAGCTGGGGTGCTGCGCCGACGTCCAGGGCGGCCATCGGTTCGTCGAGCAGGAGCAGGCGTGGCTCGGCAGCGAGGGCCCGGGCGATGGCGACCCGCGCCGCCTGGCCGCCGGACAGCTGAGACGGTTTGCGGTCGGCGAACTCGCCGGCGCCGACCTCGTCGAGCCAGCGGCGGGCCGTGGACCTGGCCAGACTGGTGCGTTGCCCGGCGGCGCGCGGCCCGAACGCGACGTTGTCCTGCACGGTCAGGTGAGGGAAGAGCAACGGGTCCTGGGCCATCAGCGACACCCCCCGTGCGTTCGGCGGCAACCACCGCCGTGAGCGAGGACCGAGCTCGAACAGGACCCGGCCGTCGAGCTCGGCGCGGCCGCTGTCGGGTTTCAGGATGCCGGCCAGCACCGCCAGCATCGTCGACTTCCCGGCACCGTTGGGGCCGAGGACCGCGACGCGTTCGTGGTCGGCGACCGTGATGTCGATGTCCAGGGTCCTGGCCGCCACGGCGGCCCGGAGCGTCAGCGTCACAGCGGGTGCCGGTTTCCCTGGGCCAGGCCGACGACGAGGATGGCGATGGCGACCAGCACCAGCGACAGGGCTACGGCTGCGTCGGCGTCGGACTCACGCTGAAGGTAGATCTCGAGCGGCAGCGTCCGGGTGACACCCTGCAGGCTGCCGGCGAACGTCAGGGTGGCCCCGAACTCGCCGAGCGACCGGGCGAAGGACAGCACGGCTCCGGAGGCGAGCCCGGGCAGGACGAGCGGGAGCGTGATCCGGGTGAGGACGGTGGTGGGCCGGCCACCCAGGGTGGCGGCGACCACCTCGTAGCGCGTGCCGACCGCCCGCAGGGTTCCCTCGAGGCTGACCACCAGGAACGGCAGGGCGACGAACGCCTGCGCCATCACGACGGCGGTGGTGGAGAAGGCGACCTGGACACCGAGCACCTCCAGTGTGTGTCCGAGCAGGCCCCGACGCCCGAATGTGTACAGGAGCGCGATGCCGCCGACCACGGGGGGCAGTACCAGGGGCAGCAGCATCAAGGAGCGGACGATCCGCTGACCGGGGAAGCTGGTGCGGGCCAGCACCAACGCCATCGGCACCCCGACCAGGATGCAGATCACCGTCGAGGCCGTCGACGTCTTCAGGCTCAGCCGGAGCGCAGCCAGGGACGACCCCGAGGTGATCAGCGCGCCGAAACGGGCCCAGTCGACGCGCGAGGCCATCGCTGCCAACGGCAGCACCACGAAGAGTGCCCCCAATGCGGCAGGGACGAACACCCACCGCGGCAGCCCCGAGGAGACCGCGACCTTCCTCCGCGACTCGTCCGGCTGCAGCGGCTCAGGCATCAGGTTCCACGGCTGCGGAGATGAGGCCCGGACATTGGTCAGAGATCGGCGTTCTCAGGGCTTGGCGAAACCGGCATCGGCGAGCACTTTCTGCCCGGCGGCACCAGTCACCAGGGTGACGAACGCCTGGGCCAGGTCCTTGTTCTTGCTCGACGCCAGAGCCGCGATGGGATAGGTGTTGACCGCTCGGCTGGACTCGGGGAAGGTGATGCCCCTGACCTTGGCTCCGGCGCTCTTGACGTCGGTGACGTAGACGAGGCCGGCGTCAGCCTCACCGGTGGTGACCTTGTTCAGGACATCGGTCACTGACTGCTCCTCGCTGACCGGCTTCAGGTCGACGCCGGTCGCTGTCTCGATCTTATGGGTGGCGGACCCGCAAGGCACCTGCGCCGCGCACAGCACCAGCTTCAACCCGGCCTTGCTCAGATCCTGGTAGGAAGCGACGTTGGCCGGGTTGTCAGGCGGGACCGCGATCTCCAAGGTGTTGGAGGCGAAGTTCACCGGGGTGCCGTCGACCAGTTTGTCGCCGGTGACCTTGTCCATGTTCTTGGTGTCGGCCGAGGCGAACACGTCACCTGGTGCGCCCTGCTGAAGCTGGGCGACCAGGTCGGACGAACCGCCGAAGCTGAACGCCACCTTGGCGCCCGGATGGGCGCTGTGGAACTGGCTGCCCAGCTCGGTGAACGTGGGTTTCAGCGACGCGGCGGCGAACACGGTCAGCGTCTGAGCTGATGTGCTCGACGGTCCCGACGATGACGGGCTGGTCTGCCCCGACGGTGCAGCGGTGGAACCGCAACCTGCTGCCACAGCGAGAAGGGAGACCGCGGCGAGGGCGGTCAGTGGGCGTTTCATGACACTCCTCGAGGTGGTTCCACGATCACCGTCGTGGCTTGTGCTCCACCACAGCCAGAGGGTTTATCTCCGCATCTGCGGCATGGAAGGAACCATAGCGCACCAGAAGCGGACCTATCGGCGACTCGGCCCGGATAGCGTCACCTTCACCAGGCTGACGGTCGTGCGCACCTCCGCAGTCGAGCTGACCTAGGGCCGCTGAGCAGGATCCGCTGCGGTCTCCGGCTCGAACGTCATCGAGATGGAGTTGATGCAGTAGCGCAGGTCGGTCGGGGTGTCGTACCCCTCACCCTCGAAGACGTGGCCCAGGTGCGAGTCGCAGGTCGCGCAGCGGACCTCGACCCGCTTGCCGAAGATCGATCGATCCTCGATGTAGACCACCCGCTCCTCGGCCAGGGGGGCGAAGAAGGACGGCCAGCCGCAGTGCGACTCGAACTTCTGGTTGCTGCGGAACAGCTCGGCGTTGCAGGCCCGGCAGCGATACAGGCCGGTCGTGGTGGTGTCGGTGTACTCGCCGGTGAAAGGCCGTTCGGTGCCGGCCTCGCGGAGCACCTTGAACTCGGCCCGGGAGAGCTGCGAACGCCACTCCTGTTCGGACTTGACGATTTTGCCGACCTGGCTGGCGGCGCTGGTGTTCGGCTTCTCGGTCATGGGTGTCTCCTCGGCTGTGGCCCGTCCGTTGGCCCCGACCTGGCGATCCGGAGCGAGGTGGATGACAGGCCGGTGTCGTCGAGTTTAGTCGCCTATGCTGACGCCATGCCTGCCTCCGCCGTCGAGCTGCCTGTCGGTAACCGAACGGTAAGGGTGACCAGCCCGGACAAGGTGTACTTTCCCGACGTCGGGCTGACCAAGCTGGACATGGTGCAGTACGTGGTCGCGGTCGGTGACGGCATCTTCGCCGCGCTGCGGGACCGACCGACCACGATGGAACGCTGGCCGGGAGGCTTCCGGCCGGACGTCCAGCTCGCCACCCGCGGCGACCCGAACCACGACGCGTTCTACCAGAAGCGGGCTCCCAAGTCGATGCCCGACTGGGTCGAAACGGTGTCGATCGCCTTCCCGTCCGGTCGGAAGGCCGACGAGGTCTGCCCGACCGAGCTGGCGACCATCGTCTGGATGGCCAACCTCGGCACGTTGCGCTACCACCCGTGGCCGGTGACGCGCGCTGATCCCGAGGCGGTCGACCAGCTCCGGATCGACCTGGACCCGCAGCCCGGCACCGACTTCGCCGACGCGGTCCGGGCGGCCCGTGAGCTCCGCGGAGTGCTCGAGGATGCGGGTCTGGTCGGCTACCCCAAGACCAGTGGCGGACGCGGCGTGCACGTGTTCGTCCCGGTGCAGCCCGCGTACGGCTTCATCGAGGCTCGGCACGCGGTCATCGCCCTCGGCCGCGAGCTGGCCCGGCGGATGCCCGACCAGGTCACCGTGAACTGGTGGAAGGAGGAGCGCGGGGAGCGGATCTTCGTGGACTTCAACCAGATGGCCCGCGACCGGACCATCGCCTCGGCCTACTCCATCCGGCCCAGCACCACGGCTCGGGTCTCAGCACCGCTGTCCTGGGACGAGCTGTCGACCGACCTGTCGCCGGAGGACTTCACCATCCCTTCGATGCTGACCCGGTTCGCGGAGGTCGGTGACGTCTGGGCGCCCTTCTACGCCGACGCACCGGCCAGCCTGGACGGTGCGCTGGAGCTGTACGCCAGAGACGAGCGCGACCTGGAGGTGGCGGAGATGCCGTACCCGCCGGAGTATCCGAAGATGCCCGGCGAGCCAGCCAGGGTGCAGCCCAGCCGCAAGAAGGCGTGACTGACGAAGACGTCTAGGCCCCGTTATTGATGCTGGACAAGACCAGCTCAGCAGGTGAAAGATCTGTCTCTGGGGTACGGCTGGGGGAGGTGCGGTGGCGCAGTCGAGTGGTGCACATGACGGCCTGACCGCGCTGCGGGCCGGCTGGTTGTTCGACGGCTCGGGAGGCCCGCTGCGTGCCGACCCGGTGGTGGTGCTGGACGGTCCCATGATCGTGTCGGTCGCGTTCGGGGTGCCCCCGCCGCCCCATGCGGCCGTGACGGATCTGGGCTCGGCCACGCTGTTGCCGGGGCTGGTCGACACTCACGTGCACCTGGCGTTCGACGCGAGCCCTGACCCGGTCGCGAGCCTCGGACGCCGCAGCGACGACGAGGTGGTGACCGCCATGCGCCGGGCGGGTCGCACTGCGGTGACCGGTGGGGTCACCACCGTGCGGGATCTCGGTGACCGGAGCTACCTGTCGTTGGCCCTGCGAGGCGAACCTGGGATGCCGACCCTGGTGGCGGCTGGTCCGCCCATCACGATGCAGGACGGGCACTGCCACTATCTCGGCGGGGTGACCCGACCCGGGGTGGCCGGCGTTCGGGCCGCCGTGCGGGAGCACATCGATCGCGGTGTCGACGTCATCAAGATCATGGCCAGCGGTGGAAACCTGACGCCGGGCACCCTGCAGCATCAAGCGCAGTTTTCCGTCGAGGAGCTCTCCGCGGCCGTCGACGAGGCCCATCGAGCGGGACTGCGGATCACGGCCCACGCTCACGCCACCCAGGGGATCGCTCAGGCAGTCGCTGCAGGCGTGGACGGCATCGAGCACGCCAGCTTCTGGTCAGAGGAGGGGGTTGACGACCCTGGCGAGCTCGTGGACCTCATGGCCGCCCGTCGGATCGCGGTCGGAGCCACGGTCGGGCTCAAGCCCGTCGCCGGCGCAGTCGCCCCTCCCGCCGTCATGAAGCGACTACCGATGATGATCGCCAACATGCGCCGCATGCGGGCGGCCGGCGTCTTGATGGTCGCCGCCACAGACGCCGGCATCGCTCCTCCCAAGCCCCATGACGTCCTGCGTTTCGCTCCGCATCAGCTGACCGAGCTGGGCATGGCACCCCTCGAGGTGCTCGAGACCGTCACGTCCGTGGCGGCTGACGTGTGCGGGCTGGGAGAGCGGAAAGGCCGAATCGCGCCCGGCTTCGACGCCGACCTGATGGCGGTCGACGGCGACCCGGTGACCGACCCCACCGCCATCCACAGGATCGTTGCCGTCTTCTGCATGGGTGACCGGGTTGATCGGACCCCACGGTGACCGAGCCTCCGCGTCGAGCTCAGCGGGCCCGCAGATAGTTGAGGAACAGCGCGCCGTCCTCGGCGTACAGGGCCGATCCCAACCTGAACGCCGGCTGGTCGGGCAACGGTCCTCCCACGGTGGTCCGGTGACCCTCGCCGCCCACGACCACCGGCGCCATGGTCAGGGACATCTCGTCGAGCAGGTCGGCGGCGAGCAGGTCGTGGTGCAGTCGAGCGCCGCCCTCGCACAGGATGCGCGGGTAGTCGGCCGCCGCGAGGTGCCTGACCGCGGCGCCCAGGTCCACGCCACCGGAACCCAGCTGGACGACGTCGATCCCGGCCGTGGTGAAGGGCTCGAGCTGCTCGGCCGTCTTGCCGTCCGTGGTCAGGATCATCACGTCGCCCACCGGCAGCGCACCGTTCGCCGCGATACCGGGATCGAGATCCAGCGAGCGGGTGACGACGGCCAGCAGCGGGAAGTCGCTGAGTCCTTCCACGGTCCGGAGCCGGCGCTGCCACGGATCCAGGTCGACCGCGCGGTATCCCTCGCTCCGGACGGTCTGCGCCCCCACCAGAATCGCGTCGGCGTGCGCCCGGTGCAGGGCGAAGACGTGGTGGTCGCTCTCGGTGTTGATGCTGCCGGAGTGGCCGTCGGCGCCCTGGATCGAACCGTCCAGCGAGCTGACGAAGTTGCTCCGCACCCACGCCCGCCGGCCCTCCACCGCCGGATGGCGGTAGAGGTCGCTCAGACCCGCTTCGTCGAGCTCGCCGTGAGCGATGGGGTCAAAGGACAGGTGCAGCAGTCGCATCGCGTCATCGTCGCACCGCCGCTCGTCGACCGTTGACGCCGACCCGTTCGACGCCGTGCCCACTGGAGCGGCACAATCAGGCTCATGGTCGCCAAGAGCAAGAAGTCCAAGGAGCCGTCCCCCACCCCCGTGCCGCTGACCGAGCTGCTCCGGCTGCCGGCCGGTGCAGTCGACCTCTCGGCGCTCGACACCAGAGCCACGACCGGGTTCCCGGGCGCGAAGCAGGACGCCCCGACGCTCACCCAGGCGCTCGGACCGGAGCTCTCCGAGCTGCAGGAACGGCTCTTCGCCAACGGACGCGTCGAGGACCCCCAGGCCAAGAAGGTGCTGGTGGTGCTACAGGGCATGGACACCTCGGGCAAGGGCGGGGTCATTCGACACGCGATCGGGATGGTGGACCCGCAAGGCATCCGGATCAAGGCGTTCAAGTCGCCTACCAAGGTCGAGCTCAACCATCCGTACCTCTGGCGGATCCAGCGCGAGCTGCCACCGGCGGGCAGCATCGGGATCTTCGACCGCTCCCACTACGAGGATGTGCTGATCGTGCGCGTCCACGAGCTGGTCGAGGAGTCGGTCTGGAGCAGGCGGTACGACGAGATCAACGAGTGGGAGGCCGGGCTGGTGGAGTCCGGCACGGTCGTGATCAAGTGCTTCCTGCATATCTCCCAGGACGAGCAGAAAGCGCGACTCCAGGCACGCCTGGAGGACCCGAGCAAGCACTGGAAGTACAACCCCGGCGACCTGGGCGAACGTGCCCTGTGGCCCGCCTACACGGAGGCGTACCAGGCAGCGCTGGAGAACTGCAGCACCCAGCACGCGCCCTGGTACGTGATCCCGTCGGACCGCAAGTGGTACCGCAACTGGGCGGTGGCGCAGCTGCTGACCGAGCACCTGCGCGCCCTGGATCTGCAGTGGCCGACGGGTGGCTTCGACCCCGAGGTGGAGAAGGTCAAGCTCGCCGCCAGCTGAGTCCCACCGGCGGCGGGGCTATCCGGCGAGCGCGGACGGGTAGATCAGGCGCTGACCACCGACAGATGCCGTGCGGGAATGGGCTCCTCGTCGTCCATGACGGACTCGAGGTCGACCAGGTCCATCGCCGCGACCACGTACCGAGCCAGAGCCGCCTCGGCGATCTCCGCCTCGGCCCCCAGAGGCGCCGAGACCGCGACCGCACCCGCCTCGAGGGCCAGCTCGGACTGCCTGTTGTAGAGCAGACCGGGGGACAGGAACCAGCTGCCGACAGCGATGTGGCGCCGACCCTGTGCCCGCAGGGTGCGGACCGCCTCAGCCGATGTCGGGCCGGCGGCGGTCGCGAAGGCGGTGACGCAGGGCAGCTTGTGGTGGGAGGCCCACTGTCGGGCCCGCCGGGCGACGATCGCGTTGCTCCGCAGATCGGTGCTGCCGGCCGCGGCGAAGACCAGCCCGTCCAGCTCACCGATGTGGCGGGCGCGCAGCTCCTCGCGCAGCCGACGATCGACCACTGCGAGCAGGGACGCCTCCGGACCGACCGTCCGGGACGCCATCACCCGTAGCTCCGGGTGCGCGGCCTGCACCTGGGCGATCAGGGCGGGCACCTCGACGTGGGCGTGGAACGCATCGGAGAGCAGCAGCGGCACGAAGACGACCTCGGTGACGCCGCGCTTGACCAGCTTGTTGACCAAGCCCGGCCCCGAGGGCGGGCAGTGGTCGATGAAGGCCACGTGGATGTCGAGCTCGGGACGGATCTCGAGTATTCGCGCCCGGATCTGGTGACTCACGTCGGCGACGCGGGGGTCAGTGCTGCCGTAGCCCAACAGGACGAAGGATGGTGCGGTCATCAATCTCCCCTTCCGGGGTTCACGGTGTGCTGCGACGTGGGGGTGACGGAGCCGAACGGGTGCGCGGGGATGGCAGCGTTCAGTGGACTCGGCCCGGCCATGCCGGCGCCCAGGGTCCAACCGTCGGCCGGGTCGACGATGATGAAGGCACCGGTCGCCCGATGCTCGCGGTAGGCGTCGATGGGCAGCGGCGAGGCCAGCGCCAGCCGGATCCGGCCGATGTCGTTGAGGCGCAGGGTGTCTTGGTCGATCCACTGCGGCACGCCACCGGCCTCGACGTCGAAGTCCAGGGTGGCCTCGATGGACCTGACGATCGCCTGGGTGATCGCCGTGCCGTGTTGGACCAGCACCCGCGCGCCGACCGTGAGATCGCGCTCGGCCAACCAGCACACCGTTGCCGACAGGTCACGCAGCGGCGCGGGTGGTGCGTCGGTAGCGGCGAAGATGTCGCCACGCGACACGTCGATGTCGGAGTCCAGCCGCAGCACCACCGACTGACCGGCCACCGCGAGCTGCAACGGACCGTCGGGGGTGTCGATGCCCTCGATGACGGCGTGCGAGCCACGCGGTAGCACCACCACCTCGTCGCCGACCCGGGCCCGGCCGGACTCGATCTTGCCGGAGTAGCCGCGATAGTCGCCGTCGACCACCGGGGTCTTGGCCGCCCAGGGCGCTCGGACGGCGTTCTGCGGCCTGACCACCTGCTGCACCGGGAACCGGAAGTCCGCGCCGACGGCGACCGGGGTGTCGTCGACGGCCTCGAGGTAGCCCAGAACCGTGGGGCCGTCGTACCACGGCGTACGGCTCGACGGAGTGACCACGTTGTCGCCCTCGGTGGCCGACACCGGGATGCAGTGCGTGTCCGCCACGCCCAGGCTGACCGCCAGGATGGCGAAGTCGGTCGCGATCCGGGTGAAGACCTCCTCGGAGAAGTCGACCAGGTCGATCTTGTTGACCACCAGGATGACGTGCGGCACCCGCAGCAGCGAGGCCACGGCCAGGTGTCGACGGGTCTGCTCGACCACCCCGTACCGGGCGTCGACCAGCAGCACCAGTACGTCGGCGGTGGAGGAGCCGGTGACCGTGTTGCGGGTGTACTGCACGTGTCCGGGGCAGTCGGCCAGGATGAACTTCCGGGCCGGGGTGGCGAAGTAGCGGTACGCCACGTCGATGGTGATGCCCTGCTCCCGCTCGGCCCGCAGCCCGTCGGTCAGCAGGGCGAGGTCGGCGCGGGCGAGGCCTTTGCGCTTGCTCACCTTCTCGACGTGGGCGAGGGTGTCGGTGAGGACGGAGTTGGTGTCGAACAGCAGCCGCCCGACCAGGGTCGACTTGCCGTCGTCCACCGAGCCCGCGGTGGCCAGCCGCAGCAGCGTACGGCCGCCGCTCGCCGGTGCGGCCAGCCCTCGGCTGGTGGGGGAGACCAGGGTGCGCGCCATCAGAAGTACCCCTCGCGCTTGCGGTCTTCCATGGCGGCCTCGGACATCCGGTCGTCGGCGCGGGTCGCACCCCGCTCGGTCAGCTGACTCAGCCCGACCTCGCTGATCACGTCGGCGATGGTGTTCGCGTCGGACAGCACGGCGGCGGTGCAGGACATGTCGCCGACGGTGCGGTAACGCACCGAGCGGCGGACGACAGTGTCGGTGGCACGGACCGGCGTGACCTCGGTGATCGCGATCCACATGCCGTCGCGCTCGGCGACCTCACGCTCATGGGCGTAGTAGATCGAGGGCAGCGCGATCTTCTCCGCCGCGATGTAGTCCCAGACGTCCAGCTCGGTCCAGTTGGACAGCGGGAAGACGCGGACGTGCTCGCCGGGCAGGTGCCGACCGTTGTAGAGCGACCAGAGCTCGGGCCGCTGGTTGCGCGGCTCCCACTGACCGAACTCGTCGCGCATGCTGTAGATGCGCTCCTTGGCCCGGGCCCGTTCCTCGTCCCGCCGCCCGCCGCCGAAGACAGCGTCGTTTCGTCCGTCGGTGATGGCGTCCAGCAGCGGTACGGTCTGCAGCGGGTTCCGGGTGCCGTCGGGGCGCTCGCGCAGCCGACCGTCGTCGATGTAGTCCTGCACCGAGGTCACCCTGAGCTGCGCGCCGTAGAACGCGACCGCCTCGTCGCGGTAGGACAGCACCTCGGGGAAGTTGTGGCCCGTGTCGACGTGCAGCAGACCGAACGGGATGGGCGCTGGCCAGAACGCCTTCGCGGCCAGGTGAAGCAT
>JBBRYD010000095.1:0-15280 GCA_038238065.1 Propionibacteriales bacterium | reverse complement strand
GCAAATCGGAGGAAGGGACGTCGTGGCAACCGAGGACTCACTGGTCGAGCTGTTCTGGCGGGTGGGCCGCGTGCTGCGCCACTCCGGCCGCGACGCCTTGGCTCAGTGGTCGCTGGCCCCGTCCCAGGCCCGCGCCCTGGACGCCCTGGCGTCGGACGGCCCGATCCGCCTGGGTGGGCTCGCCCACCACCTCCGGATCGCCCCCCGGTCCGCGACCGAGGTGGTCGACCAGCTCGAGGAACGGGGGCTGGTCCGGCGAGAAGCCGATCCGAACGACCGACGCGCCACCATCGTGCAGCTGACCGACGAGGGCACGGCCACCGCCGTGGCCATCGGCGCCGTCCGCGCCGACCAGGCCAGACACGTCTTCGACCAGCTCGAGCCCGATGACCGGGCCGAGCTCACTCGCCTGCTCAGGTTGCTGGGGGAGCAGACGGGCGCCGCGGATGGACACCGGGATGGCGGACCCGGACACGGCGGGCCGGGGGGACGTGGTCACCGAGGTGGCCATCGCTGACCACCACGCGGACCAGCGGTCCGGTCGGGACTCAGGGCTGGGTGAGATCCACGGTGGAGACGACGCGGTGCCACGACTCGGTGCGATACCGGCTCTGCCAGCCCAGTGAGGTGTAGAGCGCGTCGGCGTTCGTCGGCGAGTCGGCGTCGACCTCCAGGCCGACGCGGGAACGACCGCGGCGGGCTGCGTCCGCGATCATGGTGTACAGCAACGCCTTGGCGACCCCACGACCGCGCGCCCGGCGGTGCACCCCGATGTAGTCGACGTAGCTTCCGTACCGCCCGACGCCGTCAACGGGCAGCACGGTGCTGACCACGGCGCCGGCCGGGACCCGCACACCGTCGAGGTCCACCGTCGCGATCCACCAGTGGTCCCACCGGTGACCCGGATCCTCCCGAAGACGCTGCACGAACTCGGGGAAGCTCTCCCGGTAGGAGGCGAAGTGGTCGACGAACGACTCCTCCAGGATCTGGTGCACGGTCTGCAGATCGGCCGCGACGGGCAGGCCGTTGTCGTGCTCGGCGACCGGTCGGACCTCCACCCCCGGCCGCAGCGGCGGCAGCGCGTCGGCCTCTGCCTCGGCCGGCAGCACCGGACGACTCATCTGCAACCACGTCCGTACGTGTTCGTACCCGGCCTGGACCAGCCACTGTCGCTGGCGGGCATCACCGGCGTAAGCACCGGAGTCGACCACCGTGGTCGTCAGCTGCCGTTGGCCGGCGATGGCCAGCGCCGCCGCCTCCGCCCAACGGAACAGGCCAGTCGCGAGCGCTTGCTCGTGGCAGCCCGGGTCGATGTCGACGGCGACGACAGTACGACCAGCAGCGCGGTCGTGGACCCGCGCCCACGCCTGCAGCTGTCCGGACCCGTCGGCGACCACCAGCTGGCGACGTGTCCAGGAGCCCACTCCCGCTGCTTCGATCGCGACGGCCTCCGGGTCGACCGAGGCGGAACCGACCGCAGCCCGCTGGTGACGGGCGAGCAGCTCGGTGAGGTCGTCGACGTCCGCCGGCCCCGGCTCGCGGACCCGCCAACCGACGGGCACCCCGGTGACGTCCGCCCGCAGCTGCGTCAACAGCCTCAGCTCCGGTCGACGGCGCTATCGGACAGCATGTCCTCGTTGCGGACGATGGCCTCGACCGCATAGCGCGCGATGTGCTGCGGGGTGAGCCCGAGCTCCTCCAAGAGCTCGGCCCGGCTGCCGTGGTGGATGAACTCCTGCGCGATGCCGAACTCGCGGATCGGCGTGTCGACGTCGGCGAACCGCAGCTCCTGGGCCAGTCGGGCTCCGCAGCCCCCCACCACGCTGTTGTCCTCGATGCTGATCACGAGCTGGTGTTCCGCGGCCAGCGTGAGCAGGGCGGGGTTGACCGGAAGTGCCCAGACCGGGTCCACCACGGTGACGCCGATGCCCTGGTCGGACAGCCGCTGGCCGACGGCCAGGCCGGTGCCGGCCATCTGGCCGAAGACCACCACCAGCACCCGCGGCTGGTCGGTCCGCAGTAGCACGTCGACGCCACCGATCGAGTCGACGGCGGGCAGGTCATCGGGCAACTTCTCCTTGGAGTAGCGGATGACCGTGGGCGCGTCGTCGACGGTGACCGCTCGAGCGAGCGCCTGGCGCAGCCGCGTGCCGTCGCGCGGAGCGCTCAGCTGCAGGCCGGGGACGACCTGCAGGATGGACATGTCCCACATCCCGTGGTGGCTGGCACCGTCGGGGCCGGTGACGCCGGCCCGGTCCAGCACCAGGGTCACCCCGCACCGGTGCAGCGCGACGTCGAGCAGCACCTGGTCGAAGGCGCGGTTGAGGAAGGTGGCGTAGAGGGCGACGACGGGGTGCAGTCCGCCCATCGCCAGCCCGGCCGCCGAGGTCACGGCGTGCTGCTCGGCGATCCCGACGTCGAAGAACCGGTCAGGGAACGCCCGGGCGAACTGGTGCAGCCCGGTGGGGTAGGTCATGGCGGCGGTGATGGCCACCACCTTCTGGTCGGTTGCGCCGATCCGGACGATCTCGTCGGAGAAGACGTCGGTCCAGGTGGGGGCCGAGTTGCCGGCCAGCGACTCTCCCGTCTCGTCGTCGATCTTGCCGACCGCGTGGAACCGGTCCTCCTCGTTGTCCTCGGCGGCCTTGAACCCGTTGCCCTTGTTGGTCAGGCAGTGCACCATCACCGGCCCGCCGTACTGCTTCGCCTGCTGCAACGCGAGCTCGACCGCCTGGACGTCGTGGCCGTCGATCGGTCCGACGTACTTGATGCCCAGGTCGGAGAACATCCCCTGTGGCGCGAAGACGTCCTTCAGACCGCTCTTGATCCCGTGCAGGATGTCGTACGCCGCGGTGCCCACCAGAGGTGCGCGAGTGACGTTGCGCTTGACGATGTCGAGCACCTGCTCGTAGCGCGGGTTGGTCCGCAACCCCGCCAGCTGCTTGGCCAGGCCGCCGACCGTGGGGGTGTAGGACCGCCCGTTGTCGTTCACCACGATCACCAGCGGCAGGTTGTCGTCAGCGGAGATGTTGTTGAGGGCTTCCCAGGCCATGCCGCCGGTCAGGGCGCCGTCCCCGACGAGGGCCACCACCGTGCCGGAGCGACCCTGCTGCCGGAAGGCCTCCGCGAGCCCCGTCGCATACGACAGCGAGGTCGACGCGTGCGAGTTCTCCACCCAGTCGTGCTCGGATTCGGCCCGACTGGGGTAACCGGACAGACCACCGCGCTGCTTGAGCGTGGGGAAGTCCGCCTGGCGCCCGGTCAGGATCTTGTGCACGTAGCTCTGGTGGCCGGTGTCGAAGATGATCGGGTCGGTGGGCGAGTGGAAGACCCGGTGCATGGCGATGGTCAGCTCGACCACCCCGAGGTTGGGTCCGAGGTGACCGCCTGTGCGGCTGACGTTGTAGACCAGGAACGACCGGATCTCCGCGCTCAGCTCGTCGAGCTGACCCGCCGACAAGGACCGGAGGTCCTCGGGCCCGTGGATCGAGCTCAACAGCGTGTAGGGCGCGAAGGACATGACGCGAGTTTACGTGTTGTCGGTAACGGCACCCCCGGGTACGGCAAACACACGCGGACGCGGGGTCAGGATCACAGCCTGCGGACGAACACCCTGCCGCGCAGCGCCTCCTCGACCAACGCCACGGCACGGCGCAGCCGGACGAGCTGAGCGCTCTGTTCCAACCAGGCCTGCGCGGCCGACTCGACCACCTCGGCGCTGACGTAGTCGATCAGGCTGATGCGCGCGCCAGCCAGTCCTTCCTGGGTCGACTGGTACTGGCCCTCGACGAACTGGCTGGCAAAACGGGCCAGCACCACGGGATGGTTGCGCAGCACCGGATAACCACGGAAGTCCGATGGGCAGCAGTCGAGCAGGAAGGCGATGGCCGTCCGCTCCCAGTCGGGCGCGCCCGGCGGACGGACCTGCTCGGGCCAACCGGGTGGGACGTAGATCTGACTCGACATGACAGTCCTTTCTCGAACGTGCGTTCGATTCTACGCGACCGTGCCTACCCCGTCCACCGGCGGGAGGCGCCCGCATCCAGCAGATACGCTGCTGCGCGTGACCCCTGACCTGGCCGCCGGCGGCGCTGACCGGAACGACATCTTCTGCCAGATCATCGACGGGCGGATCGAGGCTGCGGTGGTGGCCCGGACCACGGAGCTGATCGCCTTCCTCGACCACCGGCCGGTGTTCAAAGGCCACGTGTTGATCGCGCCGCTGGTCCATGTCGACACCCTGCTGGACCTGCCGCCGGCGCTGATGACTCCGCTGCTCACGATGGGTGCCCGGGTCGCCACCGCGCTGGGCGAGGCTCTGGGCGCCCAGGGGTCGTTCGTGGCGATGAACAACGTGGTCAGCCAGTCGGTTCCACACCTGCACCTGCACGTCGTCCCGCGCACCAAGGGCGACGGGCTGCGCGGCTTCTTCTGGCCACGGACGAAATACGCCGACGGCGAGATGGACGCCTACGCCCGGCTCATCGCCGAGGCTCTGCCCAACCCTTCCTGATCGCCGCTACCGGACCGTGACATCGGGACGGTCGGCATCGGGGCGGTCGGCATCGGGGCGAGCGAGCAGCCGGTTGGACACCAGCTCCAGGTTGGCCCCGTGGTCGTTGACGCTGTCGACGGTGATCCGTGGCCCGGACCAGGAGCCGAGGGCGACCCGTCGAGGATCGAGCGACGCCCAGGTCGGCTCGGGGAAGCCCGGCAGTCCCCGCTCGCGAGACTCCAGCCGGGTGCGGTGCAGGTCTCGGTCGCTGCAGACCACCTCGACGAACTCGAGCGCCACACCACACCGGCCGGACAGCCCGCGCCACTGCTCCCGCGCCTCGGGCACGTCGTTGACGGCGTCGACGATGACCGTCTGCCCCAGCGCCAGCAGCCGCTCGGCCAGGGTCTCCACCACGACGTAGGCGGCGAGTCCGGTCGGCTGGGACGAGGCGATCCCCACCTGCAGCATGGCCGACTCCACCGGATCGACCGACAGCACGGGCCAGCCGTGACGACGACCGAGTGCGTCAGCCACCGTGCTCTTGCCGGCCCCGGGCAACCCACACATGGCGATCAACACCCTGGCACCCTACTCGACCAGCGCCGCCGGCTCCCGGTCGAGGCTCGAGGTCCTTACCGCGGCGAGCACGGGCTGCTGCGGACGCCGAACCGGCCACCAGAACGTCTCGCCCGTGAGGAACACCAGCGCCGGGACCAACAGCGTCCGCACCACCAGCGTGTCGAGCAGGACACCGATGCAGACGATGGCCCCGATCTGGGCCAGCGCGACAACGGGCAGCACACCCAGCACCACGAACACGGCGGCCAACAGGATGCCGGCGCTGGTGATGACCCCACCGGTGCTGGTCAGGGCACGGCGCATCCCCTCGCGGGCACCGTGCTGAGTTCGCTCTTCACGCGCCCTCGTCGTGAGGAAGATGTTGTAGTCGACCCCCAGAGCGACCAGGAACAAGAACGCGAACAGCACCACCTGGGTGTCGAACGCCGGGAAGCCGAAGACGTGCTGGAAGAGCCAGTTACCGATGCCGAGGCTGGCGAAGAACGTCGCCACGACCGTGGCGATCAGCAGGATCGGGGCCACCAGGGAGCGCAACAGGACCGTCAGTACGACGAGGACCACGCCGAGGATCAGCGGGATGAGGAGCGCTCGGTCCGCGGCCGCCGCGTTGCGCTCGTCCAGCGCGGTGGCGTCCGAACCGCCGACCAACGATCCGGACACCGCACCGGAGGTCGACGCGTAGGTGGAACGCAGGTTCGTGATGGTGGCGAAGTTGGCCTGGCTCTGCGGCGCGTCGGACAGCGTGAGGCTGAGCGCGCTGAGACCGGCCGCACTATCACCGACCTGCACGGACTCGACGCCGGACGTCCCCTCGGCCAGCGACTTCGCTTGGTCGACCGCGCCGTTCGGGACGAGCACGGTCGTCTGGTTGCCCAGCCCCGCCGAGAACGCGTCGCTGACCGTCTGTTCGGCGACCACGGACTCGGGGTTCCCGAGCAGCTGGTCGGTCTGGGAGAGCCCGATCTTCGCTCCGACCAGTCCGAGGGAGAAGACGCCGACCAGGAGCACCGACCCGATCGCCACCCAGGCGGGGCGACGGGAGACGGCGTTGCCGATCCTGGTCCAGACCGAGACCCGACGGAGCTGGCGCCGGGCCCGGGACTGCTCGGCGCGGGGGACGAAGGGCCAGAACAGGCCGCGGCCGCAGACGACCAGGGCGGCGGGCAGCACCAGCAGCGCGAAGACCAGCGCGATGGCGATCCCGATCGCGCACGCCAACCCGAGAGCCCGGTTGCCCGACAGCTGGGCCAGCAACAGGGTGAGCAGACTGAGGATGACGGTGCTCCCGCTGGCCAGGATGGCCGGCCCGGCGCCCGTGACGGCCGTCCGCATGGCCTGACGCCGATCCGGCTCGTGCAGCAGCTCGTCGCGGTAACGGGCGATCAGCAGCAGCGCGTAGTTGGTGCCGGCGCCGAACACCAGGACCGACAAGATCCCGAGGATGGACGCGTCGAACGCGATGTCGAACGTCTCGCCGATGGCCGTCACCACGACCCGCGCCAGACCGTCCGCCATCGCGACCACGACCAAGGGAACCAGCCACAGCACGGGGCTGCGGTAGGTGACGATGAGCAGCACCGCGACGACGAGCGCCGTGATCCCCAGCAACCGGAAGTCGGCCCCGGCGAAGGCATTGGTCGTGTCGGCCTGGAACCCGACGCCACCGGTGAGCTGGGCCCGCACGCCGACGGGGAGGCCTGCACGGGCGACGTCGCGCAGCTGGACGGCCTGGTCAGCGGTGGCGTCGGAACTCTCGAGCCGCTGCAGCGGTACGGCCGCGAGGATCACGGTCTTGTCGTCGCTCAGCTGAGGACGGACGGCCTGCGGGGTGCTGGACAGCTCCGCCAGCCGGGTGACCCGTTCGGCAACGGCCTGCTGGTCGTCAGCGGTCAGCTCGGCGCGGGTGGCACCGTCGGGGCGGGTCCACACCAGCAGACCCGCGGTCTGGTCGGCGTCCGGGAACTGTTTCAGCAGTGCATCGACCCGGGCGGACTGAGCCGAATCCGGTAGCCCTGACACGGGGAAGGCCTGGTTCGAGGACTTCGGCAGCAGCACGAAGAGCGCTCCCGTGGTCAACAAGACGACGAGCAGGCAGAGCACGGCACTCACCCGGCCGGTCTCGAGTCGGGCTAGCTGGCGCATCGCGGCTCCATTCACTACAACAACTAAGATACTTATAAGTTGTACCATAAGGTGTGAACGGTTCTCCCCAGCCCCCGGGCTCCCCCCGGCCCAGCGCGCGGTCGATCGTGACGAAGCTCCGCGAGGTCGGCGCCCTGTCGCGTCGGGTCGAGCGACACCTCGCCACGGTGCTCGACGTGAACGCCACTGACCTGTTCGCGATGGAACATCTGGCCCGGACCGGTTCGAGCACGCCGTCAGAGCTGGCGCACAAGCTCGGTGTGACCTCGGCCGCGGCCACCTTCGTCGTGGACCGACTCGCGGCGGCGGGCCATCTCAGCCGGGCCCAGCACCCCAGCGACCGCCGCAAGACGGTGGTGTCCCCCGCTCCGGAGTCCATCGAGCTGGTGCGCGGGATGATGCAGCCGATCGGAACGCGGCTGTCGAGCTACGTCGACGCCATGAGCCCGCACGACCGGGAGGTGGTCGAGGCCTTCCTCGACGAGGTGGCCGACACCTATCGATCGGCCGTCGAGCCGGGCCTGCCGTCGGGTCCGTGACCGGCGGCAGCGACCCAGCGTCTGGCGTACTGCGGCCGAGATCAGCCGGCTTCGAGGGTGGCGATGTCCTCAGCACTCAGCTCGATCGAGCCGGAGGCCTGGTTCTGCTCGAGGTGCGCGACCGACGACGTGCCAGGGATCAGCAGGATGTTGTCGGCATGCGCCAGCAGCCAGGCCAGCCCGACCTGCGCGGGGGTGGCGTCCAGCCCGGTCGCGACCTGTTGCACTCCTGGACGATCGATCACCTTCGGCATCCCCGGGAAGGCCGAGCCGAGCGGGAAGTACGGCACGTAGGCCACACCGTGGGACGCGCAGAGGTCGATGACGCTCTGGTCGCTCTGGTCGGCCAGGCTGAACGCGTTCTGCACGCAGACGATGCCGGCCAGCCGGATCGCGGTCTGCACCTGTTCGAGGTTGGCGGTCGAGATGCCGACTCCGGCGATCTTGCCCTCGTCGCGCAGGGCCACCATCTCGGCGAGCTGGTCCTCCAGGGCGGGCGGCTGGTAGTCGTCGGCCACGTGGTCCAGGAGGCGGAGGTTGACCGCGGCCAGCTGCTCGGTCTTGAGGGACCGCAGGTTCTCCTCCACCTGCGCACGCAGCTCTGCCGGTTGCTGAGCAGGAATCCAGCCGCCTGCGCTGTCCCGCCGGGCCCCGACCTTGGAGACGAGGGCGAGATGGTCGGGGTACGGGTGCAGCGCTTCCTGGATGAGCGCATTGGCGACGTCGGGGCCGTAGAACTGAGCGGTGTCGATGTGGTCGACGCCCAGCTCGACCGCCCGGCGCAGCACCGCCAGCGCAGCGTGGCGGTCCTTGGGCGGACCCATGACTCCGGGTCCAGGCAGCTGCATGGCTCCGAAACCGACGCGCTGGACGGTGAAGGAGCCGAGAGAGAAGGTTGGTGTGGTGTGCATGACGTCGACGCTACCCCGGCTCGTCAGTGCCAAACAGGACCTGGAAGTCCTAGGACCTGGGCCCGGATCCAGCCGATCCGGGCCCATCCGGGGCGACCCCCCTGATGAAGGGGGACGACCCCCTTGGACCCCCGGACAGGCCGTGGCTGCCTCAGCCCTGGTGACGCAGCGACCGCAGGACGTACTGCATGATGCCGCCGTGGCGGTAGTAGTCAGCCTCACCAGGGGTGTCGATCCGGACCGTGGCCTCGAAGGTGACGGGCTCACCCGCCCCCTGCGCCAGGACGGTGACGGTCCCCGGGATGCCGCCGGTCTCTCCTGAGCCTGTCGACGGATTGAGCGCCGTGACGCCGGTGATGTCAAAGGTCTCCTCCCCCGTCAGGCCCAGGCTGGCCACGTTCTGGCCCTCGGGAAACTGCAGCGGCAGCACGCCCATCCCGATCAGGTTGGAGCGGTGGATGCGCTCGTACGACTCGGCGATGACCGCCTTGACCCCCAGCAGCGCCGTGCCCTTGGCCGCCCAGTCGCGCGAGCTGCCCGAGCCGTACTCCTTGCCCGCGAGGATGACCAGCGGGGTGCCGGCCGCGATGTAGGCCTCCGACGCCTCGTAAATGGTCGCCACCGGGCCGTCGGGGGCGTTGAAGTCGCGGGTGAAACCACCTTCGGTGCCCGGGGCCAGCTGGTTGCGCAGCCGGATGTTGGCGAACGTGCCGCGGATCATCACCTCGTGGTTCCCGCGCCGCGAGCCGTAGGAGTTGAAGTCGCCACGGGCGATGCCGTGCTCGCTCAGATACTGACCGGCCGGGCTGTCGGCCTTGATCGAGCCGGCCGGGCTGATGTGGTCGGTGGTGATCGAGTCGCCGAGCTTGAGCAGCACCCGCGCTCCGCTGAAGTCCACCACGGGCTGCGGCTCGGCCGGCATGTTGTCGAAGTACGGAGGCTTCCGCACGTAGGTGGAGTCGGGGTCCCACTCGAACACCTGGCCCTCCGGTGTGGGCAGCGACTGCCACTGCTGGTCCCCGGCGAACACGTCGGCGTAGGACTCGGTGAACATCTCGGCACCGATGGAGGCACCGACGATCTCGTCGATCTCCGCCTGGGTCGGCCAGATGTCCTTGAGGTAGACGTCGGCGCCGGTCTCGTCCTGGCCGAGCGAGTCGTTCAGCAGGTCGATGTCCATGGTGCCGGCCAGAGCGTAGGCCACCACCAGCGGCGGGCTCGCCAGGTAGTTCATCTTGATGTCGGGGTTGATCCGGCCCTCGAAGTTGCGGTTGCCCGACAGCACCGACACCACGGCCAGGTCGGAGGCGTTCACCGCCGCGCTGACCTCGGGGATCAGCGGTCCCGAGTTGCCGATGCAGGTGGTGCAGCCGTAGCCGACCAGGTTGAAGCCGATCTTGTCCAGGTAGGGCGTCAGGCCGGAGCGGTCGTAGTAGTCGCTGACCACCTTGGATCCCGGCGCCAGGGTGGTCTTGACCCACGGCTTGCGGGTCAGCCCGCGCTCCACCGCCTTCTTGGCCACCAGCGCGGCTCCGATCATCACGCTCGGGTTGGAGGTGTTGGTGCAGGACGTGATCGCGGCGATCGTGACCGCGCCGTGGTCGAGCTCGAACTCACTCCCGTCGGCCAGCTTCACCCGGGTCTTGTTGCTCGGCCGACCGAGGTCAGCGGCCACGTGTTCGCCGTACTCGTGCGGCGCCGGTGCGCCGTTGCTGCCCGCCGCCGACGGGGAGTCCGAGGCGGGGAACGACTCCGCCACCGCCTCGTCGTAGCCGTCGGAGTCCGCGGAGTCGTCCTCGGTCACGTAGTCGTTCAGCGCCTCGCGGAAGCCCTCCCTGGCGTGGCTCAGCGAGACCCGGTCCTGTGGGCGCTTCGGTCCGGCGATGCTGGGCACCACGCTGCCGAGGTCGAGCTCGAGGTATTCGGAGTACTTCGCCTCGCGCTCGTCGTCGTGCCAGAGGCCCTGCTCACGGGCGTACGCCTCGACCAGCGCGATCTGCTGTTCGCTGCGACCGGTCAGCCTGAGGTAGTCGATCGTCTTCGCGTCGATCGGGAAGACGGCGATGGTGGAGCCGTACTCCGGGCTCATGTTGCCGATGGTGGCGCGGTTGGCCAGGGGGACCGCGGAGACGCCGGGTCCGTAGAACTCCACGAACTTGCCGACCACACCGTGCTTGCGGAGCATCTCGGTGATCACCAGCACGAGGTCGGTGGCGGTCGTGCCCTCGGGCATGGTGCCGGAGAGCTTGAACCCGACCACACGGGGGATCAGCATCGAGACGGGCTGACCGAGCATGGCCGCCTCCGCCTCGATCCCGCCGACGCCCCAGCCGACCACGCCGAGGCCGTTGACCATGGTGGTGTGTGAGTCGGTGCCGACGCAGGTGTCGGGGTAGGCCTGCAAGCGCCCCGTGCCCGATCCGTTCCCTGAGCCTGCCGACGGACGTGAGAAGACCACCCGGGCCAGGTGCTCGATGTTGACCTGGTGCACGATGCCGGTGCCGGGCGGGACGACCTTGAAGTCGTCGAACGCGGTCTGGCCCCAGCGCAGGAACTGGTAACGCTCGCGGTTACGCCCGTACTCGATCTCCACGTTCTTGGTGAACGCGTCGGCCGTACCGAAGACGTCGGCGATCACCGAGTGGTCGATGACCAGCTCGGCGGGTGCCAGCGGGTTGATCTTGGTCGCGTCGCCTCCCAGGTCGGCCATCGCCTCGCGCATGGTGGCCAGGTCGACGATCGCGGGGACGCCGGTGAAGTCCTGCATGATGACGCGGGCCGGGGTGAACTGGATCTCCCGGCTCGGCATCGCCTCGGGGTCCCAGGCCGCCAGCCCGCGGATGTGGTCGGCGGTGATGTTGGCGCCGTCCTCGGTTCGCAGCAGGTTCTCCAGCAGGATCTTCAGGCTGTACGGGAGAGCGTCGGCGCCCTCGACCGCGTCGAGCCTGAAGATCTCGTATGACTCGTCACCGACCGTCAGATCGGCCCGGGCTCCAAAACTGTTGACGCTGGCACTGCTCACGCTCATGGACTCACTCCAGGGTCGGGATGGCAAAATCTCTTGACGTCAAGATATCACCACGGCCGAGCCTTGGGCGGATCGGCTGTGCTGGTGGTCACACCATCATGCCGTTCCGGGCGTCAGCGCATCGGGTCAGGGTGTGGCGGCCGGCTCGAGGATGGCGACGCACTCGACGTGATGAGTCATCGGGAACAGGTCGAAGGCCCTGACGGACACCGTGTCATACCCCAGAGTCGCTGCCGTGGCCAGGTCACGAGCCAGGGCTGCCGGGTCGCACGCCACGTACGCGATGGCTCGCGGCCGGCGAGCGACCACACCCCCGATCACGGCCTTGCCCGCTCCGGCTCGCGGTGGATCGAGCACGACCAGGTCGGTCGTGCTGGGCAGCGATCCCAACCGCCGGTCGACCCGACCGACGTTGAGGTGGACCCGCCGACCGGCGTCGGCCAGGTTCCGGCGAGCAGACGCCACTGCCCGGTGACCCGACTCGACCCCCCACACCTCGCACCCACGGTCCACGAGCGCCCCGGCGAACAGGCCGACCCCGCAGTACAGGTCGAAAGCCGTCTCCCCCGGCTTGGGCTCAAGCCCCGCGAGCACCGCGGCCACCAGGGTGTCGGCCGCTCGGGGATGAACCTGCCAGAAACCGTCGGCGGCGACGGAGAAGTCACGCCCCGCGGCCCGCTCCACGAGCTCGGCCTGCCCCCGCACCAGGGTCTCGTCCACGTACAGGGCCCGGCCCACCGTCGCGCTGGCGGCCAGCAGCTCGGCACCGTCGGGCCAGGTCTCCCCGACGACCGAGGGCGTCTCCGGCGCCGCCAGCGGACAGCCGACGTCGGGGAGGGCCACGATCGTGTGCGACCGGTGGACCCGGAGTCCGGCCCGGCCGTGCGGGTCGGCGTGGTAGCGCATCCGGGTCCGCCAGCCCAGCCCGTCGCTGGTCGCCGCGGTACTGATGTCCTCGACCGCGCCGGACCAGGTGATGCCGGCCATCCGTTGCAGCTGCTCGGCCACGACGGCCGCCTTCAGCCGCCGCTGGGCACCGAGGTCGACGTGCTGGAAGTCGCAGCCGCCACACAACCCCGGCGCAGCAAGTACGCATGGTGGCGCGACCCGGTCCGGGCTGGCCTGCAGCACCTGCACGGCGTCAGCGCGCCAGAACTTCGCCTGGCTGTCGTCGGTGATCCGCAGCATCACCCGCTCCCCCGGCAGGCAGTGCCTGACGAAGATCACCCGCCCCTCGTGCCGGGCGACACAGTGGCCCCCGTGCGCGATCGGCCCGATGTCGACGGGACCGACCAGGGGCTCGACGACGTCCACCGACCCCCGCCTCAGCTGCGGCGAACCGTACGACGCAGGCTGCCCGACGTGTCGTCGGCGGCCATCCGTTCGCCGGCCCGACCGCCGGACTGCAGCACGTAGGGAACCGAGGTCACCATCACTCCCGGCATGAAGAGCAGCCGGCCCTTGAGGCGAAGTGCGCTCTGGTTGTGCAGGATCTGCTCCCACCAGTGGCCGACCACGTACTCGGGGATGTAGACCGTGACCACGTCGCGCGGGCTCTCCTTGCGCACGTTCTTGACGTAGTCGAGGATCGGGTTGGTGACCTCACGGTAGGGAGACGCGACCACCTTCAGCGGAACCGAGATGCCGGCCTCCTCCCAGCGCTGGACCAGCCGCTCCGTCTCTTCCGGGTCGACATCGACGGTGAGGGCCTCCAGCGTGCTCGGCCGGGCCGCTTTGGCGAACGCCAGGGCCCGCAGGGTCGGTTTGTGCAGCTTGCTGACCAGCACGATGGACCGAACCCGGCTGGGCAGCATCCGGTCCTCGCCGGGAATCAGCGCGGTCTCCCGCGAAACGGACTCGTAGTGCCGGTTGATCAGCTTCATCAGCCCGAACAGCACGGCCATGGCGATCACCGCGATGTAGGCGCCCTGCAGGAACTTCGAGAGCAGCACGATGACCAGCACGGTGCCGGTCATGGTCAGTCCGACCCCGTTGATGATCCGCGAACGCATCATCCGGGCCCGGGCCGCGGGCTTGGTCTCGGACTTGAGCAGCCGCGTCCAGTGGCGGAGCATGCCCAGCTGGCTGACGGTGAAGGAGACGAAGACGCCGACGACGTAGAGCTGGATCAGCGACGTCACCTCTGCGTTGTAGGCCAGGATCAGCACGACGGCGAGGAAGGTCAGCACCACGATGCCGTTGCTGTAGGCCAGCCGGTCGCCGCGGGTGTGCAGCTGGCGGGGCAGAAAGCCGTCCCTGGCCAGGATCGAGCCCAGCACCGGGAAGCCGTTGAACGCCGTGTTGGCGGCGAGGAACAAGATGACCATCGTCGCGATGATGATGAAGTAGAAACCGGGTGCGAAGTTGTTGAAGATGAGCTTGGACAGCTGCCCGATCGTCGTCCCCTCGTCCGGGGCGGAGACGGGCTGACCGTTCAGCGTGTACGTCGATCCCGGACCGACGATCTTCACCCCGGTCAGGTTGGCCAGCGTGACCACACCGACGAGCATGGTGACCGCGATGACGCCCAGCAGCAGCAGCGTGGTCGCGGCGTTCTTGCTCTTGGGCTTGCGGAACGCCGGTACGCCGTTCGAGATCGCCTCGACCCCGGTCAGGGCTGCGCATCCGGACGAGAAGGTCTTGGCCAACAGGGCGACCATCGCGAAACCCGTGAACGCTTCGTACTGCGAGCTGCCCTGCACGCCGTAGTGCGCGCTGTCGGCCTGCAGCGGCTCCCGCAGCACCAGGATGCGGAACAGGCCGTAGACGACCATGATGATGATGCCGAACATGAAGCAGTAGGTCGGGATGGCGAAGAACGTTCCCGACTCCCGGACTCCACGGAGGTTCAGCGCCATCAGGATGATCGCCGCACTCGCCGCCACCAGGCCCTCGTGCCCGTTGATGATCGGGAACAGCGACTTCGCGTTGTGGACGCCGGAGGAGATGGAGACGGCAACGGTGAGGATGTAGTCGACCAGCAGCGCACTGGCCACGGTCAGCCCCGAGTTGGAACCCAGGTTGGTGGTGGCGACCTCGTAGTCACCGCCGCCGGAGGGGTAGGCGTGCACGTTCTGCCGGTACGACGCGACCACCACCAGCATCACGACCGCCACCAGGATGGCGATCTTCCAGGAGAAGGAGTACGCCACCAGTCCGGCCAGGGAGAGGGTCAGCAGGATCTCGTCAGGAGCGTACGCCACCGACGACAGGGCGTCCGAGGCGAAGACGGGGAGCGCGATCCGTTTGGGTAACAACGTCTCACCCAGCTGCGTGCTACGCAGTTTGCGGCCGATGAGAAGCCGCTTGCCGACATCAGACAGGCTCACGTGCGGACACTCTATATCTTTGGGCTCGCTCCGCTTCGCCGCGATCTCCGCTTCTCCCCGCCGTCTTCGTCGCGACCTCGAAACGAAAAGCGTGTTTCGCGTTCGCTCCTGCATGACGGCGGCGCGGAGATGACGGTACGTGTTGGCTCGCTCCGCTTCGCCGCGATCTCCGCTTCTCCCCGCCGTCTTCGTCGCGCCCGCGAAACGAAAAGCGTGTTTCGCGTTCGCTCCTGCATGACAGCGGCGCGGAGATG
>JBBRYD010000094.1:0-15288 GCA_038238065.1 Propionibacteriales bacterium | reverse complement strand
AGTTGTTCCAGGACGACTCAAAGCCCAGGATCGCCAGCGCGGACAAGGCCGGGCCGGCCAGCGGCACCATGATCTGGAACAGGATCCGGAGGTGTCCGGCTCCGTCGATCCGAGCCGCCTCGTCCAGGTCGCGTGGAATGGTGTTGAAGTACTGCCGCAGGAAGAAGATCGCGAACACGTTGATCAGAGCCGGCAACCAGAGCGAGATCAGGTGGTCGATCAGGTTGAGATGACGCATCAGGATGAAGACCGGGATGACGGTCAGCTGGCCCGGCACCATCAAGGCGCTCAATAGCACCAGAAACACCCCACCGCGTCCCCGAAACGGGATCCTGGAGAACGCGTACGCCGCCAGGCAGGCGGTCAGCAGCGACCCGCCTACTGTGATGGCCGACACGATGATGCTGTTCAGCGCCATCCGGGCCAGGGGGATCAGCCCGAACACGTCGGTGAAGTTCTGCGTGCTGAAGGGGATCGGCAACCACCGCGGCGGCAGTTGGAAGGCGTTCACCGGCTCGGTCAGGCTGGTCACGACGAGCCAAACCAATGGCGCGATCATCAGCAGCGCAAAGAGGAACAGGATGAAGTTGATCACCAGCTGCCCGGGGGCGCGGCGATGGTGACGGGTCGTCGGGATCTCTATCGTGGGGATCGTCCCCGTGGTGGAGGTCGTCATCAGTTCTCCGTAGGAGCGAAGCGACTTCCAGCCGCTGCGGCGAGCAGGGTCATGCGCGTAGGAGCGAAGCGACTTCCAGCCGCTGCGGCGAGCAGGGTCATGCGCTGTGCACCCACTTTCGCGAACCCCAGAACTGGAGCAGGGTGACGCCCATGATCACCACGAAGACGACCAGGGCGATCGTCGAGGCGTAACCGACCTGGAACGCCTGGAAACCAGTCTGGTAGAGGTACATCACGGCCGAGATGGTGGAGTCGTTAGGGCCGCCGCCGGTGATGATCTGGATGGGGTCGAAGATCTGGAAGGCGCCGATGAACGTGATGACCGAGGCGAAGAAAACCGTTGGCGACATCAACGGCAGCGTGATGTTGACGAACACCTGAGCCCGACTGGCTCCGTCGACCCGTGCCGCCTCCGTCATCTCCCGGGGTACGGTCTGCAGCCCCGCGAGCATGATCAAGAAGGTGTAGCCGATGGTGTGCCAGAAGTCAATGCCGATGATGGACGGCAGCGCCCAGTTGGGGTCGGTGAACCATTCCGGAGCGGTGACCCCGAGCAGGCCGACGTAGTAGCTGAGCAGCCCGAACGCCGGGTCCAGCACGTACTTCCACAGCAGTGCCACCGCCGCCCAGGAGATCAGGAACGGGAAGAAGACCGCCGTCCTGACGAAGTAGGACAGCACCTTGTTCATCCCGCGGTTGACGGCCACCGCCAGCAGCATCCCGCCCACCAGGTGGGTGACCACCGACGCGAAGGCGAAGATGAACGTGTTGCCCAGCGCGTGCACCAGCAGGGCATCCGACGTCAGCTGGCGAAAGTTGGCCAACCCGACGAACTTCGCCGGGGTGAGCAGGTCCCAGGAGAAGAGGCTCAGCGCCAGCGCGGCGAGAAAAGGGCCCAGGATGAAGGCCAGGAACAGCAGCATCGCCGGGCTGATGAACAGCCACCCCGCGATGGCGGTGCTGCTGCGGTACCTGCTGCGGCGTGGAGGCTGGGACGCTTCGGTCATACCCCGTCTCCGCTCGGCCGTCACGCTCACGAGAGAAGTGGGCCGAGCTTGTCGTTGGCTTCGGTCAAGGCGGCTTGCGGTTCCTTGTTGCCGCTGATGCCCGCCAGCCAGGCCTCTTCGATCACCTTCTGGATCTCCGCTCCACGGTTGGGGGCCGGAACCGGAGTAGCCACCTTCAGCAGCTCCACCAGCAGATCGGTGCCCTGCGGAGCGTTCTCCAGGAAAGCCTTGCTGCCGGAGTCCGAGATCCTGGCCGGAACCGCGCCTCCGCCGCCCGTGGTGATGGTGGCGCCGAACTCTTTCGAGATCAGGTACTTGATCAGGATCCAAGCGTCGTCCTTGTTCTTGGACTGCTTGAGAATGGGCCACGCGTCCCAGCCGACCGGCGAGCCGGCTGTAGCCTTCTGCGGCCACTTGACGAGCTCGACCTGGTCGACGATCTTCAGCCGTCGGAGGTCGTTCGTCGGCCAGCGGCCGCCCCCGAAGCTGGCCAGCTTGCCCTGGGCCATCTGAGTCGGAGCGTCATAGGTGCCGCCGGGCTTGGGCGCCAGACCGTCGACCACCAGAGAACGGGCGAAGGTCAGCGCCTCCACCGCGGCGTCACTCGCAAACGTCGGGGTGCCCCAGTCGGCGGAGAACGTGCTGGCCCCGTTGTTGGTGAGCCAGGGCATCACATCGGTGAAGTACCCGCTGCCGGCGGCGGTGAAGTACGCGCCGGTCTTCTTCTTGAAGTCCAGTCCGGCCTGGCGGAACTCGTCCCAGGTCCAAGTGGCCGTCGGCACGGAGATCCCTGCGGCGGTGAACTGCTTCTTGTTGAGGTAGAGCGCCATCGTGTTGTATCCGCCCGGGAGGTAGTACGTCTTGCCGTCCAGTGAGGCGTACTGGGTCAACCACTTCTTCAGCTGCGGCGGGGTGTCGGCGTAGTACGCGTCCACGTCGGCCTGGTCCTTGGCGATGTAGGGGTCGAGCGGCTCGAGGAGCTGCTTGGACGCGAAGATCCGCTGACCTTCGGTGGCGATCTGCACCACGTCGAGAGGCTGCCCCCCGGCCAGTCGGGTCGAGACAGCGTTGGCGAAGTCAGCCCACGACTTGGCCGCGATGCCCTGAGCCTTGAGGATGATATCGGGGTGCGCGGCCTTGAACTTGTTGAACAGCTGGTCATAGCTCTTCTGCTGCTCGGCAGTGCCGTAGTAGACGAAGGTCAAGGTGCGGTTCTTCGTACCACCGCCACCACCACCCCCGGCAGTCGAGTCCTTGCTACAAGCCGCCAACGGCAACCCGACCGCGGGGATCAAGGCGGCGCCCCCGAGGCGGCCCAGGAATGTGCGCCGGCTGACGGCGCTGGGGAAAAACCGTGCTTCGCCTGACGTGCCCATACCGTTGTCTCCTTTGACGTGTAATCGATTGCTGCTGCATTCCAACACAGGCTCCTGGGCTAGTCAATGATTGAAGGAAAACGATTACTCAGACGTGATCCCGCTGGCGCTTCGCCAACGACCAGGCCTCGACCAATCCCCAGGACGCCATCGACCGGACGTAGTGGTGCCCGCACTCCACCTCGTTGAAGGGGTTCCGCCGCCGACCGTCGTAGCGGTCCCGCACGTCACCGACGACCCGCTCTGCGGCCGCAGCGTCACCGTCCAACAGCAGGCCGATCGCCGCGCTGTACTCCACTCCCGTCCACACCTCGTTGCAGTACGGGAACGGCCGCCTCGGTCGGTGCCCTCGGGGGTAGGTGCAGACCAGCAGGCCGCTCTCGTCGGCCAGGGCGTAGGACCTCAGATGGTTGAAGTGGGCGCCGAAGTCGGACCGGTGGTTGTAGCGGGCGACCGACTGTAGCGCCGCGGTGACGTGGGTGGGATCCAGACCGGTGCACAGACCGCCCACCGTCGCCATCGTGTGTCCCACCAGCTGGTCGCTGGTGCAGCCGCTCCCGATCTGGAGGTCCGGGTCGACCAGGTCATCTGACCCGCCCCAGGCCGCGTCCCCCTCGAGCCTGATCCGTAGCCCCGGGGCGATCAGGTCCGCGGTCATCGCCGGGATGATCTCCTGCTGGTAGTACTCCCCGTTGAACACACGGGCGTCGGTGCCGGCTGCGCCGGACGCGAGGATGCCTCGACAGCGCTCGGCGAAGTCGAAGTCCCCCATCGCCACGGCCATCGCCACGCACGCGGCGAGCGCACCGAGATACCAGGACTGGTTCACCCCGCTCGGGCCGAAGTACTCCACGTCCATGGTGTTGTGCTGGCAGCCCTCCATCACCCCGTCGGCGTCGCCGTCCCAGCCGTGCTGGATCCAAGCGAACTCCATGGCCCTCCGGGCCCCCGGCCACAGGATGCGGAGGGCGTCGTCGTCACCACTCAGATGCCAGGTACGGTGCAGCCGGACCAGAGCGCCCATCTGGCCGTCGGCCGCCGCAGTCTCCCACTCGGTCCCGTGCGTCTCCAGCGGCAGCCCGACCCGGAAGCTCATCTTGCCCCGCTCATCCAGGGCGTGCACGAACTCCACCCGCCGCATCGACCAGGCGAGGTCGTGGAACAGTGCCTCCAGCGCGTACTGGTAGTTCCAGACGTGCGTGCAGGAACCGTGGCAGCTGCCGGATGCATCGTTGCAGCCCTCCCAACCGAGGAAGGTGCCGTCGGCGATCCGAAAGCACGTCGGCGACTTCAGAACCGCGAGGTTGGACAGGGCTGCGTCCTGCATGGCCAGCGGCAGGTCGGAGCCCGTGACCGACTCGACGAAAGCGACAGTGCGTCGCTCCAGCACATCCCAGTCGCCGGCGTGCTGGTCCACCACTGCGGCCGCGTCGGCGTACCGGCCGGCGTAGTGGTTGCCGACCCATGGGGCCGCACGCGAGTCCCCAGCTCCCTGACCGGGAAGACCGTGTATCCAGCCGTAGCGGTTTGGGAAGTGCCAGCTGATCAGAAACCGGAAGTCGGCGCTCTCCCCGGGGGCGACGGTCTGGGTCCTGACCAGCGACCCGCTGGGCGGGTGAGCGCCCGTGCGCGCGTCGGTGAGCCGGCCGTCGCCGTCGAAGTCGTCCCAGAAGTCGAGCAGCGAGTCGCCCCAGGACAACCGCTCCCATTGCGTCCGGGAGCTGTCGGCCGGACCGTCAAGGCAGGCCAGGGCCATGGTCCCCCAGGCCTCGTCGGCGTCGTCCAGACCGGGAGCGTCGCCGAGCAGGATCGAGCGCTCGCTCGACTCGTGGAGCTGGAACCGGGCGCCCGCTGCCGTTGGCCGCCCCGGGCGTCGGCCCACCAGGTGGGACAGGCTGCCACAGACCGATACCGCCAGGGGTTGGTCAGTGGGGTTGGTGATGGTGGCTCGATAGAAGAGCGCCGGGATGCCGGAGGCGTCGGCGTCCTGAGGGATCAGCGGGTTGAAGCACTGAACCGTGGCCCGGACCGCGAAGGTGGGGTCGCTGAGCTCCACCTGACCCAGCGGGTACGCGGCCGAGAAGGTGGCGTCGCGAAAGCGGGGCAGACCGTGGTTGGGCGCCAGGCTGCCGTGCGGCCCCTCGAACTCGACGTCGTCCAGCACCCGCTCCAGCAGCCGGGTCTGCGCAGTCCCGTCGGGCCGTTCGACCCGTACCGCGAAGAACGAGTTGGGTGGCGTGAAGCCCTTCGCCGACCGGTTCGCGAGCTCCCAGTCGACCAGCTGTCCGCGGCCGCCGAACGATATGCAGCCGGTCCCGATGCCACCGACCGGCAGCTTGATCCGGTTGAGCTGGGCACCGCTGTAGCGCCGGACGACGGGCCAGCCGTCGCTTGTGCCTGTGAGTTGATCGCTGGTCATGACGCCACCCGTGGGTCGCCGGGGATGGTCAGGACGTCGACGTCGGGCAGCGGCGGCCGAGCACTCGAGGGTCGGTCGAGGTAGAACAGCGCGGTAGAGGCGATGTCGTCGTGCAGCGGGTTGTAGCGTCCGCCCGCCTTCCAGCCCAGCGCCTGCAGCTCCACCCGGAGGTCGGTGCGGAAGTGGATGGGGTCGGGCACGTGCCAGCGATACATCCCGAACCGCTGCTGGCTCTCGTACAGCCCGTCGGGTCTCAGCACCTGCGGCAGGCCGAGGTAGGGGGTGGTGAACTCGGTGTATCCCTGGCCCGGTACGTCGAAGTTCCAGGCGCCACCGAAGTAGTCCTCGGTGCCGGTGCCGGCGATGGTCGGGAACTCCTGGTCACCGTCGAGGAAGAACTTCATCTCGCCCTCGCCCCACCAGCCCGGGGAGTTGACGGCCCAGGCCAGGTACGTCCCGACGTAGTGCCCGCGGCCGGTGACCCCGGCCAGGACCGGATGAATGGTCCGCTCCGGGAGGGGGTTGCTCCGGCGGAACTGGGCGTGCAGGTAGCCCGCGGCGCTCTGGTCCCCACCGGTCTCGTAGGTCACCTGGTAGTAGACGGTGACCGGCTGCCCGGTCAGGTTCTCGAGCGTCAGCCGCGCCCCGGAGCTGAACGGCATCGGCCAGTAGGAGTTGAAGCCCCCGTGCGGGTTGGCCGCGATCATGCTCGAGCTGACCTGGGAAAACACGCCCCAGCCATTGGCGAAGAAGTCGCCGACCGGAACCTCGATCGCCGGCTCCTCCGCCCCGTCCCAATAGGCCCGAAGGGCCAGCGTCCGCCACTGGCTGCGATGAGTGGTCAGCCACAGGTGGGTGATCCGGCCCGCCGTGCCGATCTCGGCTAGGACGTGGGTCGCGTGCGCGGCGATGTCGACCGACGGCGACACCTTCCAGCCCACGCCCAGGTCCCGGGCGGCGTGCGCCCCGGTGCCGGTGGTCGCGCGGCCACCGCCACCCTTGGCTCCGTCGAAGTTCTCCGGGGAGATGGACCAGGTCTGCACGTCGCGCAGCCGGGCCAGGTCGCCACCGCTCATCCCCGAACCTCGGTGTCGACGGCTGGGCGCTCGCCCACCGCAACACTGCATCCACCGGAATCAGAATGTGCGGTCATGGATCACGACTGTATCGGGCGCCTTGGTCCGTGCCGCGCCGCGATGCCTCCCAGTCGGACCCGGGCCCGTGCGCTGACCAGGTCGTACGGGTCATGTCTCAGCCGCTCCAGCACCTCTCGCGGGACGGCGGCGTTGTGCACGATCCGGAGCCGTACGGAATCGTCGGAGTCGGCGGCCAGCAGGGTGAATAGGTCAGCGGTCAGCGTCTGCTTCGACGCCACGGCAGCGCGCACCCGTGGGTCGGCGTCTTCGGCCAGCACGATCAGAATCTCCAGGGGAACCGTCTTGTTGCGCGCCACCCAACGGCGGTAGTCCGGGTACCGGTCCAGGACGTCGATCCAGACGGCGAGGCTGGCTGTCCCGAGATCCGCGGCCCCGTATTCGTGCGGATCCTGGCTGGACCGCAGCCTGACGAACTCCGCCGCTGAGCTGAGCTCCATCGCGCCGTCCTCCGCTGAATCCACCGTCACCGACGTTCTCGACGCTACTCCGCGAGGTAGAGCCCGAGCTCGAGCGCCAACCGCTCGCGGTCCGCCAACCGTGACGCACGGGACTGCCACGTCGATGGTGTAGCGCCGGTATTCTTCGCCGTCAGTAGCGAGGCGTACGTGAACGAGGTGGCCGAGGCGTCACGGACCGTCGCCGGGCTCCGGTGATCAACGCCGCAGCCGCCGCCAGGCAGGTGTCGGCCTCCGCCCAGCCCAACCCGACGGCCAGCCCGGCGCGATGGGCCTCCAGCAGACGTTCCTCGAGCACCGTGGACGACCGCGGCCGGACCGGCTCACCCACGGTGATCCCCAGACGACAGGCCCACGACCAGCTCCGGCGGCCGACCCGGCTCGGCGATCAGCGTGCCCGGCAGGCCGAGCGGGATGCTGGGTGCGGCCGGGCCGTGCCCGAAGCCGAACTCGGAGACCATCGGGACACCCAGCGGCTCGAGCAGCACCCGGCAGACCTCGTTGATCTCGGCCAGCGGGCTGCACTGGTCCCAGCTGCCCAGTGCGATCGCGGCTACCCCGTCGAACCATCCGGCGCGCAGCAGGCTGGTGAGGTAGCCGTCGATCCGGTACGTGTCCTCGGTGATGTCCTCCAGCAGGGCGATGGTGCCGGTGTTGTCGACCCGCAGCCGCCGACGTGCGCCGAGGGTCATGGCCAGCAGGGACAGGTTGCCGCCGACCAGCGTCCCGTGCGCCATGCCCGGAGACAGGATCTCTGCCGCCCGGGCCGACCACCGCCGACCTTCCCACCCCTCCAGCACCGCGGCTCGGAGCGACCCGGTCGCCTCGGAGTCGTCCAGCAGGGAAAGCGTGCCGATCATCGGCGTGAACCAGGTCGCCGTCCCGAGCTCCTCGCGGAGCCACTCGTGCAGAGCAGTCAGGTCGGAGCTGCCGTAGAACGGCTTGGGCCGCGCGGCCCGCATCCGGTCGCGATCCAGCAGGTCGAGGATGCGGATGCTGCCGTAGCCGCCCCGGAGCGCGAAGATGCCTGCGACCGACTCGTCGCACCAGGCCTCCTGCACGTCGAGGGCGCGCTGCTCGTCCGGGCCCGAGAGGTAGCTCGCCCGCGGGTGCTCAGCGGTCGCGCTGGGATAGGTCACTGGCTCCAGCCCCCACGACCGCAGCAGCGACTCGCTTCGGAGTCGAGGCTCGGCGCCGGTGCGGCCCGCCGGAGCCACCAGCGCCACCCGGTCACCGGCCCGAAGCGGCGCCACTCCCCGAAGGCGCCGGTCGTCCAGCACGACGCTCACATCCGTCCGAGCTGGGACGGGACGGTACGACCCTGATCGTCGCCGCCCGCCAGCTCCGTACGCGATCCGACAGCGATGCGGACACCAGCGCGCCCCGATGGAGCGCGCTCACCAGCAGCGACAGGCTGGTCACGCTCGGGAGTCGGTGGCATCCTCCGATCCTCGCAGTCATCCCACACTTGCCGCACCATCATCGTCGGTGACCCTTCGACGAGGAGCTCGTCCGGGCTCTGATGACCATGACCGGTGAGGGCGGCGCCTCCACGTTGTTCCGTGCCAACGCGGTCCTCCTGCCAGCGCTGGGCTTTGACGGAGCGGCTGCCCGATCCGACTCCGACCTGACCGTCGATCAGCGGTCAGGAGACCAGATATCCGCCGTCGATGGGTAGGTCGACCCCGTTGATCATGGCGGCGGCATCGGACGCCAGCCAGATCGCGGTCTCCGACACCTCCCGCGGGAAGGCGAACCGGCGCAGCGGGATCCGCGCCAGCATGGGAGCCGACTTGTCGGTATGATCGAGCCAGACCCGCTGACCCATGTCGGTCAGCGTCACCGTCGGGCAGATCGAGTTGGCCCGCACGCCGTCCGGACCGAGCTCGAGGGCCAGCACCTTGGTCGCCATCACCAGCCCCGCCTTGGAGATGCAGTAGCCGTAGTGCTCGGTCAAGGCACGCAGCCCGGCTGCTGACGCCACGGTGATGATCGACCCGCCGCCGGCCGCGGCCATCGCCCGACCCACCCGAGCGGCCAGCAGGGACGGCGCCCGCAGGTTGACGTTGAGCACGTCGTCCAGCGATGACGTCGTCAGGTCCACGACCAGCTCGGGATGGGAGATGCCGGCGTTGTTGACCAGCACGTCGAGCCCGTCGAAGGCGGCCAGGGCTTCAACGGCCAACCGTTCGGGTTCGTCGGGCAGGGCCAGGTCCGCGGCCACCGTCGCGACCGGCACCCCGTGGTCGCTCCTCAGCCGTGCGGCCTGGGCGGCGAGCCCGTCAGGGTCGCGCCCGCTGATCACCAAGGCGGCGCCGGCCCGGGCGAAGGCTTCTGCCAGGTCCGCGCCGATCCCCTTGGAGGCGCCGGTGATCAGCGTGCGCTTGCCGGACAGCAGTCGCGTCCCGGGCTGGGTCGTCGTCGGGCTGGTCATGATCCGGCTCCGCTTCCTCGAGATCCGTCTTCAGCTGTCGTGGCCATCGCCACCAACACCTGCTGGGCCGTCACCGGGTCGGTGACGAGCTGGTTGAAATACCCCGCCCGCGCCCCGACCGTGATCGGGACAACTTTGTCGAGTCCGGAGGCTACAGCGATGGACACCGGGATCGTGGGCAGGGCGGACAGCTGGACCGCGATCATCCGCTCACTTCCCGGGAACTCCACCGGTCCCCCCGCGGCGTCGAAGAACCGGGAGCAGACGTCGCCGACGGCGTCCGACAGCGCGCTGGAACCCGTGGCCACGAACTGGGGCGCCTCGGACCGCAGCGACGGTGGCGCACCCACCCCCGTCAGCACGACCTTGGCGTGCGGCCAGAGGTGCAGCACCCGCTGGATGGCCGGGTCGTTCTGCAGGGTCTCGTACAGCTCCGGCCCAGGAAGCGCGGGAGCGAACAGATAGGTGGCCCGACCACCCACCCGGGACGCGATCAGCCGGGTGATCTCGTTGGTCTGGTACCAGGCCTCGGACTGGTCGGCCCCGCCCACCGTCGGCGCCACCACGACGCCGGGCAGCTGAGGCAGGTCGAAGCGGGCCACCTCGTACAGGGTGCGGCCTGACGAGACGAGCAGCACGTCGCCCGCCGCCAGCCCGGCTGACGCCAGCGCCAGACCAACCGCCGGAGCCAGCACACTGCCCAGCCGGTCCTCGGTCGGCCGGCCGCTGCTGGGCAGCGGTGGAGAGAGGTAGACGCGGTCGAGTGCCAGCGCCGCTCCGAGCTGGTCGGCCAGGTCGTCGGTGGAGTCGAAGGTCGGCGCCAGTACCTGGATCCGGACGATGCCCTGCCGGCGGGCCTCGGCGAGCAGACGGGAAACGGTCGCTCGGCTGGTCCCGAGCCGCGCGGCGACCTCAGCCTGGGTGGCTTCCTCGTCGTAGTACATCTTCGCCGCGGCATAGAGCAGCGATGGCGCGAAGTGGCTCCCGTCAGCCGCCTGGGCGCGGACGGCCCACGCGTCCATGGGGCTGCTTGGCATGATCTGGACAATCCTCCTGAACATCTGTTCTGGACAGATGTTAGCGGGGTCGCTAGGTTGGTGTCGACCATTCACCGAACCAGCCGCGCCCCTCGGAGGCCATCGATGTCCGTGACCAGCCCCGCCCAGATCCCCGAGACCATGAATGCCGTCATCTGCCACGGGCCGGAGAACTACGTGCTCGAGACGGTCGCGGTCCCCCGGCCCGGGCCCGGTGAGGTACTGGTCAAGGTCGAGGCCGTCGGCATCTGCGCCAGCGACCTGAAGTGCTACCACGGGGCAACCAAGTTCTGGGGCGACGAGACCCGACCGGCGTGGGCCGAGACCGAGGTCGTCCCCGGCCACGAGTTCTGTGGCACCGTGGTGCAGCTCGACGAGGCCGCCGCCACGAAGCGCGGGCTCGAGGTCGGCGACCGGGTGGTCGCTGAGCAGATCGTGCCCTGCTGGGCATGCCGCTACTGCCTGCGCGGTCAGTACTGGATGTGCCAGCCGCACGACATGTTCGGGTTCAAGCGCCGCAACCCCGGCGGCATGGCCGAATACATGGTCTATCCGGTCGAGGCGCTTGTGCACAAGGTCTCCCGCGACCTCCCGCCGCACCACGCCGCCTTCGCCGAGCCGCTGGCCTGCTCGTTGCACGCGGTGGAGCGCGCCGGGATCATGTTCAACGACGTGGTCGTGGTCGCCGGTTGCGGTCCGATCGGCCTCGGGATGGTCGCCGGCGCCCGAGCCAAGAGCCCTGCGCACGTGATCGCCCTCGACATGGCCCAGGAGAAGCTGGATCTCGCGCTGGAGTGCGGCGCCGACATCATCATCAACATCGCCCAGGAAGACGCAGTCGCGCGCGTCAAGGAGCTGACCGACGGCTACGGCGCCGACGTCTACCTCGAGGGCACCGGTCACCCCTCGGCAGTCATCCAGGGCCTCAACCTGCTGCGCAAGCTCGGTACGTACGTGGAGTACGGCGTCTTCGGCAGCGATGTGAAGGTCGACTGGTCGATCATCAGCGACGACAAGGAGCTCGACGTGCTGGGCGCCCACCTCGGCCCCTACTGCTGGCCCGCCGCCATCCGGATGATCGAGTCCGGCATGCTGCCGATGGACAAGATCTGCACCCACCAGCTGCCGCTGGCCGAGTTCCAGAAGGGCCTGGACTTCGTGGCGAGTGGCACGGAGTCGATCAAGGTCTCGCTCCTGCCCTGACGCAGCCCCGTACCGGCACGAAGCTGCCGCGGTCCGCACCGGTCTGGCCGCCGCCACCGACAACCATGCTCCGTCCGGGCCGTCGGCGGTCACCAGACGCCATCCCTCTCGCCGAGCTTCAGAAAGAAGGACATCCATGACCACGAACGGAACCGAGGCCCCTTCCTTGCTGCGGATCGTCGTCGGCAGCGACGAGGCCGGTCTGCAGTACAAGGACCTCATCAAGGCCGACCTGGAGAACGATCCACGCGTCGGCGAAGTGGTCGACGTCGGCGTGTCAGCCGACGAGAACACCGCCTACCCCCACGTAGCAGTTGAGGCGGCTCGCCGGATCGCCGACGGGCTCGCCGACCGCGCCTTGTTGGTCTGCGGCACCGGACTCGGTGTGGCCATCAGCGCGAACAAGGTGCCCGGCATTCGCGCGGTCACCGCCCACGACTCGTACTCGGTCGAGCGGTCGGTGCTCAGCAACGACGCTCAGGTGCTCTGCTTCGGCCAGCGCGTGGTCGGCATCGAGCTGGCTCGCCGGCTCGCCAAGGAGTGGTTGGGCTACACGTTCGACACGACGTCCGCCTCCGCGGAGAAGGTTGAGGCCATCAGCTCCTACGAGGGTCGAACGGCGTCCGACGCCGACGCCCCGTCCGCCTGTTGAGCGTCCCTGCGGTCCACTACGCACCAAGAAGCCAGGAGAAGATCCCATGACGTCCACCCGGCTCGACCCCACCCCGGAGACCACCGCCGACGTCTTCTCCTCGGCGCACCGGCCGGTACTGACCATCAACCCGGGCGACACCGTGACGGTGCGCACTCTGGATGCGTCGGGGTACCTGGAGCGCCAGCAGGTCCCCGGGCAACAGCAGCCGAAGCTCTTCGCCGAACCACGCGGGCACTGCCTGACCGGCCCCATCGCCGTCGCCGGCGCTGCGCCGGGCCAGATGCTCGCCCTGCACCTGAACGCTCTGCGCCCCGGCGAGTGGGGCTGGACGGTCGCAGCCGCCCTCGACACCCCGGTCACCCAGCGACTCGGTCTGGCCGACGGACCACCGTCCTGGCTGCTCTGGGAGCTCGACGCCGACAGCGGGAAGGGCACCGAGTCCCGCGGCTTCGTCCGCGAGCTGAGCCCGTTCCTCGGCGTGATGGGGGTCGCGCCCGCCGAGGGCGGTGAGCACTCCACCGTCCCCCCGAGGGGCGGCAGTGGCGGCAACATCGACTGCAAGGAGCTGGTCGCGGGTTCGACCCTCTATCTGCCGGTCGCGGTTCCTGACGCGCTGCTGTACCTGGGGGACGGCCACGCCGCCCAGGGTGACGGCGAGGTGGGCGGCACGGCGATCGAGTGTCCGATGACCACCGAGGTCACCGTCGACGTGGTCACCGACCGGCCCTTGACCACGGTGCACGCCGATTCACCGGCCGGCCGGATCACCTTCGGCTTCGACGCGGACCTCAACGTCGCCATGGGCGACGCCCTGGACGCGATGGTGCAGTGGATCCAGCAGCTCTACTCCCTGGACAAGGCCACCGCCCTGGCCCTGGCCAGCACCTGCGTGGACCTGCGCGTGACCCAGGTGGCCAACCAGACCTGGGGTGTGCACGCCGTGCTGCCGACCGGGAGTGTCGCGTGACGAGTCCGCGCACAGACGGCGACGAACCCGATACCGAAGCACCCGGAGGAGCTGAGGTCCCGGCGCCGAGTTGGCCGATCGAGGAGGGGCGCTTTCCGCTGGGTGACGTCGCGGTGGAGCGTGGGGGCACGATCAGTTCGGCCGAGCTCGGCTGGCAGAGTCACGGCACGCTCAACGCGGCCCGGGACAACGTCATCGTCTACCCGTGCAGCTATACAGCCACCCACGACGACCTGTCCTGGCTGATCGGCCCGGACACGGTGCTCGACCCCACCCGCTGGTTCATCGTGGTGCCCGACATGTTCAGCAACTCCGTCTCCACCTCGGCCGCAGACCGCGCCGACTACCCGCCGCTGGTGACCATGGCCGACAACGTCCGCGCCCAGCACCGGCTGCTCAGCGAGCTGTTCGACGTGACGTCGGTCGCCTGCGCGTACGGGTTCTCGATGGGGGCGGGCCAGTCGTACCACTGGGCCGCCCTGTATCCCGAGCTGGTGCAGCGGGCCGTCATCGTCTGCGGCAGTGCCCGGACCTCGGTGCACAACCGGGTATTCCTCTCCGGGCTGCTCCGGATCCTGGAGGCAGCACCGGAGCATCTCGGTCACGGTCAATTCTCCGCCGAACCCGGGCCGGCGTTGCGCGCCTTCGCCCACGTGTACGCCGGCTGGGGACTCAGTCAGGACTTCTACCGAAAACGCCTGTTCGAGACCGCCCTCGGAGCCCCCGACCTGGCCACCTTCCTGAAGACCGACTGGGAGGACTCCTTCGGTACCAACCGGGCGGCGAACCTCTACGCCGCGGCGCTGACCTGGCAGGAGGCCGACATCAGTGCCAACGACCTATACGGCCGTGACCTACCGCGAGCGCTGGCCGGCATCGAGGCGTCGGTGCTGCTGATGCCGAGCGAGACCGACCTCTACTTCCGGGTGGCCGACAACGAGGCGGAGCTGAAGCACCTGCGTCACGGGACCCTGGCGCCGATCCCCAGCATCTGGGGCCACCGGGCCGGCAACCCCAACGCCAACGGCGACGACCTGGACTTTCTCACCGCCCCGGTGCGGGACTTCCTGGGCCGCTGAGCGGCCCGACGGGCACACGCGGACCAGGTTGGCCACACTTGATCGGCAGAGATAACTTCGAGTGTGATCGAGTACCGAACTGCCACCGAGATCAACGAGATGCGACCGGCCGGACGCTTCGTCGGTGAGGTGCTGGCCGCCCTGACCGACCGCGCCGACGTGGGGGTCAACCTGCTGGAGCTGGACGAGCTCGCCCATCAGCTGATCCGTGACCGCGGCGCCCAGTCGTGCTACATCGACTATCACCCCTCGTTCGGCGCCAGCCCGTTCGGCAAGGTGCTCTGTACCTCGGTCAACGACGCCGTGCTGCACGGGCTGCCGCACGACTACACCCTGGTCGACGGCGACATGGTCAGCCTCGACTTCGCCTGCGCGGTGGACGGCTGGGTGTCCGATGCCGCCGTCACCGTCACGGTGGGTACGCCTCGCCACGAAGACCTCAAGCTGATCGAGACCACCACGAAGGCGCTGCTGGCCGGCATCGACGCGGCCCACCCGGGCAACAAGCTCGGGGACATCTCTTTCGCCATCGCCCGAGTCGCCAACCAGGCCGGATACAAGATCAACACTGACTTCGGTGGGCACGGGGTGGGCCGGACGATGCATGGTGACCCGCATGTGCCCAACAACGGCCGCCGCGGCCGGGGTCTGCCGCTGCGACCCGGTCTGGTGATCGCGATCGAACCCTGGTTCCTGGAGAACACCGACATACATGCTGGTAACTGCTGCTGGGGTCGTGACTCAGAAACCGACTGGCGCCCTGCTGGGTTGCCTATGTATTGATCAGTCCGGCCCCGGCAGTTCGAACGGCACCGGCCGGT
>JBBRYD010000093.1:0-15336 GCA_038238065.1 Propionibacteriales bacterium | reverse complement strand
GAGCCCGCCGTGACGTAGGTCAGGGCGTAGGAGGGATATCGACGCGGGCGACCGTACGAGCGGACACCGCGTCCGCCCTCGATCCGGCCCGCGAGCAGCACTCCGCCCAAGGCGCCCAAGGGCCCTCGGCGCACCTCCGCTACCGAAGCCACCATCCAGTTACCGTACCAGGACGTACCAGTTCTACCAGCCGGTTCTCGGCGGCGACACTACGGCTGGGGTTCACTGGATCACGCCCCCGCGGTCCGCCGCCCATCTCCCAGAGAGGACTTCGCATGTCCACCGTCACCCTCCCCCGGCTCGCTGAACCCCGACCCGTGTCGGCCACCGACGTCGACTCCTACCAACGCGACGGCCACGTAATGCTGCGCGCCGTCGCCGGCCCCGACGAGGCTCGGGCTTACCGGGAGGTGATCCGCTCGACCACGATGCGCTTCAGCGACGAGACCCGAGCGCTCGAGGAACGCGACACCTACGGTCGAGCCTTCCTCCAGGTGTTCAACCTGTGGCAGCGCAACGAGGACGTCGCCCGGTTCGTCCTGGCCTCGCGGTTCTCCCGGATCGCCGCCGACCTGCTGGGGGTCGACCGGGTGCGGATCCTGCACGACCAGGCGCTGTTCAAGGAGCCCGGCGGCGGCTACACCCCCTGGCACCAGGACGCCATGTACTGGCCGTTGGACGGCCGCCGGTGTCTGACCATGTGGATGCCGCTGGTCGACATCACGCCCGACATGGGCGGTCTCAGCTTCGCGAGCGGTACCAACGCCGAAGGCCCGATGAGCGACGTGACCATCTCCGACGCGTCGGAGGAACACTTCGAACGGGTGCTGGCCGACGGGAGGTTCCCGATCAGCCAGCCAGTGGCCATGCGGGCCGGTGACGCCACCTTCCACGGTGGCTGGACCGCTCACAAGGCCCTACCGAACGACTCCACGACCGCCCGGGAGGTGATGACCATCATCTGGTTCGAGGACGGTCTCCTGGTGCAGGAGCCGACCAACCCGGCGCAGCGGAATGATCTGGAGACGTGGCTGCCGGGACTGGCCCCCGGCGACCCGGCGGCGTCCTCACTCAACCCGGCCCTGCCGGTCTAGGCGCCGCGGCGGGTCACAGCACGTAACCGGCCAGATGCTGCACAGCCGTTCCCACCCCGTCTTCGGCCTGCAGGCGAAGACCCAGGTCCGTGGCGCGTCGGTGCATCGGGTCGTCGGCCACCGCGGCCCGAAGGGCATGCCCCAGCTTCTGCGCCGTCAGCTGCCTGCGCGGCAGTGATCTCGGTCCCACGCCGAGGGCGGCGACCCGAGAGCCCCAGAAGGGCTGGTCGACGGCGAACGGCACCACGATCGCCGGCACTCCGGACCGGAGCGCAGCCCCGGTGGTGCCGGCCCCTCCGTGGTGCACGACCGCCGCCAGCTGCGGATAGAGCCAGTCATGGGGCACGTCGCCGGCCACGAACACCTCAGCCCCGCCTCGTTCCGCGAGCCCACCCCAGCCGGACAGCAGCACGGCACGGACCCCCGCCAGGTGGACGGCCTCGAGGACGAGGTCGGTGAGGGCCTCGGGGTCGCGGCTGGACATGCTGCCGAATCCGATGCAGACCGGAGGCGGGCCCGTCGCGATGAAGTCGACGAGGTCTGGCGGTGGAACCCATCCCGGGTCGGCCGCGAGCGTCCAGTAGCCGGTGATCTTGCGGTGCGGTCCCCAATCCAGCGGTTGCGGGACCACCTGCGCGCTGAAGCCGTACAGGGTCGGTAGGTCCTTCCGCGGCGTCTCAGGGTGGCGAGGCAGGTCCAGCCGCGTCCGAACCTGACGCTGCGCGCCCCGGAACATGCTGCTGAGGGCGGTATTGGTGATCACGTGGCTCCCCCGTCGTCCGACCCCGCCCATCCAGAGTGGCACCTGGGGGAACAGGGCCCCGGGAAAGGCCGCGGTCGGCGGTCCCAGCGGCTGCAGGTGAGCGTCGACCCACGGGACCCCCAGCTTCTCCGCGACCGGCCGGCCCGTGACGGATCCCCCGACGCCACCCAGGAGCAGGTCAGCGTCGGCCGCCGCGGCGAGGATCTCGACCGAGGTCTGCCCCAGGGTCGCGTGCAGCTGCTCTCGCATCAGCCGGTTACGGTCTCGGCTGTTCAGCTCGGCCGCGCCACCGGCCGCCCGGACGGCCGCCTCGGTGTCCCCGGTGGTGGCGACATGCTGCACGCCGTGTCCTGTCACCAGGTCGGCAAAGCCGGCCGTGGTGATCATGGTGACGTCGTGGCCGACGGCCCGGAGGCCGAGGGACAGGGCGACGTACGGCTGGACGCCGCCGCGGGTATCGAAGGCGAGAACGGCTATGCGCATGGCGGCACCTCGGAAGGAGTGGGCAGGGTCAACGGCCGGGACCGTCTCACCGGCGGAAGGCGGGTTCGACCACGGCCAGGGCACGCTCGACGTGCGGGCGGACGGGTCCGTGCGGATCGTCGAGCGACCATCGGGCCAGGGCCACCCGGACTGCGGTGATGCAGCAGCCCACCATCAACGGCCCTCGCAGCTCCGCGTCAGGTCCACCGCCGAGCCGGGAGGTCACCGCGGTGGACATCCGGGCCTCGAAGCGCGAGAAGACGGCGAGCTGGCGCCCGGCCAGCACGGGATTGTGCTGCTGTAGCTCGAGGTAGCGCTGGAAGTCGGCCCCCTCCGCGGAAGCGCTGTCCGCGTCAACGGCGAACAACCGGGCCAGGTGGGCCCAGGTGGAAGCTGCTGAGCCGTCCGCGAACGCGGTTAGGTCCTCGTCGGTCACGATGAACAGATCCAGCAGGGCCGCATCCTCCTTCCTGTCGAAGTAGTTGAAGAACGTCCGCGTGGAGACGCCGGCGCGCTGCGCGATGGCTTCGATCGAGACCGACGCCCAACCCTGCTCGCGCGCCAGCTCCAGAGAGGCCCGGCGCAACGCGGATCGCGTGATCCGCTTGCGACGGTCGCGGCCATGTTCGGGGGTCGCAGGCTCAGCGCCCGGTGCACTCATTCCATGATTTTTGCACTAACTGCAAGTTGCGTCAACTGCAAGTTCGCGGATGGGAATCACCCGGAGCCTGGCACCCATCCGGCCGCACTCTGCTGGATCCGACGGTAGGCGCCCGGGGCGGGCAAGCCGGCCTCCTGGCAAGCCGCGTAGAGCCGGCTGGCCGAGCCGAACCCCGCCTCCGCGGCCACGGAGGACACGGTGAGCTGGGTGGTGATGAGCAGCCGCTGAGCCTCGGCCAGTCGGCACTGCGTCAGGTAGCCACCGATCGTGGTGCCCACCGCGTCGCGGAAGACCTGCATGGCGTAGTGGGGATTGAGATGGACGACGCCCGCCACGTCGTCCACAGCCAACGGGTCTCGGAACCGGGTGGCGACGAATGTCGCCATCACCGCAGCACGCGACCGGGCGCGGGCAGTGGCCGGCACGTCCTTCCCCGGCTCCGTCGTAACCTGGGCCACCCGGAGGACGCGACGGAGATAGGCCTCCATCTCGAGCAGCGCGATCCGTTCCAGCTGTGGGTCTCGGGCGTCGAGGTCCGCGGTCCAGCGGGCGAACCGCTGGCGGGCCTCGAGGCGGTCCGGCACGGCGTCGGTCCGGCCCGGTTCAGGGGGCTCGGTGGGGCTGGGCGGCGTGCCCAACAGGGGCATTCCGCTGAGCAGCTGGGCGATCACGTTCTCGGCCAGTCGCCACCGCAGCACCGTGTCCAGCGGCACCGTCAGCCAGTGGGCCGTCGAGCCGGATTCCGTGGCGACGACCTGATGAGGCAGGGCCGCCCAGAAGATGCTGGTGGTCCCGGCCGGGATGCTCACGCGGCGGCCGCCGAAGAGGTAGTCCAGGCGGCCCGTGACCACGACGTTCACCTCGATGTCGTCGTGACGGTGGGCCCGTGGCATCGGCTGGGCGGGTCCACTCCAGCACATCAGGCCAAAAACGTGCTGGTCCGGGCGATCCAGTTGATTCATCTGACTATCCGAAAGACTTAGGAGATCTTGCGAGAAGTATCGGCGATATGTCGGTTCTACCGTAGAACGTAAGAGAACAACCACACCACCGCAGGAGAAGGATCTCGAGATGTCCCTGACCACCGTTCCCCTCGTCAACGAGTCGCGGCCGGCCGCCGCGCTGGACTACCTCCTCACCGAGGAGCAGATCCGGTCCTACGACGACGAAGGGTATCTGGTGTTGCGCGGCCGGGTGTCGCAGGATCTGCTCGCTCACCTCCAGGCCGCCGCCGCCCAGTGGATCGTCGACGGTCTCGCCCTCGAGGACGACGACCCGACCCTGGTGGACTACAAGTTCGCTGACCGGCCCACCGGACAGGTCATGTACCGCGTCGACTACCTCCACAGCAAGGGCCAACCCGCCTCCCTGGAGCTGCTCGGCGCCCCGGAGATCCTCGGCATCGCGGAGTCGCTCGGCGGGCCGAACTTCGTCCCGACGTATGAGTCGCTGGTGTTCAAGAACGAAGGCGACGGAGCACCCATCCCCTGGCACCAGGACGCCGTCCACCCCCGACGGCACCGCATCTTCAACATCGACGTCTACCTGGACTCCTCGCGCGCCGGCGAAGGTGCGCTCCGGGTGGTGCCCGGATCGCAGAAGTCCAAGAACGACGTCTGCCTCGTGCGCGACGAGTACGGCTGGACTCCTCCGGGGGCGATCCAGGTGGAGCTCGAACCGGGTGACGTGCTGATCCACGACGTGATGGTCGTGCACGGATCGGAGCCTGTCCGCGACAACCCTCTGCGGCGCACCATCTACTACGAGTTCCGCCCTGCCGAACAGATCCTCGACGAAGGACCCTGGGACCGCGAGTGGGTCGACGCCCGAATGAGACTGCTGCCGCTCGCCCTGGACGAGCCCCGCCGACGACGCCCCGCATCCCCCCAGTTCGACTGGCAGCCCTCGCCGCAGCTGCGACCGGTCACCGACCAGGACCGCGAGGTGGAGCTTCGTCTCGCCCACCTGGTGCACAGTCCGGGGTCGCACTGCAGCGCCGGAGACGTGCCGCTCGAGCCTCGGCGGCCAACCAACGGCTGAGCCGACAGCGAGACCCCGATGACCGGTCACAGCCCGTCGTCGGGGTCCCAGTCCTCCTGCCAGCGCCAGTCGATGGGGTCACGGTCACGCTGGTAGCGGATGTCGGTGGAGAGTCGCATGCGGCCGTCCGTCCTGGTGTTGTCGAGCGCTGCGTGGATCAGGTGCGCCGAGTGGATCACCACGTCGCCCGCGGCGTAGTCCGCGGTCAGCCAGCGGGCGTCATACTGCTCGGCCAACCCGGGAAGGTCGGCGGTGATCGAGGCGGCCGGCCGCTTGAGCGACCCGGCCTCCTCTTCGGCCATCACCCGGCGGTGACTGCCCTCGAGGTAGGTGAGGCCGCCCAGATCGGTGGGGCAGTCACCGAGGGGAATCCAGGCCGACAGCACCCGGTCGGTCCCCTCGCGGAGGTAGACGAGGTCATAGTGTGCCTGCGTGGCCGTCCCGATACCGCTATCCCCCGGCCGGGTGTGTCGAAGGATCTTACGTCGATGCAGGTGGACGTCATCCTCGAGAAACCACCGGAACCACCCTTTGATCCCCTGCTGCGTACAGAACGTCTCGTAGACCGCGGACGGCACGATGTCTCTGAACAGCCGACGCCGCAACCCGGCCTGGTCGGCCGGTGTCGCAAGGGCGATACCGTCCACGGCCCTTCGGCGCTCGTCCCACAGCCCGGTCCCCCGCAGGGACTCGAAGTAGAACGCCCGGAACGCCAGAACAGTGTCCGGATCCAGCTGTCCGGGGAGAAACAGGTAGCCCTGGTGCCGTAGGCGGCGCCACAAGGCCTCCCGGTCACCCCGTTCCGCCGCCGGGGTCCGGTGCAGGTCAGCCATCCGATGTGGACTTTCGTCCAGTCGATACCCGTTAGAGGTCACCATGGGTGACGATCCTGGGGCACGCCTCGCGAGGGCGCAAGGGACAATCATCACCAAGACACTTGGACTATCGTCCGGCACACTGAGGGCATGACCGAAGTGATCCAGTGGGGGCACTACCTGCCGACGTCGGTGGCGCTCCGAGACAGCGGACTGTGCTGTCGAGGCTTCGGGGAGGAGTCCGGACCCAAGATCGCGATGCGCCCCCGTCGGCTCTCGACGCACGCCCTGCTGTTCATCACCGAAGGCGTGGGCACCTTCGCCAGTGAGGTGCACGTCACGGGTGTACCCGTCCAGGCACCGGCGGTGATCTGGCTCCTCCCCGGCATCGAGCACTCCTACGGCCCGGACCAGGGCGGGTGGCATGAGCACTGGGCGATGTTCGAGGGAACGGCCGTCCGGGGGTACGAGGCGCTGTCGGCCTGGCGACGCGACAACCCCGTGCTCGACGCGATGACCGACCTCGGTTCGCAGATCGAGCCGGTTTTCGCCTCCCTCCGTCGGGGCGCGGTCACCCCTGGACGGCGGAGCGAACTGCTGGCCGCGACGCTCTCCCACGCCCTGGTGGGGATCGCTGCTGATCAGACGGAACGCTTCGCCGAGCGCTCCCGGGGCAGCGAGCACCAGTCGGTCGTCGATCTCGTGGTCAGCTCGGCGTTCGGGCCGTCGTCGGTCGCCGCGAGGGCGCGGCTGCTCGGGCTCTCCGCTGACCGGTTGCGACGCGAGATCCGGGACCAGACGTCGCTGTCGGTGAACGAGCTGGTCATTGCGACCAGACTTGCGCGGGCCCAGAGCCTGTTGGCCACCACCACCATCTCCGTGACCAGCATCGCCCGTCAGGTGGGATACGACGACGCGGCCTACTTCTCGAGGATCTTCACGGCTCGGGTCGGAACCGCACCGACCACGTTTCGTCGAGAGTTCGGGACGCTCAACCAAGGTCGGTGACGGTCCGGCTCAGCCTGATGAGGAGGGTTGCGAGACTGTAGTCATGACTGACGGCGCAGTACTGGTGACGGGAGCAACCGGCAGTGTCGGCCGCTACGTCGTGACGGAGCTGGACAAGAAGCAGGTCCAGGTCAGGGCGGCAGTCAGGCCGGCCTCGTTGCCGGCCTGGTCACGCGCCGGTCACGGTTCTGCCGGGACGGTCTCTGCCGTCGCCTTCGACCTCGAGGACCCAGACACCTTCGAGGCCGCCCTGGACGGCGTCGACCGGGTGTTTCTGATGCGCCCACCGCAGGTCTCGGACACCAAACGGCTCATCCGCCCCTTCATCAGGCTCTGCGCCAGACGGAGCGTTCGGCACATCGCGGTGCTGTCTGTCCTCGGAGCCAACCCCGCGATGCCCCACTGGCAGATCGAACAAGATGTCCGTGCGACAGGCCTGCCGTTCTCCATCGTGCGGCCGGGATACTTCGCCCAGAATCTCGAGGGCCCGCTGCGCGACGACATCGTCACCCATGACCGCATCAGGCTGGCCGCCGGAAATGGCGCGACGGCGTTCATCGACACCCGCGACATCGCCGAGGTCGTAGCGGGTCTGCTCGCCGACCCACAGCTCCCCGACGTCGAGAACGCCACCCACAGCTTGACCGGTCCCCAGGCCCTCACCTGGAACGCCGTCGCGGCCCAGCTCAGCGCGGAACTGGGTCGACCGATCGTCTACCAGCCCATCGGGTTGCTGGCCGCCCGTCGCGAGCTCGTCGCTGCCGGGCAACCTGTCGGGTACGCCAACGTGCAGACCGTCATCGACGCCGTGGCCAGGATCGGCCTGGCCGCCAAGGTCACCGACCGGCTCAGCGATCTGCTCGGCCGACCGTCACGGACCCTGGCCGACTACGTCCGAGACCAGCGCGACAGGTGGAATCCAGCCCGACCGTACTAGAGCTCGACTCGTCCACCCTGGGCTCCGGTCCCTCGCCGACGATGCCCACGCCCTACAGGGTGGCGTTGATGGCGCTGAACAGCAGAGGTCCAGCCCCTGGTCGAGCTCGGAGGCACCGTGGTAGACCGCACGCTCTGTGGCGAGACTCCGGAGGATCGGGAACTCTTGGGGCGGGAGGCGGTAGCACTCCCAGCGGACGCAGGCCGAGCGGAGTGGAGAGGGGGCGGGTCACGATCAGGCTGACGATGTGCGGATGGACCAACGCCAGCCGGCGGAAGTCGTGCGCTCCGCGACGGAGCCAGGACCCGCTCCCGCGTCAGCCTGGGGTTCCGGTCAGGCTAGACGTCAGGCTTCTCCGGTCCTGTCAAGGCCCTTGTTCCCCCTCAGCGTCAGGCCGATCGCCGCGTCGTGACGTTTGCACGATCTACCGCGATCCAGTATTTTTACACTGTAAACGCGTGCATCGTACGTCTACGCTGTAGACCACCACGACGCCGCCTGGAGCTGGGCGCCTCGAGATCGAGCCCCACCCAAAACCACCTGGAGAATCCATGAGCGAGAACACCCCAGCACCTGCCTCGACCAGCCCAGAGCCTGCCGCGACCGAAGCGCCCGCTGAGTGGCCTGTGCTGGAGCCGACCGCCGCAGAAGCCGCGCCGTCGACGGAGTCGGAACCTGCGGTGGAGCCGTCGCTGGCGCAGACCAGCATGGCCGCGCCCCGTGGGCTCAGCTACGCCGTGGACATCGTGTTCTGTATCGACGTCACCGGGAGCATGACCCCCATCCTGGACGCCGTGAAGGCCAACGCGCTCGGCTTCTACGACGATGTGCAGACGAACCTGACCGCCAAGGGAAAGAACGTCGCCCAGCTGCGGGTCCGGGTGATCGCCTTCCGTGACTTCCTGGCCGACGGCGACGCCGCGCTGGAGGAGTCCCCGTTCTTCGCTCTGCCTGCCGAGCGCGCAGGGTTCTCCGAGTTCGTGAACGGTCTGATCGCCCAGGGCGGAGGCGACGCTCCCGAGTCCGGCCTCGAGGCAGTCTCGCTGGCGGTGAACTCCCCCTGGACCACCACCGGCGACCGGCGCCGCCAGGTCGTCGTGGTGTGGACCGACCAGCCTGCACACCCCCTGGACGCCACCATCGTGCCGGCGGACCTGTCTTCACGAGTGCCGGCAGACTTCAGCGCTCTCACCGACCTGTGGGAGGACGAGCAGGGTCCGATGGGCTCGAGCTCCAAGCGTCTCATCCTCTTCGCCCCCGACGGCCCGGGCTGGAGTGATATCTCGTCAGTCTGGGAGAACGTCGTCCACAACCCGTCCCAAGCCGGCGGCGGACTGTCAGAGGTGGACTACGGCACGATCATCGACTCCATCGGCAACTCGGTGTGACCCACAGCAGCGACGCTTCTGCGCCTGCCGCCGCTAGCGCCACGGCAGGACCGACCATCTCTTTCGGGTTCAACCTCGCCAAGATCCGCGACCAGGGTGAGGACTCCGACCCGATCGTGCGCGACGGACCGGAGCTGGGCCTGGTCGGGGTGTTCGACGGGATGGGCGGTGCGGGTGGCACGGTGTACGAGACTCCGGACGGCCCGCGCACCGGCGCCTACCTGGCGTCTCGCATCGCTCGCGACGTCGCCGAACGGCGGATGCTGGACCTGCTCGAGCCAGACTGGAACCTCAACGGTGAAGCAGCTGCCCGTGACCTGCACACCTCGATTCGGCAGGCGTTGCAGGAGCGACTCGAGGCGCTGAAAGCGCCCCGGAGCGGTCTTCGGTCGCGGTTGCTGCGGGCCTTGCCGACCACGATGGCCTTGATCGCCCTGCAACGCACGCACCTGAACGGATCGACCTGGGCCTGCCACGTGTTCTGGTCCGGCGACTCTCGCGCCTACGCCTTCGACGCCGACGGAGCCCAACAGCTCAGCACTGACGACCTCCGCGACACCGGAGACGCGATGGCCAACCTGCGTCGCGACTCCGTCGTCAGCAACGCGATGTCGGCCGACACCGAGTTTCAGGTGAACTACCGTCGAATCGAGCTCCAAGCGCCGTTCGTGCTCATCTGCGCCACCGACGGGTGCTTCGGCTATCTACCCACGCCGATGCACTTCGAGCACCTGGTGCTGTCAGCGCTGGGCGACGCCCGCAGCGTCAATGCCTGGTCCGAAGCCGTCCAGACCGACATCGCCGCCGTCACCGGGGACGACGCCGCGATGGCGGCCATGGCCGTCGGTGCCGACTTCAACCAGCTGAAGACGATGTTCGCACCGCGCGTCGAGTTACTGCGACATCAGTTCATCGCGCCGATCGACGAGGTGAACGAGGCAGTCGCACGCGCCGAGCAGGCGCTGTCCGCCGCCCGACAGCGTCAGTCCGAGCGCACCGCCGGAGTGTGGGACGGCTACAAGGTGGACTACGAACGCCATCTCCACCCGCAGCCGGCGGGTGACCTCGCCACGGGCCCGCTCGCCGCCGAGGTCGAGGACGGTGCGCATCCGTCGACCGACCCCCCGGAGCCGAACGCCGTGGATGCCCTCAGCGTCGAGCCGCCAACGCAGAACGAGGAGGCTCGCTCATGAAGGCTGGCGACGTGATCAACGGCTACACCATCCTGGAAGACTTCAAGGTGGTCGGTGCCGGGCTGAGCAAGTGGACGTTCGCCCAGCGCGGTGGACGTCAGTTCTTCATCAAGGAGTTCCTCAGTCCCACCTACCCCGACGACCAGGCCCCCGGGAGCGACAAGACCAAAGCCAAGAAACGCGCTCGATGCGCGGTCTTCGAGGCGCAGCACCGCGGCATGCAGAACGCGCTGGCGCCACTGTCGGCTTATGGCGGCAACCTGATCGTCACCCTCGACTTCTTCCGCTTCGGCGCGAAGTACTATAAGGTGACCGAGAAGGTCGACGCAGCGGGCCTCAGCGGCGAGGACGTCGCGGGTCTCGAGCTGCGCACCAAGCTCGTGTTGATGAAGTCCGTGGCCCACAGCCTGAAGATCCTGCACGACCTCCACATCGTGCACGGCGACCTGAAGCCCAGCAACATCTTGATCAAGCGCACCGAGCTGGGCTACACCAGCAAGCTGATCGACTTCGACAGCTCCTACATCGACGGCCGACCGCCCGTCCCGGCGGAGATCGTCGGCACGATCAACTACTACTCCCCCGAGCTCCTCGGCTACATCCAGGAGGCAGGGGTCACCGCGGCCCAGCTGACCACGGCATCCGACGTCTTCGCGCTCGGACTCATCTATGCAGAGTTCCTGACGGGGGCTCCGCCCGTTTTCGACGCTGCCACCTACCACGAGCCTGCCGTAGCGGTGCGCAGCGGTGTCGTGCTGCAGATTCCCCCGGTTTCGGGGGTTCCTGCGGAGCTGGTCTCCCTGGTCAACCAGATGATGCAGGCCGAACCGGCAACCCGCCCCACCATCGCCCAGGTCCACGCCACGCTGATGGCCATCCGCCCGCCGGCGGCCGCCCCGGTGAATCCACCGCGCACGTCCACCGCGTTGCGCGGCAAGGGTCTGAAGACGTCCGGCGGATCCCCCACGGCCACCGAGCCGAGACCATCCAGCGGACTCGTCGGCAAGCTCGTGCACCGGCTCACCGACCGGCCTGGGCGGTGAGCCCCATCTGGCGCTGTCGGGTCTGCGAGGGGGTCAACCAGGGTGGCCGGACCTGCGCCACCTGCGGTGCAGTCGTCCTCCCGGGGGAACCCGTTCGGGCGGCGGTCCGAACCCGTCTGCCCAGCACTCTGGCGCCCGCCGCCAGCCCGGTGCCACCCACCACACCACGTCAAGAACTCAGGCGGCTGCCAACCCTGGAGGAGCTGAGCCTGCTCGACCCCTACGAGATGTACACCACCGAGAACGGTTTCGACATCAAGCCCCTACCGGGCGGATGCCTGTTCACCCTGGCACCCCGTCGCTTTCGCTGAATATCATCTGCCGACCCAGATCAGTTGGGCAAAATCTGGATCCGCCGAAATGCGTCAGTCGCTACACCGGATGTGTAAGGATATGAACATGAGCCTGGGTCTAGGTATTTTTCTTCTCGTTGTCGGTGGCATTCTCGCATTCGGGGTCCGAGACCAGTTCAGCGCATTCGATCTGACGGCGATCGGCTATGTATGCATGGCAGCAGGTGTGCTCGCCATCGTCCTCACGCTGCTGATCCAGCAGCAGCGTCGTCGCACCAGCCACACCAGTTACGTCGAGCGACGCGACGACACGCGCCCACCACCTGCCGTCTAGTCCCCAGGTCTTCACCGGTCCAGGTGTCGTCGGAGCTCCACGACACCGGCGCCCTCGAGCTGGGCCGCGGCGCACTGTCGTCCGGTGACCAGCAGCAGCAGGGCGCCGATCGGCCCACGACATTCGGGGCCCTCTCCCACCGCCCAATGAGTGTCGGCGGCGACCAGGCGGTACCCCTGCAGTGGGATACCGGCGAAAACGTGCGCCTTTCCCTTGCCGCCGTAGGACCACACTCGCGTGGCGGCGGTAGCGCAGGCGTCCACGGGCATCTCGAGCTGGCGGCCCAGCGGGATCGCCATGTCCTGGCCGTGCACCAGGATGTCGATCAACGTCTCCAGGGACGTGACGCCGACGTTGTGGCGGCGGGAACCGATCATCGCCCGGATCTGTCCGATCAACTGCTCGACCGGGAGGGCTGAGCGGTCCTGCGCGGTGATCCGGATCGTCCGGTTGAGGCCGCCCAGGCTGCGCGGGTTCGTGATCGCCGAACGCACCACATCGCCCAGTCCGAGCTGCTGCAGCGTGAGGTGAGCGGCCACGTCGCGGACGGTCCAGCCCGGACATAACGAGGGATGCGTCCACTCGTGCCCGTCGAGGTCATCCAGCAGGTCGGCCGTGCGTTCTCGTTGGTCGTCGATCGCCCGCCACAGCTCGTCATCGTCCATCTCGGTATCTTACCCGCCAACTAGTACACTGTTGGTACTAAATTACTTCGATCATAGGACTACCGCAAGGGGCGGCATGGCAGACGACATCAACATCGGCGTCCTGATGTTCATCGCCTATCGGGCGACTGAGAACCGGATCCTGGAAGCAGTCCACCACGCGGGCTATCGCGAGATCACTGTGGCCCAAGCCCGCATCGCCGCCCGGATCGGACCCCACGGGACCAGGCTGACCGAGCTCGCGGAACAAGCGCAGGTCGCCAAGCAGACGGCCACGGCGTTGGTCGACCGACTGGAACACGCCGGGTACGTGGAGCGAGTCGTCGATCCCACCGACGCCCGGGCCAGGCTCGTCCGCCTCACCGCCCGCGGCAAGGACATCATTCCCGTGGCCCGCGCCGAAGAGGCCAGGATCGAGTCCGAATGGGCCGCGCACCTCGGTGAGCGCAGAATGAGACAGCTGCGCGCGGCGCTCACCCTGCTCCGCGCCATCACCGATCCCTACCAGACGCCAAGAGGGACAGGTTGACGTGTCTCAGGCGGAGCCCCCGACCTCCCGGGTGACCGGATTCCCGTCGGCGCAGTCACCCACCGGCGTGTCTTCCCGGTGGACGTCATCTCCGTCCTGCGCCAGGGAGCCGCCGAGGGTGCGGTACAGGCTGGCGTAGAGCCAGGCCACGTAGTCCTGTTCGTTCTGCTCGAGCTCGACGCGACCGAGCTGCCAGGTCTCCGGACCGATCAGAACGTAGAGCAGGTCCGTCAGCCAGCCGACGGTCAGTCCCGGCGGGAGCAGCCCGACTGCCTGGAAGCTGTTGGCGAGGATCGTCATGTCGGCGCGGTGACCTTGTTTACCGAAGGCCCACAGACCGGCTGCCTCGGCGTCAACTGCGGCGGCGCCGCGGGCCATCATGAAGATGGCACCGGTGCGTTCGTGCAGCGCTGACGTGGCGGCGACAAGACGTTGCAGCTTGGGCTCCAGAGAAGTCTGAGCGACGACGTCGAGGAACCAGTCCCGCTCCGCCGCGGGGACGGCCTCGTCGTCGCCGACGATCGCGGTTTCCACCACCGCCTTCAACAACGCCGACTTCGTATCGAACTGCAGGTACACCGTCTTCTCAGCGACACCCGCGCTCCTGGCGACGGTCCGCACCGCGGTCGCTGCGTAGCCGTCGGCCAGAAACAGCTCGCGGGCGGCGTCGATGATCCGCTGCCGGGTCTCGAGAGCACCCGCCAGCCGCTGCGGAGCGTGGTACGGGCGACGGGTCGTCCTCTCATCGGCCGCGGTCATGGATCACCAGCCCTTCTCTGCCCATTGACAACAGAACCACTGTAGTGGTTATGTTCACTACAGTGAACTGGTAGTCAAAATCTGAAGGAGACGTCGTGCGCGCTTTACCCGAACTGGAGATCCTGTCCGTCAAGATCCCGGTCACCAACGTCACCGAGAGCCGCCGCTGGTATGCGCGGGTCTTCGACCTCGTCGAGCAGATGGAATGGCCCGACCCCGACGGCATCGTCCGGGGGGTCGCCTTCAGCGGCCTCGGCGCCGTCATGCTGGCCCTTCGTGAGCACCCCCAGGCAGCCGCGGCCACGAATGCGTTCGGTTTCATCAACGTGAGGGTTCCCGCGGAGGCCGATCTCGCGGGATGCGTGGAGCATCTGGACCGGCTCGGCATCCATCACACCGAGGTGATGAGTGGCGCTCGAGGCCGGCTGGTCGGCTTCCATGATCTCGACGGCCACGAGCTGTCCTTCTACGCCGAGACCGACACCGACGGCGTTCGAGACGACGCCGTCCGCCGTGTCCGTACCGCAACCGGACAGGGCTGAGGGTGACCACCATGGTGACGCCTGAGTCGACGGCCGCCTGGGCCCGCGTCGCGCGTCATGCGACGTAGGCACGCTCCCGATCACCCGCCGTGTCAGTGAGAGGCTCCGGCGGTGGCGCTGATCATGCTCGATCTCGACAACGCGCTCGTCGACCGGCAGGCCGCGTTCGCGCACTGGCTCCAGACCAAGGCCACCTCGGATCCGGGCTTCGAGCGACAGCGGCACGCTATCGAGGACCGAGATGAGGACGGCTGCCGGCTGCGCTCCGAGTTCCTCGCCGCCGCGGTCGTGCTCGTCGCGGGGGACATCGACTTCGCCACCTGGGACCGCCGCCTCCACACCGCCGCGGGCGCCGAGGGACTCACGCTGATTCCCGATCCGCTCGACTGACCGCGGGGCTGCGGCCATTCGGTCGCCAGACCTGACCGGTGGAGGAGGCACGCCGTCGTGGGTTGACCGGGCGGCCGCGGTCCCAAGGACCGCTGGATGACGAGCGTCAAGCGGCGCCGAGTACCCTCCCGAGCATGGCCTTCAAGGTAGGAGACCGCGTCATCGCGGACGTGTCCGGGCACCGTCGCCGCTCACAGCTCGGCGCCATGCGCCCGCCACGGGCCGGCGAGATCGCGGAGGTGCTCCGCGGCGACCCCAACCCGCGCTACGCGATCCGGTGGGACAAGGGCAGCCCCACCGTGTTCACGCCCGCCGAGGGCGGGCTGAAGGCCGACCGCGGGCGGTAGGCGCGTCGTGTTCGAAGCGGGCGGGCGCGAGCAGAGTTTCGAATGCGAGCGG
>JBBRYD010000092.1:0-15338 GCA_038238065.1 Propionibacteriales bacterium | reverse complement strand
GGTACTGCCCCCACTGCCTCGCCGAACCGGACCCGGTCTGGCCCGACCATTGGCGCTGCCCGCTATCGCTGATCTGTCCCGACCACGGCGTCTACCTGCTGCAGACCTGCCCCGGCTGCCATCAGCAGCCGCACACCACCCCCGCCTGGCTCACCCACCCGGTCGAGCTGCACCGCTGCCCATCCCGCGTCCACCAGCACGACGCCGGCAAAGGCCAGCGACGGCTGCCATGGTGCGACACCGACCTCAGCACCGCCCCCACCACCCCAGCACCACCAGAACAGGTCACCGGCCAACGCCTCCTACATGACTGGGCGGCCGGGGCGGCCGAGCACGCCACCGCCTGCGGGCTGGCGATCACCCACCGGCTCGGCTTCCAAGCCCTCGTCGAGCTCCTCGACGCTCACCTCAGCGACACCCAGCCGCGCGGCGCCGTGAACCTTCTTGAGCTGGCCAACAACCCCGCCACAATCGCGGCCGGCCTCCCCTACGCAGTCCACGTCCTTGCTCAACCCAACCTGGACGCAGCTGCCCAGGCGCTGGGGCTGTCTCACAGCGGCCCGCACGCCCCACTCGGCCCAGCCGAGCGGATCGTCGAGCACCACTACAGCCCGATCCTCGCCGCGGTCCAGCTGCACAGCGTCCGCGACCTGCTGCCGGCTGCGGACCAGCTCATGTTCCGCACCGGCCACCCCGCGCCCCGCTACCCCGCCACCATCACCGTCGAACTGCGACGCCGGCTCCGGCTACCCGAACACCACCCCCAACGGCCTGAACCCCAGATCAACTGGATCCCGCAGACCATCTGGCCCCTCGCCGTCCCCGCCGCCGTCATGTCCTGCACCCGGCCTGAGCTGCGCGGCACCATGCTTTCGGTGGCCCTGGCCAAGATGGGCAGCACCGCCAGCTGGGCCAGCATCTGCCACGACCTCGCCCTCCCCGCCAGCCACGCCCACCGCGTCGACGGACTGCTTCGCTACATCCAGGGGACCGGCCACTGGGCCGGCGTCCTCGCCAGCCTCGAACAGCTCATGACAGTGCTCCAACAGCACCCACCACCGATCGACTACCAAGCCCGCCGTGGCCACGCCGACCAGATCGACGCGTTCACTGAGGCAATCGACGCCGCCCGACGGATCCACCCCAGCCGAAGGCCAGTCAACCTGCTGGTCCGGCAGCTGTGGGAACGCTTCACCGGCGGCGACATCGCCTACGCACCCCACTCCCTGCGCCTCGACCCGGCCGGCCCCGCCTACGCCCCGTTCCGCCGCCAGCTAGCCGTCCGAGACGCCGACCTGCTCCACCTCGCCCACCGGCAGCTGCAGCGGTCCCTACAGGAGACGGGACCAGCCACCTGGACTCCGTCTGCGACTGCCGAGTCGGAGTGGCCCGACGTGACCGCGCACCCTGCCAACTGCAGCCACCCGGACTGAGACTGACGGCATCCGGCATCCGGCATCTCGGGCTGCGCCACACCCGCCACATGTCGATCTCGTCAGGGTCCTCTGCCAAACTGGCCCCATGACAGTTGACGTGCGCGTGGAGCGCTCAGCACCAGCGATCCTGCAGGTCCTGCGCGACGTGGCCCCGGCCGAAGCTGCACAGTTCGAAAGCGATTTTCGGGACGCGCTACAGCAAGCTGCTGGCGCCTTCGACCTGGCCCCCGTCAACCGGGTCGTGAACCGGTGGTGGAGCATCGCGTATCTGCGGCTCAACCCTCCCACCGCCGAGGAACGCGACGCTGCCAACCGGCTGCGTGCTGGGGAGGACGTCGGCTGGGCATCGGCCGAGGAACGGCTGGCCGCCCAAGGGCGATGAGCCGCTACCAGCTGGGCTGGGTCGACGTAGCCCTCGACCAGTACGTGGCCCTCTCCCCGGAACATCAACACCTAATCGACCACAGACTTGCCCAGCTGCTAGACCATCCCGACGACGCTTACTGCAGCTACGACAAATCCAGCGACCACTGGGCCACCACCGACTCTGCACGCGCCGGCCTCATCGTCTACATCTTCCGGATCGGTCGACCGCGACTCGTCGTGCTCCGCTCGTCTACTAGAGCCGGACCCGACCGGCACCGAGGACCGACGAGACTGTTACAGCACGTCGACGCTGATCCGATGCGGGAAGTCACCAGTCGTTCCGGGGGCGGACGCCGCGATCCCGCATGAGGGTAGTTGCAGAGCCCGGGATGTTTCGGCGGGGAACCCCGGGAGGAACGACAGACCAGCACCTCGAGCCTAGGGCCGGCGCGTCAAGGGAGTCGTGCCTACTGGTAGCGGAGTTCGCAATTTTGGTGCGGCCCCCTTCGTCAACCTGGATACTCAACGCATGCCTGGCCCTCCCCCGATGGTCGTGACGCGGTGGACCCGCGTCGGTCGCGACCGCCTCTACGTCAGCGACAGTCACGGCAATCAGATTGGCTGGTCCGACGTGAAAACCGGCATAGCTCATCCCGTGTCACCGGACTGTTTGCCCGCTCTCGGTCATGCGGTAGCGGGCTGGAGGGCTCGCACTACGTCGGAGGGGAATGGAACCTCAGCGGTCACCGCTGCCTCCTCAGCGCCAGCTCCGCCCGGCCAATATCCGGCACTTTCGCTAACGCACCGAGGCAGTTAGCGGCCATGGGTCCGACGATCCCCCTCGGCAGATACCACGACCGGCCCAGACTAGCCGACCACCCCGTCATGGCCCTGCACAGACAGGTAGTACTTGGATACTGGCTGGGCGACATCCACATCAGGACAGAGGAGCTACGGCATGAGCGTCACCGAGCAGATGCTGGACAGACTGAACCCGTTGGGTGGACACCCTGCGAACCCTCACCATCACGCCGATGGCAATGCCCCACAGCATCGTCGCTGAGCCAGCCATCACCGCCGTTTCGACCCGGCGCCAGCCTCTTCTAGTGGCCGCACCAAAGATTGATTGTTCAAGCCCGGCCCCTCAGCCCGTGATGCTGATGTCGCATTCTGGCTTCGAGGGCTCGGCTAGACCGTGTGGACTCGGCGGCCCGTGATGTTGGTGAGTGGTATTTGCAGGTACAAGGCTCGAACTCCAGCAGCCCAACGGTTCCGGCGTCTCACCGACGTCCATCGCTCTGAGCGAGGCGCTGGGCAGCTCCTGAGCCGTGCCGGACACGAGAACGCTCCAGCCCGACTGCTGCTGCTGATTCATCTCGTCAACCTCGAACGCGACCGCGCGACCTGAGGCGAAGTGGGCCACCTCGTTGTCTGAAGCTGTACGAAAGACGAGGTGGTCGTTGGCGAGCACGTAATTCATGGGCACGATGCGCTGCTCGTTGGACGTGCTGTACCCCAAGCGTCCGACGCTGGCAGATACCAGCAGCCTTTTGCATTCGAGAGCTTCGAGCACTTCCACGCGACCGCCGCGATAGGCGGGCTGCCACCATGCACCTGACGCTTCAGTCATGACGTTCCTCCTGGTTGCGGAGCCCAGCGTTGCGGGCTCCGGTGGGGCCGTTCGTTGACTCAGGCTAGACGTCGGCCTTGGCGGTACCGGCGAGAGATGGGTGAAGTCGGCGATCACATTTGCGGTACGGCCCGACGAAACCGGCCGCCTGTCACCAGGCGACACCTCTTGTCATTGCTCCGCGTCTGGCTGGACGGCAAGGAGTCCCCTTACTCTCGTTGCTACGTGAAGATCTGGTCTCAAGGAGATGTGATGGCCTCGTATCCCCAGGAACTGTCCGCTGAGGATTGTTTGGCACGTCTCGCCTCACAATCCGTCGGACGCGTCGCGTTCTGCAGCGCCGACGGACCGCAGATCTATCCAGTGAACTTCGTCATGGACGACGGCACGATCGTCTTCCGGACAGCCGCCTACGGTCCGCTGGCCGCACACGCCCACCACGGTCAGGTGGCCTTCGAAGCCGACCAGCTGGATCATGACCTTCGCCAAGGGTGGAGTGTCGTCGCGGTCGGCCCAGCACACATGCTCGACGGTAACGAAGCCCTCGACTTCACCACCCGACACATACTGCAGCCGTGGGCAGGAGGTTCCCGGTCGCTGCACGTCCGCGTCACACCAAGAAGAATCACTGGCCGTCAGGTTCAAGAACACCCTTGAGTCACACCGCCGAAAGATCGGCTACTTGGCGAGACGCTCTGGCTAAGTTCTCGTCGCTGCCCACCCCCAACTCAAGGAGAGGCCGCCAAACCCACCGGCCCCGTGAGGATCGGCGTCGGCGCTGCACAACCGGGGAGCGCCCCAAATTTGAACCAATCACTTTCACTTGTTGCCCTGGTTAGTTAGAGGCTGGCGCCGGTCGAAACGGCGGTGATTACTCAGCGACGACGCTGCGGTCACGGTCATCAGCGCCGCGATGGCGAGGGGTTCGCGAGGTGTCGATCAGATAGAAGTCGTGGGTACCGCCGCTCCCGGAGGTCACGCGGATGCGCGAGCCGTCGTCGAGCGCGACGGCAGTGTCGTCCAGGTTCCGGTTCAATCCGGTTCTCCAGCGCCCGGTTGATGATCGCCGCGAGGTCGGACCGGGCGATGCTGAGGTATCGGTATGCGCCTGTGACCGCGGAGGCTTGCACGACGCGACGTGATGGCCGCCGGCGCCGCGGTAAGGACGTGCTCGCGACGCCTCAGTTCACAAATGATGGCGATCCGCGCGGCCCCGTCGAACGCAGCCCTGGCCAAAAGTCGACCAGGTAGGCCACGGCGAAGCTCAGCAGCTCTCTCGACCAGCGTCGGCTCAGGTGCGACCCGCGATGTTATGAGGCGAGGTGGAGAAGAAGGGCGGCCTTCGGTCGCTGATGAGCGAAGGTCACGTGGAGACGACATTGGCCAGATGGAGCAGGGCGATCTCGCGAAGCTGCTGAGCTACGACAAGGTCTTCGGCGTCGACGTCGTGGCCGAGCCGGTCCCACAGCTGCACCAGGATCTGGGCCGGTAGTCGACCGTCGGTGCGAATGACGAACGGTCGAGCGAACCTCCGATCGTAACTTTCGATGCCGGTTTGGAGCTGCTGTCGAAGCCTGGTCTCGGTGGCGGGGTCGCCGCGTCGTGACGGCGCCATGACGTCGACGTCGGGGGTCGAGTAGCTGGCTACCGCGGCTTCGAGCTCTGCCGGTGTGAACGGGAAAGCCGCGTCGCGCGCCACTTCGAACAGGTCCTCGAGGTGGCGGAAGGGTCTCGCCTCGAGGATGGCGCCTACCCACCGCTGGACTGGCAGGCACGTCTGAAGCAATTCCGCCGCTTCGTCGAGCGGCATTTGGTTGAAACGACGCAACCGGACCGCCGATCCTGACCTGGACCAACCGCCGCCGTGCCGACGGGGCACCTGGATCATCGGCGGGCAGCATCCTTCGTGTCGGTGGCCGATCGATCGCCCGACGGTGGCTCTGGGGTCGAAGCAGGCTGAGCCGGTTTTTGCCACGGCCACCGTCCGGTGATCTCCAGCTCGAGAGAGAAGCTAAGGAAGGTGCGGATGACGACGATGACGGCGAGGACGCCGACGCTGCGGAACGTAGGGGCGACGGCGACGGTGCGGATGATGTCGGCCGCGACCAAGAACTCCAGACCGAGCAAGATGGAGCGGCCGAGGAGACGCCGGTACGCCTCGTATGCTCCGGCCTGGCGACGGAGGAGCTGGTGCAGGGCCAGCAGGGTGGCCAGCACAACCCCAACCACGACGATGCCGACACCACCGGCGTCGACCACTTTCCCGACCATCTCGATAGCTTGCTGAAAGTTCATTAACGCTCCTTGATCGTGGCCCTGGCCGACTGGACACATGGTTCCCCCATTGCGTGGCGGGAACATGCGTAGCAGACAGCGCCGCGGCGCAGATGGCGACCGTTGGGGTGTCTCTGGAACGCAGGGGCTGACGACGGCGACCGGAGTCACCCCGGCCGAGCACAAACCCTCCCAGCATCCGATGGTGGCTGGCCGACTTCTACGACGCCCCGACCGACGCCCAGATGCCCCCGACCACCCGGCTCGCCAACACCATCTACACCTGGTGGTCAGCCATCCAGGCCGCCTCACCGAAGGGATCAGCAAACCCCCGGACCGAAGGATCAACCGGATCATCAAACAGACCAGACGCGTCGGCTGCGGCTACGCAACATGGACAGCTACCAACGCCGAGTCCTCAGCCACATCGCGGTCACCCGGCCGCGGAGTCAGCAGCATGAACGGGGACCCTGCTAAAAGATGGAAGGGCTGACCACGGTTTGCCGGAGGGTTCTCTGGGGTCCGGCACCATCCTGCTCCTCATCCACTACACCGTGAACAATCACTTGCTGGGCACTGCACTCTAAAATTGATCTATGAGTGAGTCGGAGACCGACGCTCGGCATGCCGCGTTAGCGGTGGTGTCACGTCGGCGGCTGCTGGAGGTACTTCAGTCTGCGCCCGCGCCGATGGCTGTGGCCGAGCTGGCGGCAGCGGTCGGCTTGCATGTGACCACTGCTCGGTTCCATCTCGACTTGCTGCAGCGTGCCCGGCTGGTGCGGCGGGTGGCCAAATCCGAGGAAGGGGCGGTCCGCCTCGGCCGGCCGCGGCAGCTGTTTGCCGCAGCAGTCGATTCGGAGGCCGTCGAGGGCTATAGGGAGTTAGCAGCCGTGCTTGCGGGAGTGTTGGCCGCCGAGTCCGACAGCGGCGTGAAGTCGGCTGAGGAGGCGGGGCGACGGTGGGCGGTGGCCCAGGTGCCTGTGGAGGAAGCGCTGTCTTGGGAGGACGGGACGCGCCGGGTGGGGGAGCTGTTCGAACGGCTGGGGTTCGCTACCCGGCTGGTTGACCGGGGACCGTTTCGCCATCTGGAGCTCCATGGGTGCCCGTTCCGAGACCTGGCCCGAGAGTTTCCACAGGTCGTGTGCTCGGTTCATCTGGGGCTGCTGCGGGAGGCGCTGCACCGGCTGGGGGTACCTGCGGGACCACAGGGGGTTGGTCTGCGGCCCTTCGTCCAGCCTGACCTTTGCATTGCCGACCTGTCCGTCCCGGTCGCAGGCTAAGCCCTGGACCTCGTCCGTCGAGCCTGGGTGATAAGTGGACCAACGTCCTCTAATATGCCTTCTGTAGGCAGCTCCAACAGGTCGGTTGCCCACATATGGAGGACGCTGTGCGTTCAGGTGCTGCACTTTTGAGGCAGGGAAATCGCTCCAGTAGCCCGGGGCTGATGCTGGCTATGGCCACCGTGGGTTTCGCGGTGAACTTCTGGGCTTGGGCGTTGCTGAGCCCGCTCGGTCCGTTGTTCCGGACGAACGGGACGCTGGGGTCGCTGTCGGAGTCTGATGTTGCTCTGCTGGTCGCCGTTCCCGTTGTGGTGGGGTCGCTGGGCCGGATTCCGGTGGGTGCCCTGACCGACAAGCTGGGCGGTCAGGTGATGTTCCCGCTGGTGTCCGCGGCGACGATCGTCCCAGTGCTGTTCATCGGCTTCTTCGGTTTGCACTCCTACGCCGCACTGCTGGTCGGCGGCTTGTTCCTGGGCATCGGCGGCACCGCGTTCGCGGTCGGGGTGCCGTTTGTGAACGCCTGGTTCCCGCCGGCCCGCCGCGGACTGGCGGTCGGGGTCTTCGGGGCTGGCATGGGCGGGACAGCGATCAGCGCCCTGACCACCGTCAAGCTTTACGCGCTGACCGAGAAGGCGCCGTTCCTGATCACCGCGGTCGCTCTGGCCCTGTACGCGGTCGCTGCCTGGGTGGTGCTGCGCGACGCGCCCGGCAGGCAGCCTCCAGTCGGCTCGCTGCTGACCCGCCTGGTGGCCAACGCCAGGCTGTCGATCAGCTGGCAGGCGTGCATCCTGTACGCGGTCGCGTTCGGTGGGTATGTCGCGTTCTCGGTGTACCTGCCGTCGTATCTGAAGACGGCCTACAACTTGGGCGCCGCTGACGCCGCGAACCGGATGGCCGGGTTCGTGCTGGTCGCCGTGATCATGCGCCCGGTCGGCGGCTGGCTCTCGGACCGGTTCGGGGCCGTCCCGGTGCTGGCCGCAGGCTACGCCGTGGTGGTGGTCGGGGCTGGGGTCGCCTCGACCACGCCGTTGCTCGAGCACATCGGCACGGCGGCGTTCCTGGCCATGGCCGCCGCTCTCGGCTGCGGGAGCGGGGCCACGTTCGCCTTGGTGGCCAAGGTCACCGAGCCCGCCCGGGTCGGTGGTGTGACCGGTCTGGTGGGCGCGGCCGGCGGGATCGGCGGTTTCGTGCCACCGCTGATTATGGGCTACGTCTACGGCCGGACCGAGTCCTACGCGATTGGTCTGCTGCTGCTGTCGGTCACGGCCGCCTTGACGCTGCTCCTGACCCTCACTGTGGTCCGGCGCACCGCCAACCAAGCCGCGCTCGCGGCCTCGTCACCCCGCACCTCGATCAGTGAAGGAACCGCGTGAGCATCGACGCACGTCAGCAGGCCGGCCACCCCGAGCACCCCGACCGCACCCCAGAGCCCGGACTCGACGGGTCAGTGAGCGAGGCGCTGGTGCGGAGCCGCCGGTTCTTTACCCGGGCCGACGTCTCCGACGACCTGCGCACCCTGCACAAGAAGGGCGGCCGCTCGGCTGACGACTTCTACCGGGACCGGTGGAGTCACGACAAGGTGGTCCGCTCCACTCACGGGGTGAACTGCACCGGTTCGTGCTCGTGGAAGGTGTACGTCAAGGACGGCATTATCACCTGGGAGACCCAGCAGACCGACTATCCGTCGGTGGGTCCGGACAGCCCCGAGTACGAACCGCGCGGCTGCCCACGTGGGGCGGCGTTCTCCTGGTACACCTACTCCCCGACCCGGATTCGCTACCCGTACGTCCGCGGAGTTCTGCTGCAGATGTACCGCGAGGCCAAGGCGCAGCACGGCGGCGATCCTGTCCTCGCGTGGGCGCACATCGTCGACAACCCGGCTCGGGCGAAGGCGTACAAGTCGGCCCGCGGAAAGGGCGGCCTGGTCCGGGCCACCTGGGAGGAGGCAACCGAGCTGGTGGCCGCCGCCCATGTGCACACCATCAAGAAGTGGGGCCCGGACCGGGTCGCCGGCTTCTCACCCATCCCGGCGATGTCGATGGTGTCGCACGCCTCGGGGGCGCGGTTCGTGAACCTGATCGGCGGCTCAATGCTGAGCTTCTACGACTGGTACGCCGATCTCCCGGTCGCCTCCCCGCAGGTGTTCGGGGACCAAACCGACGTCCCTGAGTCCGGTGACTGGTGGAACGCCGGCTACCTGATCATGTGGGGCTCCAACCTGCCGGTGACCCGGACCCCGGACGCGCACTGGATGACCGAGGCCCGCTACCGGGGGCAGAAGGTCATCGCCGTCGCTCCGGACTACGCCGACAACGTCAAGTTCGCCGACGAGTGGCTGCCCGCCCGACCCGGCACCGACGCTGCGCTGGCGATGGCGATGGGGCACGTCATCCTCAAGGAGTTCTTCGTCGACCGGCAGACCCCGTACTTCACCGGCTACGTGAAGAAGTACACCGACCTTCCGCACCTAGTCCGGCTGGAGCCGGGTGAGGACGGGCTCTACCGGGCCGGGAAGTTCCTCACCGCCGCCGACCTGCCAGCCTTTTCCGACCAGGAGAACGCAGCGTTCCGGACGGTGCTGATCGACGCCAGCACCAACGAGCCAATGGTCCCGAACGGGTCCTTGGGGCACCGCTACGGCGACTCCGGAATCGGTAAATGGAATCTCGACCTGGGCGACGTCGACCCGCTGCTGTCACTGAACGAGAGCCGCGAGGACGCGGTGACGGTCGAGCTGCCGCGCTTCGACACCCCCGACGGGGCCGCCGAGTCGCTACCTCGGGGCGTGCCCGTCCGCCGGGTCGGCGGTCACCTGGTCACCACGGTGTTCGACCTCCTGTTGGCCCAGTACGGCGTGGGGCGAGACGGACTGCCGGGGCAGTGGCCCTCCGGATACGCCGACGCCACGTCTCCCTGCACTCCGGCGTGGCAGGAGGAAATCACCGGCGTGCCCGGCTCGGCCGCGGCCCGGATCGGACGCGAGTTCGCCCGCAACGCCGAGGAGTCCGAAGGCCGCTCGATGATCATCATGGGCGCCGGCACCAACCACTGGTTCCACTCCGACACCATCTACCGAGCCTTCCTCACCCTGACCACGCTGACCGGCTGCCAGGGACGCAACGGCGGCGGCTGGGCCCACTACGTCGGGCAGGAGAAGGTCCGCCCCATCACCGGCTACACCCAGGTCGCCAACGCCCTGGACTGGAACCGACCACCACGGAACATGATCCAGACCGCCTACTGGTACCTGCACACCGACCAGTTCCGCTACGACCACTTCGGCGCGGACACCCTGTCGGCCAAGACCGGCAAGGGTCAACTGGCCGGCCTGAGCACCGCCGACGTGATCGCCAAAAGCGCCCGGATGGGGTGGATGCCGTCCTACCCCACCTTCAACCGCAACCCGCTGGACCTGGCCGACGAGGCGGCGGCCGCCGGAGTGCCGGCCGGGCAGTACGTCGTCGACCAGCTGACGTCGGGTCAGCTCGACTTCGCCGGCGAGGATCCGGACGCGCCCGAGAACTACCCGCGCATCCTGTCCATCTGGCGAGCCAACCTGCTGGGCTCCTCCGGCAAGGGCAACGAGTACTTCCTTAAGCACCTGCTGGGGACCGACTCATCGCTGCGGGCAACGGAGGCGCCGGAGGCCAACCGGCCTAAGGACGTCAAGTGGCACGAGGAGGCGCCGGAGGGAAAACTGGACCTGCTGCTGACCCTGGACTTCCGGCAGACCAGCACCACGATCTTCTCCGACGTGGTGCTGCCGGCGGCCACCTGGTACGAGAAGCACGACCTCAACACCACCGACATGCACCCGTTCGTGCACTCCTTCAACCCCGCCATCGCACCGCCCTGGCAGACCCGCACCGACTGGGACGCCTGGCAGACCATCGCAGCCAAGTTCAGCGAGCTGGCCGCGGTGCACCTGGGAGTGCGACGCGACGTGGTCGCCGTTGCCCTGACTCACGACACACCCGACGCTATGGCCAACCCGCATGGGCTGGTGCGGGACTGGAAGGCCGGCGAGTGCGAACCGGTGCCCGGGGTCACCATGCCCAAGCTGGTCGAGGTCGAACGGGACTACGGTGCGGTGGCGGCGAAGATGAACGCCCTCGGCCCGCTGATGGAGAAGCTCGGAGCCAGCACCAAAGGGGTCACCTTCGAGGTGAGCAAACAGGTGGACTACCTGCGGCACAAGAACGGCGCGGTCCGCGGAGGCGTGGCCGACGGCCGGCCTTCACTGAAGCGGGACGTCGACGTCTGCGAGACAATCCTCGCCCTGTCCGGCACCACCAACGGCCACCTCGCGACCCAGGGCTTCAAAACGCTGGAGAAGAGAACCGGGGTCCGGCTCGCCGACCTGGCCGAGGAGCACGAGGGCAAGCAGATCACCTTCGCTGACACCCAGGGACCGCCCGTGCCGGTGATCACCTCACCGGAGTGGTCCGGCTCGGAGACCGGCGGGCGCCGCTACTCCCCGTTCACCATCAACGTGGAGCGGCTCAAGCCGTGGCACACGCTGACCGGCCGGATGCACTTCTACCTCGACCACGACTGGATGACCGAGCTCGGCGAAGGTCTGCCGGTGTACCGGCCACCCCTTAACATGGCTGCCCTGTTCGACGAGCCAGCCATCGGCAACGTCTCCGACGGACGGGGTCGCAACGGTCACGGCCCGGATGCCCAGGGTCCAGACGGAAGCGGCCGCAAGCGACGAGGAGCGGGCGGCGCAGAAGGAGACCCGGTGGCCGGGGTGACGGTGCGGTACCTGACCCCGCACAACAAGTGGTCCATCCATTCCGAGTACCAGGACAACCTGTTCATGCTGTCGCTGTCTCGCGGCGGACAGAACATCTGGATGAGCGTCGAGGACGCCGCCAAGGTGGGCATCAAGGACAACGACTGGATCGAGGCGGTCAACCGCAACGGCGTCGTGGTCGCCCGGGCGATCGTGTCGCACCGGATGCCGGAGGGCACGGTGTACATGTACCACGCGCAGGACCGCCTGATCGACGTCCCGATCGCGGAGACGTCGGGCAAACGCGGCGGCATCCACAACTCACTCACCCGGCTGTTGGTCAAACCTAGCCACCTGATCGGCGGCTACGCCCAGCTCACCTTCGCCTTCAACTACCTCGGCCCGACCGGCAACCAACGCGACGAGGTCACGGTCATCCGCCGCCGCTCGCAGAACGTGGAGTACTGAACATGACCGCGAGCGAAGCGAGACGAGCATGAGAGTCATGGCCCAGATGGCGATGGTGATGAACCTCGACAAGTGCATCGGCTGCCACACCTGCTCGGTCACCTGCAAGCAGGCCTGGACCAACCGGGCCGGTACCGAGTACGTCTGGTTCAACAACGTCGAGACCCGCCCCGGACTCGGCTACCCCCGGACGTACGAGGACCAGGAGAAGTGGCTTGGCGGCTGGACGCTCAACAAGCGCGGCCGGCTGAAGCTCAAGGGCGGCGGCCGGTTCTCCAAGCTGCTGCACATCTTCTCCAACCCCAAGCTGCCGTCGATCAATGAGTATTACGAGCCGTGGACCTACGACTACGCCACCCTGACCGATGCCCCGGCCCAGGAGCACACCCCGGTGGCCCGGCCGCAGTCGCTGATCTCCGGCAAGAACATGAAGGTGGAGTGGTCGGCCAACTGGGACGACGACCTGGGCGGGTCCACCGCCACCGCCCAGCTGGACCCGATGCTAAAGAACATCGCCGACAAGGTGAAGTTCGAGTTCGAGCAGACGTTCATGTTTTACCTCCCGCGCATCTGCGAGCACTGCCTCAACCCGTCGTGCGCCGCGTCGTGTCCGAGCGGGGCCATCTACAAGCGGTCCGAGGACGGCATCGTGCTCGTCGACCAGGACCGCTGCCGCGGCTGGCGGATGTGCGTGTCCGGCTGCCCGTACAAGAAGATCTACTTCAACCACCGCACCGGCAAGGCCGAGAAGTGCACGTTCTGCTTCCCACGGATCGAGGTCGGACTGCCCACCGTGTGCTCGGAGACGTGCGTCGGCCGGCTGCGCTACATCGGCCTGATGCTCTACGACGCCGACAAGGTCTTGGAGGCTGCGTCGGTTCCCGACGACGCCGACCTGTACGAGGCTCAACGGTCGGTGTTCTTGGACCCCAACGACCCCGAGGTCATCCGTGAAGCGGAGAAGGCGGGAATCGCCCGGGACTGGATCCAGGCCGCGCAGCGGTCCCCCATCCACGCCCTGATCAACACCTACAAGGTGGCGCTGCCGCTGCATCCGGAATACCGCACCATGCCGATGGTCTGGTACATCCCGCCGCTGTCGCCCGTGGTCGACGTGGTGAAGGACACCGGCTACGACGCCGAGGACACGACCAACCTGTTCGCCGCCATCGACGCTCTACGCATCCCGGTCGAGTACCTCGCCGAGCTGTTCACCGCCGGCGACGTGAAACCGGTCGACCGGGTGCTGAAGAAGCTCGCCGCGATGCGCTCCTACATGCGCGACATCAATATGGGCCGCGACCCGGACGGCTCCATCCCCGCCGCCGTCGGCATGACCGAGGAGGACATGTACGACATGTACCGCCTGCTCGCCATCGCCAAGTACGACGAGCGTTACGTCATCCCACCGGCCCACGCCGAGCAGGCGCACTCGCTGGAGGAGCTCGCCACCGAGTGCTCGCTCAACTACGACGGCGGACCCGGCATGGGTGGATCCGGACCGTTCGGCGAAGGTTCCGGCGCTCCGACCCCCATCGCCGTGGAGAACTTCCAGATGCTGCAGAACCGGCAGACCTCGGAGTCCATTGCCGCCCCTAACGACAAAGCAGCACGGGTCAACCTGCTCAACTGGGACGGCAAGGGCACCCCCACCGGGATGTTCCCCCCCAGCTCCAACGGACCGGGTGCGGTCCGCGACACGGCACCACCGGACACCGAAAACGACGGAGCAACCGGCCCGGGCGGCACCGGCGGGTTGACTGGTGGGGCGGACCACCAGTGAGCCGCAAGCTCGCAAAGCCGACGATGCCGCCGGAGCAGCTGTTGATCGCTTGGCAGTCGGCGTCACTACTGCTCAACTATCCCGATGACGCACTGCTGGAGCGGCTCAACCTAATCAGCGCCGCCTCAAAGCGGCTGCCGCTGACCGTCGGGGACCCCATCCGTGCGTTCCTCCAGCACCTGGAGTCGACGCCGCTACCCGAGGCGCAGGCCAACTATGTGGAGACCTTCGACAGCCGGCGGCGTTGCAACCTGTTCCTGAGCTACTTCGCTCACGGCGACACCCGTAAGCGAGGGATGGCGCTACTCCGGTTCAAGCAGACCTACCAGGACTCTGGCTTCCTGCTCGACGACTCCGAGCTGCCCGACCACCTCTGCGTCGTGCTGGAATACGCCGCCACCATCGACCAGGCTCAAGGCCGCCAGCTGATGCTGGACCACCGAGCCGGGCTGGAGCTGCTGAGGCTGTCCCTGAACGACGCCGGATCGCCCTGGGCCAGTCTGCTGAACGCCATCAGCGCCACCCTGCCGCCGTTGCGCGGCGACGAACGCGACGCCGTCCGCCGGCTCGCCATCGAGGGACCACCCGAGGAAGAGGTGGGGCTGGCACCGTTCGCCGCCCCTCAGTTCAGCCCCGGCCTTTCCACACCCCGTACGAGCGGCGCCAGCGTGCTGCTGCCCACGCCGACCTTCCCAGGAGTGCGCGCATGACCCAGTTCCTCTGGGTGGTCTTCCCGTACCTGTGCCTGACCACGTTCGTGGTGGGCCACCTCTGGAGGTACCGCTACGACAAGTTCGGCTGGACCACCCGCTCGTCGCAGCTCTACGAGAGCAGGCTGCTGCGGATCGGCAGCCCGCTGTTCCACTTCGGCATCCTCGCCGTCTTCCTCGGCCACGTGATGGGCCTCGGCATACCGAAGGCGTGGACCGAAGCGGTCGGAGTGAGCGAAGCGATGTACCACTTCATGGCCGTCTCCATCGGCGCCGTCGCCGGCTTTGCCACCCTGGTCGGCATGGTGATCTTGATCTACCGCCGACGCACCACCGGCCCGGTGTTCTCCGCGACCACCCGAATGGATAAGGCCATGTACCTGGTGCTGGCCACCGTCATCGTCCTCGGGCTCGCCAACACCGTGGTGGCCAACCTATTCATCCACTACGACTACCGCGAAGGGGTGTCCGTCTGGTTCCGTGGCATCTTCCGGTTCAGCCTGCACCCCGACCTGATGGCCGCAGCACCGCTCAGCTTCCAGCTCCACGGCCTCGCTGCCATGTTCCTGTTCGCGCTGTGGCCGTTCACCCGCCTGGTGCACGTGTTCAGCGCACCAGTCGGCTACCTCACCCGGCCGTACATCGTCTACCGC
>JBBRYD010000091.1:0-15399 GCA_038238065.1 Propionibacteriales bacterium | reverse complement strand
GGCCCTTCGTACAGAGAATCCCGACACAGATCTGTTGACCATCTCCTGCTGCAAGATAACGGGGAAATGTGCTGTCCTCCGTCGACTGACGTACGACGGTCTTCGGGCCTAGTTCAGCCATCACCGGTGAGTTCTCCGTTTTCGATCGGTCTCTCATCTGGCGCCGTATCTAGCCGAGGAGTGAGCCATGGGAAGTCTTGAGAGTCTGCGACCGGGTGAGCCGGGGTATGACGACGCGCGTCGAGTTTGGAACGCGATGATCGACCGCCGCCCGGCGCTCATCGCCCGCTGTCGCGAGACTGCCGACGTCGTAACGGCGGTCGCCGTTGCCCGGAGCAAAGGTTTCGAGATCGGCGTCCGGTGTGGGGGCCACAGCGTGGCTGGGCACGCGGTTCCAGAGGGCGGTCTGATGATCGACCTCAGCCCTATGGGCGGGGTACGGGTCGATCCGGAGCGGCGCCGGGCGTGGGTGCAGGGTGGCGCTCTGCTGGGGGCTATGGACGCGGCCACCCAGGCGTACGGCCTGGCAACGACGGCCGGCAACGTCTCGCACACCGGTGTCGGCGGTCTCACGCTGGGCGGCGGGATGGGCTGGCTCGCCCGCCAGTATGGGCTCGCCTGCGACAACGTAGAGTCCTTTGAGATGGTCACCGCGGCCGGCGAGGTCGTCCGCGCCTCGTCGGCGGAGAACCCTGATCTCTTCTGGGGGCTGCGCGGAGGTGGCGGCAACTTCGGCGTGGTGACAGAGTTCGAGTTCCGGCTGCACAACACCGGTACTCACACCTTGACCGTCGAGCTGGACTTTCCGGCGACCGAGGCCTCTCGGACACTGGCATGTTGGCGGGACTTGGCCCTGGCCGGACCGCGTCAGGCAACGTACGCCGCCTCGATCTCACGCGGCGTCGCGACCCTTGGCTTCGTCTGGGTCGGCGACCCGGACGTGGGCCGCCTGCTCGCTCGGAGTCTCGATGTCCTGGGGGCACCGGTCGACCAGCGGGTGGTCGAACAGTCATACATCGACCTGCAGCGCTGCGGCGACACCCCGCAGGGGCATGCCCTTCGGCGCTACTGGAAAGGCCACTACCTGCCCGCGCTACCCGACGCGGCGATCGAGGCGCTGCTGGCTCACGATCCGTCGATGGGGGCGAGCCTGCAGACGCACGGTGGCGCAATCGCCGACGTGCCGGAGTACGCGACGGCCTTCGGGCACCGAGGGACGGCCTTCGAGTACCTGGGTGCCGCACGCTGGACCGACGCGGCCGAGGACGCAGAGCGGATAACGACTGTTCGGGCGTGCGCCCAACGGATGGAACTGTACGCAAGCGGCGCCTACGTCAACGCGCTCGGCGACGACGGGGAGTCCGGCGTAAGTCGCGCGTACCCGCCCGCGGTGCTGGCCCGGCTGACCGAGCTCAAGGATGCAGTCGACCCGGACAACGTCTTCCACCTCAACCAGAACATCCGGCCAAGCCGGAGGATGGTCACCGTCTGAGGAACCTCTTCGCCGCCTGCCAGGTGAGCGACCTGACCAGTGAGTGGTCTGCTACGCCGCGCTCGGCTCCGCGAGCCCCGGTCAGGTCGCCCTTGACGACGTGACGGCGGTGGTACCACAGTCTGTTCCTCGATCTCGCAGAGCCGCACCGAGTCAGAGGCAGGGTCGGCCGAGACCAGCAGAACGGTGCGGGCCGCTTGCCACTTCTCGCGCAGAACGCAAGTGCACTGGGGGTGCTGCTGCGGGAGAAAGTAGAGGGTAAAGCCCCGCACGTGGATCTGCTGCCGTCACTTCGTGATTATCATCCACCAGTTCGCGGGGCCGACGTCCGAGCGGAACGGGTACGCAGCGCCCCACTCCGCCGTCGATGCGTGTGCGTGCGACCGGGTCACGTGCCCAGACCGAGTTCAATACTTTGGCGCCCCCAGCAGGATTCGAACCTGCGACACAAGGTTTAGGAAACCTATGCTCTATCCCCTGAGCTATGGGGGCTCAGGCAGATAGGTTAGCCGCCCCGACCGGTCCGGCCGACATCGTGCCGGCTGCTCGCCAGTGCGCGACGCTACCCCAACGGCTCTCGAAGTGACCGCCGCTTCGTTGACGGACATCGCCACCCGTCAGACCGGTGGTCGCCGGTACGGCTCGCGGAGCAAGTCATCCCCGGCGGAATCGCACCCGTGACACGCCGACCGAAGCGCAGGATCAGTGCCTATTCGGCGGGGGTGCGCGCGAGACGAGGTCAGTGTTCGCTGTGCTCGCTGTGCTCGGACTGGAGCTTGGCGACCTCGGCGTGGACGACCTCCATGTCGAGACCCCGCACGGCCTCCACGACCTCTTTCAGGGCCGGTCCGGGCAGCGCGCCGGCCTGGTTGAAGACCAGCACTCCCTCGCGGAACGCCATCAGGGTGGGGATGCCCTCGATGCCCAGCTGGCCTGACAGGGCCTGGTTGGCGTCGGTGTCGAGCTTGGCGAACGTCACGCCTTCGTACTGCTCAGACATCTTCTCGTAGACGGGACCGAAGCGCTTGCAGGGACCACACCATTCGGCCCAGAAGTCGACCAGGACGATGTCGTTGTCACTGATCGTGTCTTCGAAGTCTTCGGCGCTGATATCGACGGTTGCCATTGATGTTCTCCCTCGTTGTGTACCTTCACGCTTTCAACGAAGCCACCGCCAGGCATATTCCCGACCCCCACGCCCGCCGACCGGCCTCACTTGATCGCCACCACGCGTCGCATCGGGATGGTGACGTCGACCGGTCCGTGCTTCTTGAGCCGGTCCTCGAGATGCTCGATGGCCGACTCGACTCGGGACCACCGGGTGCTGGGCAGGTAGATCGCCGACATCACGAGCTGCGCATCATCCCGATCGCGAATGGTGAAGCGGAACCGTTCGCGCTGATCCTCCACCCGGCGCAGCCCGTGCAGCCTGAGGGTCTTGGTGAAGCCCGCGATCTCGACCGGCCCGGGAAACTGCGGCTTCGCGCGCAGCCGCGTATTGATCCGGGTCAGCACTCGGATGTCGTGCGGGCTGAGCGGGCGGAGCGCCGGCGCGATCGCGGCCATGATGCCGCCGGGTCGCAACACGCGGCTGATCTCGGACAGCACCTGCCCCAGCGGGGTCACCACCACCAGCCCCATCGAGCTGGTCACGGCCGAGATGGAGCCGTCCGCGAACGGGAGCGCCAGGGCATCACCCTGCACCCAAGGCCCGGGTCCCCGCTCCGCGGCCAGCGCAACCTCGGATGCGGACAGGTCCATCCCGACCACCATCCGGCCCGGCTGCGCCAGCTCGCGTGACATCGGCCCGGACCCCGAGGCGAGGTCCAACACGACGGTGGTGTCGGCCGAGACGGCCCGGGCCAGCCACCGGTACGGCGAGTGGTCCCCCGACAACGCCCGGGACAGCACCGCCTCGGTCACCCCCGGCCGATCGCGGTGGAAGTCGGCGATGTAGGCCTTCCAGCTGAACCCCTCGTCTTTCACGCTCGCACCTCCTCGGGGCTGGGCGCATCCAGCGCCCGGGTCAGGTCCTTGGCGATGTCGCGGATCAGGTACCCCGGTCCGATCGTGCGCCCTGCCACCGCCGAGATCAGTGTCGACATGCCGGGCAACGTCTCGTGCAGCGCGCCCATCGACATGTGGTCCATCGAGTGCAGCGGGTTGTCGCCGTCCGGCCAGGCGACATTGGCGCGTTCCCAGGTCAGCGTCCAGGCGTCGGAGATCTCCTGGGCCGAGGGCACGCCGAAGAAGTGCCCCACCGGCGCGTGGTGCCGCAGCGCGACGATCGGCGACTGGACGAACAGCAGTGCGAGCCGCACCCGAGCGTCCAGGTCCCGGCGGAGCGGCAAGGCGATGTCGGTCACCCAGTCGCAGGGACGGGGGCAGGTGACCCCGAGCTCGGGACGCTCTCCGGCTCCTACGGTGGCGTGGTTCATCGCGCACACGGACAGCGCCTCGCCCTGGCGGGAGTGGAACCGGTCGAGATAGGCCGTGTAGCCGGGGAGGTCGCCGCGGCAGGCGCTCAGGATCCGCTTGGCCGTGCTGCGTTGGGCCGGAGAGTGCGGGCACTCCGGATCGTCGCTTCCCCACCGGCTACCACTGACCAGGGGCTCCAGCTGCAGGGGGTCCCCGCCATGGCCGAGCGTGCTCTCCCAGGCCAGCTGCACCAGATACTCAGCGATCAGATGGGCAGTGACCACGATCTGCATCGACTCACGGCGCAGGGCCCGCAGCTCCATGACCTCCAGCATCAGCTGGTAGAGCGGGACGAGGGATCCCAGCGCACCGCGCTCGGCGTCCCGCGGCTGCAGCGGGAAGGAGCAGTCGGCCAGCCGAACGATCCAGGAAGCGGAGAACCCGCTGGCGATGGTGGCGAAGTCCTCGGCGTCCAGGTCCAGTACGCGTCGTGCGGCCGTGGCCAGGGACTGCACCCTGACCACCTGCGGTGATACCGCGTCGGACCGGACCGAGCTCTCCAGCAGCACAGCGACCGCGTCGTACCAGTGACCGTCCACCAAAGTCTGAATCATCGCCGGATCGACCCCGTCAGGCCAGCTACTCTCCGACGGGATGCCGCGTCTTCCCAGGTGCGGGCGGTCGACTCCAGCCACCTCGGCAGTCTCAGACTCGCGACACGAACAGGTGGGTCGAGGCCTCTTGGTCGATCTCGCAGCCCGGAGCGCCGTCCGCGGACAGCCGGACGCCGAGCCCGCCGACCTCGGCCCGGACCTGCACACCCGGCTGGATGCCGGCCAGCCGCAGCGTACCCATCATCTCGGTGTCCTTCTGGATCTCCTCACTCATCCGCTGGATGACCACCCGGATCTCTGCACCCGTCCCCGACTTCACCACGTCGTTCAGCTGCTCGTTGCCCTCGCGGAAGACGCCCGGCATCGAGGTGACCCCGAGCTCCTCCAGCCCGGGAATCGGGTTGCCGTACGGCGACTCGGTCGGCTCGTGCAACAGGGTGACCAGCCGCCGCTCGACGTCCTCGGAGATGACGTGCTCCCACCGGCAGGCCTCCTCGTGGACCTTTTCCCAGTCGAGCCCGATCACGTCGATCAGCAGTCGCTCTGCGAGCCGGTGCTTGCGCATCACCCGCGTCGCCCGGCTGCGCCCCTCGGCGGTGAGCTCGAGGTGGCGGTCGCCCTGCACGTGCACGAGGTTGTCCCGCTCCATCCGGGCCACCGTCTGCGACACCGTGGGCCCGCTCTGCTGCAACCGCTCGGCTATCCGGGCCCGCAGCGGGACGATGCCCTCTTCTTCGAGCTCGTAGATGGTGCGGAGGTACATCTCGGTGGTGTCGATGAGGTCGCTCACGGTGCCATTCTCTCCTCAGGCAAGATGTGCCTCGTCGGCCAGATCAGATCGGGAGATCGGGCGTGCAGCTACGGCTAGGTCCCGTGTGCAAGATTAGGGCATGAGCACAGCCCCTGCCCCCACTGTGTGGTGGGTGCGCCGCGATCTCCGGCTCGCCGACAACCCCGCGCTGCTCAACGCCATCGCGTCAGGGGACGCTGTGCTGCCGCTGTTCGTGCTGGACCCGGCCCTGCTCAAGACCGCCGGTGCGGTGCGGACGGCCTGGCTGATGGCCTCGTTGCACTGCCTGGACGCGGACCTGCGGGTCGGCGGTGGCCCCGGGCTGAGCGTGCTGACCGGTCGCCCGGCCGACGTCGTGCCCCGGGTGGCTCAGCAGGTCGGAGCCCGAAAGGTGCATATCGCTGCGGACTTCGGGCCGTACGGACGTCGGCGCGACCAGCGGGTGATGAAGGCGTTGTCCGAGACCTCGATCGAGCTGACGGCGACCGGCTCCCCGTACGCTGTCGCGCCCGGCACGCTGCTCAACCAGTCCGGTCGACCGTTCCAGGTGTTCACCCCGTTCTGGCGTGCCTGGACCGAACGCGGCGTCAGCGCCCCGGCCCCGACCGTCGACCCGCGTCGGGTCAGCTGGCTCGAGGCTGAGGGTCGGACCGAGCTACCAGATGCGCACCCCGACGTCGCGCAGCGGGCCGGTGAGGTTATGGCTGTTCACGACTGGCACGCCTGGCTCGAGCGGGCAACCGACGGCGCCGACGACTACGCCGCCAACAACAACTTTCCGGGCCCTGACGCGACTTCGCACCTCTCCGTCGCGCTGCGCTGGGGCTATCTCCATCCGCGGACCGTGCTGGCCGGGTTGGGGACCCACCAGACCAAGGGAGCCGCAGCACTGGCGCGGCAGATCGTCTGGCGGGACTTCTTCGCCGACGTGCTCTACCACCGGCCTGACGCCGTCACCGAGCCGATCAATCGTGAGTACACCAAGATGATCAGCGACGAACCAGGGGAGAGTCCCGAGGTGGCCGCTCGGCTCGAGGCCTGGCAGCAGGGACGGACCGGCTATCCACTGGTCGACGCCGGCATGCGCCAGCTGTTGGCCGAGAACTGGATGCACAACCGGGTCCGGATGGTGGTGGCATCCTTCCTGATCAAGGACCTGCACATCGGCTGGTGGCACGGCGCCGACTGGTTCATGGACCAGCTCCGCGACGGCGACATCAGCCAGAACCAGCTGAACTGGCATTGGGTCGCCGGTTGTGGCACTGACGCCGCGCCTTTCTTCCGTGTCTTCAACCCCACCGGTCAGGCGGAGAAGTTCGACAGCGACGGCGCCTACATCCGGCGATACGTGCCCGAGCTCGCCGACGTGCCCGATCAGTACGTGCACCAACCGTGGACCAGTCCCGACGGGCCGCCACCGGGTTACCCGGCGCCGATCGTCGACCACGCCGCCGAACGCAAGGTGGCGCTGGGTCGCTACGAGCTGGTCAAGCGCCACTAGCTCGGAGCCGGACCGGAGGTGCCACGGAACACCACCGGCGTTGACCGGTGGTTCTAGCTCCCGGGCGGCCCCTTCGACGGGCTCGGCGATGGTACGTCCCGGGCCGGTCGAGGGGCTAGAGGAGCGGCGCAACCAGCCGGGAGGCTCCCTCTTTGATCCGTCCCAACAGGGGGCGACGATAGACCTGGTCGTGGTCGAACAGCGTGCAGTGAGTCAGGTCCTGCTCCCACAGGTGGGTCAGCTGGGCGCCCAGCCCTTTGTCGTACAGAAAGGCGTTGACCTCGAAGTTGAGGCCGAAGCTGCGGACGTCGAAGTTGGCGGTGCCCACCGAGGCGACCTCGCCGTCCACCAGCAGGGTCTTGGCGTGCAGGAAGCCGTTGCGATAGATGTGCACCTTCGCCCCGGCGCTGACCAGCTCGTCGGCGTAGGACAGCGTGGCCGGGTAGACGAACGGGTGGTCGGGCTTGTCCGGGATCATCAGGCGGACGTCGACCCCCGACCGGGCGGCGATCTTCAGCGCGTCCAGGATGGCGATGTCGGGCACGAAGTAGGGCGTCTGGATGAGGATCGACGACTGGGCACTGGTGATCATCTTCAGGTAGCCGTACTTCACCCGCTCCCACCGCGACGACGGTCCGCTGGAGACGATCTGGACCGCCACGTCCCCCGGACGGTCCTCCACGGGCGGGAAGTAGTAGCTGCGGAAGGACACCTGCGCCTCCGGCCGGCAGGCGCCGTTCCAGTCCATCAGCAGCCGATTCTGGATCGAGGCCACCGCGCCGCCCCGGATCCGCAGGTGGGTGTCTCGCCAGTACCCGAACTTCGGGTCGAGCCCGAGGTACTCGTCGCCCACGTTGAAACCGCCGATGTAGCCGATCGTGCCGTCGATCACCACCAGCTTGCGGTGGGTCCGGTAATTGACCCGGACGTTGAGCGGGCCCAGTCTGCTCGGGAAGAAGGTGTAGATCTGCCCACCGGCCGCCCGGAGCGCGGAGAGCCGCTGCTTCCTCAGGTGCCGGCCGCCGAGCGCGTCGTAGAAAAAGCGCACCTCCACCCCCGCCTGGGCGCGTTCGGTCAGGGCGTCGATGATGCGCATGCCGAGACCGTCGCTCTTGAAGATGTAGTAGTAGATGTGCACGTGGTCGCGGGCGGCGGCGATGTCGGCCACCAGGGCGTCGAACTTGGCCCCACCATCGTGGAACACCTGCACCTCGTTGTCGTGGGTGAGCGCGGCCCCGTCATCGCTCATCAGGAGCGAGGCCAGCTCGACGTAGGTCTCCGTGGAGTTGTTCTCGAACTCGTACTCCGAGCGGGCGATGGCTGCGCGTTGGGCGTCCGCGCGATGCTCATCTCGCACCGGAGCCCCTTCCAGCAGGTTCTTCACCATGGAACGGCGCGGCCGGCGGCCGATGAAGACATAGAGGGCGAAGCCGAGGACCGGGATGAAGGTCATCACCAGGATCCAGGCCCACAGCGACGAGGAGTCTCGCCGCTCCAGGATCAACGTGATGATGGCCAGCACGATGTTGAGCGTCAGGACGACCGACAGGATGGTCCTGACCAGGTCGTTCGCCTCGGCCGGGCTCATCGCTGCCGCGTGGTGTGCACAGCCACGAGGCTAAGCGGTCGAGGCCGATCGGTCTCAGCGGCTCGGCTGCGCAGGCCAATCCAAGAAGTCGTCCCTCGTCGCCTGCAACGTCGCCATCCGCAGCGTGTCGCGGACTTGGCCGGGTGACGAGGGGCGACTTTTTGGACTGGCTCTGGTCTGCCGGCACGTCGGTTCCCCTGGAAGGCGACCTCCCATTCGCCTACGTGGCGTCGGTGGTGCAGGCTCAGTCGCGCCGCACCCAGCGGCCCCGGTGCATCACCCGTTGCAGCCGACCATGTTCGTCGACGACGCAGAGGTCAGCGCGGGCTCCGACGCGGATCTGGCCCACGGAGTCGAGGCGGTGACGCCGTGCCGGGGTGGACGAGGCCATCGTGGCGGCGTCGGCGATGGACGTACCGGCGTCGACCACGAACGCGAAGGCCGCCGCCATGGTGAGGGTGGACCCGGCGATGGAACCGAGAGCGCCGTCCTCACCGACCAGCCGGGCCTTCCCGTCCGCCACCCGGACGCGGAGCTGCCCCAACGGGTAGTCGCCGTCCGGGGCGCCGGCGGCGATCATGGCGTCGGTGACCAGGGCCACCCGATCGGGTCCGGCGGCGGCGATGGCCATGGCGATCACGTCGCGGTGCAGGTGGAACCCGTCACAGATGAGCTCGACCATGGCCCGTTGGTCGGAGAGCAGCAGCGGCACCGGGCCGGGATCGCGGTGGTGGATGGGCCGCATGGCGTTGAAGAGATGGGTGGCGACGCTAGCGCCCGCGTCGAGGGCGTGACGGGTCACGAGCTCGTCGCCGTCGGTGTGCCCGATGGCGGCCACGACACCGGACTCGGCGATCCGCTCGATCGCCGCCACGCCGCCGAGCAGCTCGGGGGCGATGGTGATCATGGCGATCCCCCCGCGTCCCGCTTCCAGCAGTCGGTCGACGATGTCCGGGTCGGGATCGATCAGCGTGCCCGGCTCGTGCGCGCCGCGTTTCGCGGCGGAGAGGAACGGCCCCTCGAGGTGGATGCCCGCGATCTCACCGGACTCCACCAGCGGCACCAGGGTGGCGATCTGCTCACCCAACGTGTCGAGGTCCGCGCTCACCAGGCTGGCGAAGCTGCTGGTGGTGCCGTATCGGAGATGGAAGGCCCGGGCTCGTCTCGCCTCGGCGGGGTCGGTGGTGGCGTAGTCGGCTCCCCCGCCGCCGTGGACGTGGGTGTCGACGAATCCCGGCACCGTCCAACCCTCCACGCGCTCGGCGCTCGGGTCGTCATCGGCCAGGGTGATGGCGGTGATGTGGGTGTCCTGGATGGTCAGCACGGCCGCCTCGAGCACTCCGTCGCTGGTCACGACGCGTTGACAGGCCAGCCGCTGTTCGCTCATGCTGCATTGTCCCGGTCTCGGAGGTGGTCCCAGCCCACCAACCCGGCTCCGATGACCCCCGCGTCGGCGCCGAGCAGCGCCGTCACCAGGCGCGGGACCCGCTGGAAGGCCACCCGGGAACGAAGGCCGTGTTCGATCTGTGGGAGGAACAGGTCGGCGGCGCCCGAGGGGCCGCCGCCGATCACCACCAGCTCGGGACCGAGCAGCGTCAGGTAGACCGTCAGCGCCTCGGTCAGCGCGTCCGTCAATATCGCGAAGGCGGCCCGGGCGGGCACGTCCCCGGAACGGGCCAGCGCCGCAACCCGACTCGCGTCGGCCGGGTGCTCCGGCGGGTCGCCGGCGGCTTCGGATAGCCGGGCGTAGCTGCGGGCCACCCCGGAGGCGGACGCCACTGTCTCCAGGCACCCGACCTGCCCGCAGGCGCAGTCGAGCTCCTCGGCCGCCCGGACCCTCATGTGGCCGATCTCGCCGGCGTACCCGTCGGCGTCGAGCATCCGCCCGTCGACCACCAGGGCGCCGGCGATCCCGGTACCGAGGGGGAGGAACAGCAGGTTGTCCACGCCCTGGCCGGCCCCGCGCCGCCACTCCGCCAGGCCGCCCGACCGTACGTCGTGGCCCACGGCGCCGGGCAGCCCGGTCAGAGTGGTCAGCTCAGCCCGAAGCGGTACGTCGTACCACCCGACGTTGGGTGCTGCCCTGACCGTGCCGGTGGCCGAATCGATGATGCCGGGAACCACGATGCCGAATCCCCGACAGGTGTGACCGGGCCTGCCGGCGGCGTAGCGCGTGATCTGGGCTGCGAGCCAGCGGACCAGGCCGTCGCTCCCGTCAGCGAGCTGCGTCGGCAGCCGGTCGGGTGGGCTGGGCCGCCCACCACCGTCGTCGTAGGAGATCTTGGTCAGGCTGCCACCGAGGTCGATGGCCACGACGAACTGGTGCGCGGACTGGCTCATGGTTCCGGCTCAGGCGGTCAGGACGATGGACCGGGTCAGGTGACGCGGTTCGTCCGGGTTGACGCCCAGGTGGACGGCTCGAGCCACCGCCACCCGCTGGGCCACGATCAGGTCGACCATCGGGTCGTGCGTACTCTCCACGAAACGGGCGCCGGTAGCTCTGACCTGTTCAGCCAGCCCCGTCGGCGCCGCACCGAACATCCACACGGCCCGCCCCGGTCCGGCGATGGCGATGGGACCGTGCCGATAATCCATCGCCGGGTAGGACTCGGCCCAGCTCGCGGAGGTCTCGCGGAACTTCAGCGCCGCTTCGTGCGCCAACCCGATGGTCCATCCCTGGCCGAGGAACGTCATCTCCTGTGCCGTCACCAAGTCGGGTTGCAGCGGTTCGGTGACGGCCTGACGCGCCTCGGCGACCAAGCCGTCCAGGGTCGGGACGTGGACGGCACGGAACAGGGCCAGCGTCGTGGTGGCGAACCGGGTCTGGACCACCGACTGCTCGTCGGCGAAGGAGAGGTCGATGATCTGGTCGGCGGCGTCGACGATCGGGGTGGTCAGGTCTGCGGTGATGGCCACCGTGGGGATGCGTCCCTGCAGGCGTCGCACCAGCTCGACCACCTCGGTCGTCGTACCGGATCGGGTCAGAGCCACCACCCGGTCGTACGGTCGGTCCGGCATCTCCGACGCCGTGAACGCGTCGGACTCACCCTGACCCGCCGTCTCACGCCACCGAGCCAGGACCTGACCGACGAACCAGGAGGTGCCGCACCCGACGAAGGCCACCCGCTCGCCCGGCTGCGGCAGCAGGTCTGCCACCTGGGGCAGCAACGACGCGGCCCGGGCCCAGCAGTCGGGTTGGGTGCTGATCTCGGCCTCGACGAAGTAAGCCATCGCACATCCTGTCTGACGAACTTGCTCGTTTGCTTCCCAAATGAACAGATATGAACATATCATTCTCGGCGGGGGGAATGAGGGCGGTATGACGCGAGCGGAGCGGTTGTCAGCGCTCTTGGAGCGGTTGGTGGCCGACGGCAAGATCGACGTCGAACACTCGGCCGGTCACTTCAACGTCTCCGCAGCCACGGTGCGGCGCGATCTCGACTACCTGGCCGACCAGCAGCTGCTGTCTCGGACCCACGGCGGGGCGGTGCCGAACACGACGAGCTACGACCTGCCGCTGCGCTACAAGGCCACGTCGCGCGGGGACGCCAAAGCGCGGATCGCCCAACGAGCCGTCGAGATGCTGTGGCCGGGGTGCACGGTTTCGCTCAACGGAGGCACCACGACCGTGGAGGTGGCCCGCGCCATCCCCAGAGCGCAAGCGCTGCACAACGGGGTGACGGTGGTCACCAACGCGCTGAACATCGCGACCGAGCTGACGGTCCGCCCGTTCATCAAGATCGTGGTCTGCGGCGGGGTGGCCCGACCGCAGAGCTATGAGCTGGTCGGGGCGATGGCCAGCGAGACCCTGGGCCAGCTGACCCCCGACATCTGCTTCCTGGGCGCCAAGGGCCTGGACCCGCACGCGGGCATCACCACCAGCGACGAGGCCGAAGCCGCGATCAACCGGGTGATGGTGACACAGGCGAAGCGCACCGTCGTGGTGATCGACGCCTCGAAGCTCGGTCACGTCGACTTCTCCCGCATCTGCCGGGTCAGTGAGGTCGACACCATCCTGACCGACAAGTCCGCCCCGCCGGAGATGGTCGACACGCTGCTGCACAGCGGGGTCGAGGTCATCCTCGCCTGAGGACGTCCAGACCTCCCGGCCTGCCTGAACCGCCCGAAAATTGCTCCAAAATGCCGTTGACCGAGCCGGGACGGCCGCATACATTTGGCGTACACGGAAAGGAGGTGGTCCGAAGAATGAGTGACTTTGGGACATGTGAGGTGACGGCTAGCTAGCCGCTGCCCAAGTTGGTTGAACTGGTCGCCTGCGGCCGGCTAAATCCACTGCCGTTCACCCGAACCCGCGAACGTCGGACTTGTCCTCCGGCCGGTGCGACTCTCAGCCAGAATGGGTGCTGAGGGAAGCCCGTACAGTTCGCGAGTTTGTCCTTGTCCGGGACCGATGCGTCCCCCGCTACCACCTACGTCCGAAGGCCACCATGACCGACCAGGCTCTGCGGACGGTCACCATTGCCCGGTCTCGGCTCCAACCGTGGGTCGACAACTTCCGCGCTCGACACGGGCTGACCGAGGCGCGACTGCTGACCGACTCCGTCCGGCTGCTCGGGACCGACGGAGCCGAGGCCACCATCGCCGTCCCCTTCCCCCCGCTGGACCCGGGTACCGACCCACTCGACGCGCTGATCCACCACGCCGCCCGGCCGCGCCGGGTGGGGGCCGTACTGGTACGCAAGGGCGGCTTCGCCGTGGGCGTCTTCGAGGGCGACCGGCTGGATGTGTCCAAGGTCGGATCGGCCTACGTCCAGGGCAAGACCAAAGCCGGCGGCTGGTCTCAGCAGCGCTACGCCCGCCGCCGCGGCAACCAGTCCAGAAAGGCCTTCGCCGACGCCGCCGGCGAGGTGGTCAAGATCCTGCTCCCCCGGGTCGCGGACCTCGAGACGGTGGTCACCGGCGGCGACAAACCCGCCCTGGCGGCGGTGTTCGCCGACCCGCGACTGGTCGACGTGCGACCCCTCGTCATGCCTCAGGTGTTCGCCGTCGTCGACCCCCGGCTGCGGGTGCTGCAGGCGTTCCCGGAGCAGTTCCTCGCCGTCCAGATCCGGCTCAACGCGCTGGCCTGATCGTCACGGCGCCAACCGGACCACGCTCCAGCCGGACACGTCGGCCGCGTAGACCAGCCGGTCGTGCATCCGGCTCGGCTGCCCTTGCCAGAACTCGATCATGGTCGGCGTCACCCGGTAGCCACCCCAATGGTCCGGGCACGGCACCTCCTGGCCGGCGAACCGCTCCTCCACCTGCCGGTACGACTCGGTCAGCTCGTCCGCTGACCCGACCGTCGATGACTGCGCCGAGGCCCAGGCGCCCAGCTGAGAGCCGCGGGGGCGGGTGGCGAAGTACGCCTGGGACTCGGCGCGGGTGACCAGGGCTGCTGTCCCTTCCACCCGCACCTGACGCTGCAGCGGATACCAGCCGAAGTGCAGCGCCACCTGCGGATTCACCGCCAGCTCGCGACCCTTGGCCGAGGTGTAGTTGGTGAAGAACACGAACCCCGCGGTGGTGGCCTCCTTGAGCAGCACCGTCCGCGAGCTCGGCCGTCCGCGGTCGCTGGTCGCCAGCACCATGGCCGTCGGCTCCGGCAGCACACCGAGGTCCTTGGCCAGGAAGGCGTCGGCCAGCCACGCATCGAACAGGACGTGCGGGTCGTCCGGCGCTGTCGCCTCGGTCAGGTGCGCGCCGCGGTAGTCGAGCCGTTCGGCCGCCAGGTCTGGGGTCATACCGTCAGTCTTCCAGCCCGTGACTAAGCGCAAGGTCGGGATCGTGGCCATGGAAGAATCACCTAGCGTGATCAGGCTCGAGATTCCTGCGGAACTGCTGCCCGGTGACGGGCGCTTCGGCTGCGGTCCCGCCAAGATTCGCGACAGCACCGTCAGCCACCTCGTCGACCGGGGCGCCCAGCTGCTCGGCACGTCGCACAGGCAGCCTCCGGTGAGGAACCTGGTGGGCGACGTCCGCTCGGGCCTGGCCGCGCTCTTCGGGTTGCCGGACGGCTACGAGGTGATCCTCGGGAACGGTGGATCCACGACCTTCTGGGACGTCGCCGTGTCGTCGCTGATCGGGCGACGGAGTGCTCACGCGAGCTTCGGAGAGTTCTCGGCCAAGTTCGCCACGGCGGCGGCCGCCGCTCCCTTTCTGGATGCCCCGGCGGTGTTCACCGCTCCCGTCGGCTCAGTCGCCCTGCCGGAGGCGGTGAGTGGCGCCGACGTCTACGCCTGGGCGCACAACGAGACCTCGACGGGAGCACTGGCCCCGGTTCATCGGATCGTCGGCGCCGACCCCGGCGCCCTGATGGTGGTGGACGGTACGTCCGCGGCCGGCGGCGTCACCCTGGACGTGGCCGCCACTGACGTCTACTACTTCGCGCCGCAGAAGAGCTTCGGCTCCGACGGCGGGCTCTGGTTCGCCCTGTTGTCCCCCGCCGCTCTGGATCGGGTGGCCGAGATCGCGGCCGCCGGCCGGTGGATCCCCGAGAGCCTCAGCCTGTCGACGGCGGTGACCAACTCCCGGCTCGACCAGACCCTCAACACCCCCGCCATCGCCACGCTGTTCATGCTTGGCGACCAGCTGGACTGGCTCAACGGACAGGGCGGCCTGGAGTTCGCCGCCCAGCGGACCCGGACGTCCGCGGAACACATCTACACCTGGGCGGAGGCGTCGCCCTACGCGGTGCCGTTCGTCAGCGAGCCGACCCACCGCTCCCCCGTGGTGGCCACCATCGACTTCGTCGGTGTCGACGCCAGCCTCATCGCCGCAACCCTGCGGGCCAATGGCGTGGTGGACACCGAGCCCTACCGCAAGCTCGGTCGTAACCAGCTCCGGATCGGGATGTTCCCCAACGTGGAGCCGAACGACATCGTCCAGCTCTGCCGCTGCATCGACTGGACCATCGAGCAGCTGGCGACCGACTGAGCCCTCAGTTGGGGCGGTCCGGGTGGTCAGTCCCGTCGGGCGAGCCGGCCGCGTCGTCCG
>JBBRYD010000090.1:0-15449 GCA_038238065.1 Propionibacteriales bacterium | reverse complement strand
GCGTCGGCCGTGCCAGATCAGGTTGTGACTCAGCTGCGTCCAGTCCTTGGGTGAGAAGAGGGCGGCGACCTCGGCCTCGACCTTCTCCGGGTCGGTCTGGGTGGTCCAGCCGAACCGGCGCACCAGCCGGCCGACGTGCGTGTCCACCGTGATGCCCGGCACGCCGAAGGCGTTGCCCAGCACCACGTTGGCCGTCTTGCGACCGACCCCGGGCAGGGTGACGAGCTCAGCGAGCGTGGCCGGCACCGTCGAGTCGAACCGCTCGACCAGAGCCGCCCCGAGCTTGAGCAGGGACTCCGTCTTGGCTCGGAAGAACCCGGTCGGCGTGATCAGCGCCTCGAGCTCCATCCGGTCAGCGCCGGCGTAGGCGGCCGCGTCGGGATAGCGCGCGAACAGTACGGGCGTGACGAGGTTGACCCGCTTGTCGGTGGACTGAGCCGACAGGATCGTGGCCACCAGCAGCTCCAGCGGGGTGTCGAAGTCGAGCTCGACGTGCGCGTCGGGATAGGTCTCGGCCAGGGTGCGGTTGATGAGTCGAGCTCGGCGCACCAGCGCCAGCCGGCTGCTGTCCAGCGCCGACGGAAGGGACGCACCCACGGCGGCGTCCGAGTCGGCGGAGGTGCTCGGTGGCATGGCCGCAGCCTACTTCGCAGCACTGACGGTCGTCTCGACACGGCACCCGGCACGAACCGGTTCAGTCCCCGAGGAGACATTTGACCTATGACGTGGCTCACAACTGCCGCCACACGACAAACGACTGTAGCCTTACCAACGATATTGACTCGGCCGCTTTCAGGAGGATGCGCGTGGACCCGGAGGTCTTGAAGAGAGCCCCGCTTTTCGCAGGGCTCGAGGACGAGGCGGTCACCGCACTCTCGGCGGCCATGGGCACGATCACGCTCAGCAAGGGTGAGGTCCTCTTCCATGAGGGAGACGCCGAGGACCGGCTCTACGTCGTGGTCAGCGGAAAGATCAAGCTGGGTCGCAGTGGATCAGCGGGTCGGGAAAATCTGCTGGCCGTCCTGGGCCCCGGCCAGATGTTCGGTGAGCTGTCGTTGTTCGACCCGGGGCCCCGGTCCAGTACCGCCACTGCGGTCACCGCGTGCGAGATCCGTACCCTCGAACACGACGAGCTGATGGACTGGCTGACGGGTCGCCCCGAGGTCGCTCGCGGCCTGCTGGGTCAGCTGGCGGCCCGGCTGCGGCGCGCCAACGACGTGGTCGCTGACCTGGTCTTCTCCGACGTGCCGGGGCGAGTGGCCAAACAGCTGCTCGAGCTGGCCAAGCGCTTCGGTGACCAGCGCGACGACGGCATCCACGTCCATCACGACCTGACCCAGGAGGAGCTGGCCCAGCTCGTCGGAGCCTCCCGCGAGACGGTGAACAAGGCCCTGGCTGACTTCGCCGCCCGCGGCTGGATCCGGCTCGAGCCCCGCTCTGTCACCATCATCGACGTGCAACGGGTGGAGCGCCGAGCCCGGTAGAACCTGCGGCGGCTAGCTGGAGCCGAGGGTGACGTCGACCTTTTCAGCGCTGCCGCCGCGGGTGTACGTCACCGACACGGTGGTACCGGCCGCGTAGAACCGGGTGGCGGCGATCAGGCCGTCGGCGGAAGTCGTGGCGTAGTCGTTCACCTTGTTCACCACGTCGCCAGCCTTCAGTCCAGCCTTGTCGGCGGCGCCGCCCGCGACCACGCTCTCCAGCGGTACGCCGGTCTCGGTGGCCAGGGACGAGTCGGTGCCGGCGACGGTGACGCCCATCGCGGCGTTCTTAGAGGTGCCGCTGGCGATCAGCTCGCCGGCGACCCGGACGGCCACGTCGGACGGGATGGCGAAACCGATCCCGATGCTGCCGGACTGGCTGCCGCCACCCTGGCTCGATCCGGTGCTGGCGATCGAGGAGTTGATGCCGAGCACCGCACCGTTCAGGTTGACCAGCGGGCCGCCAGAGTTGCCGGGGTTGATCGCGGTGTCGGTCTGTACAGCAAGGTAGACCGCATCGTTGTCGCTGCCCGAACGCACCGGACGCGCCGTGTTGGACACGATGCCGCTGGTGATCGTCTCCGAGAGGCCGAGCGGCGCGCCGGCGGCCACCACACTCTCGCCCACCTGGACCGATGACGACTTGGCGAACACCGCCGGGGTCAGGTTGCTGACGCCGTCGACCTTGATCACGGCGAGGTCGTTGGACACCGAGGTGCCGACCACTGTCGCCTTGGCCGTGGTTCCGTCGTGGAAGCTCACCGAGACGGTCCCGCTCTGCGCGGCGGCCTCGACGACGTGGTTGTTGGTCAGGATGTGGCCCGACTTGTCGAGCACCACACCGGTGCCGATGTCGCCACTCTGGCCGGCTTGGACGGTGATGGTGACCACGGACGGCTCGATCTTGGCTGCGGCGGCGGCAATGGTGCCGTCGAGCACGGGGGTCTGAGCCGCCGGGACGGTGGTGACGCTGATCGGGGAGGCGGTCGCTGTCTGGCTGGTGGTCGCGTACTCGAAGGTGCCGATGCCTGCTCCCGCGCCGACCACCGCTGCCAGCGAGGCGGCGACGAGCATGGCGGCCAGTCGCCCCTTGGGCTTCTTGGCCAGGGCCGCCGGTGCGTGGGTCTCGGTGACCGGCCGAACGCCAGCAGGGGCGGGGAAGTCGGCGGCGGTGTACTGCGGAGCGCCGGCCGGGTAGGAGCCGGGCTCGAACCGCGGACCGGCGGGGCTCCCGAACGGCGGGGTGTTGAGGCCCGACTGGTAGTCGTGGCCGTACTGCGGTGCTCCGGACTCATCTTCCCTGTTGTTCATGTCTCCGAGGTTGCTCGGAAAGTCTGTGCGTACCCTGTGCAGATCACGTGAGTCGGCTGGGAACCTGAGATCAGCGATGGAGCGCACAGCGGGGACGTGAACCGCACGCTCGACACAGCAGAGCGCGTCCTCCACATCGGTCCGCGAGGCAGTCGCGGTAGGTGTCGGTCGGCGAGTCGCAGGTCTCACAGCGACCGACGGTCAGCGCGTCGGCGGAGAACCGGATCTGGGTCCGGTCGTCGAACACGTAGAGGGACCCTTCCCACAGACCACGGTCGGCGAACGTCTCGCCGTAGCCCACGATGCCGCCGTCCAGCTGGTAGACCTCGGAGAAACCCCGGTTGAGCATCAGTGAGGACAGCACCTCGCAACGGATCCCTCCGGTGCAGTACGTCACCACCGGTCGGCTCTTGAGCTCGTCGTAGGCGCCGCTGTCCAGCGCGGCGATGAAGTCCGTCGTCTGGTCGACGCCGGGCACGATCGCGCCCCGAAACCGGCCGATCTCGGCCTCGAACCGGTTGCGCCCGTCGAACAACGCCACCTCGTCCCCCCGCGCCTCGACCAGCTCGTGCAGCTGCTGGGGCGTCAGCCGTCGGCCACCACCGACCACCCCGGACTCGTCCACCTTCACCTCGCCGGCCGCCCCGAAGGTGACCACCTCGTCGCGGACCTTGACGCTCAGTCGAGGGAACTCGCTGCCCGAGCCGTCGGTCCAGGAGAAGTCGATATCGGCGAACGGCCCATACTCCCGGCTGATCCGGACGTACTGCTTGATGGCGCTCACCTGGCCACCGACGTTGCCGTTGATGCCCTGGGGGGAGATGATGATCCGGCCCGTGATGCCCAGCCGTCGGCACAGTTCCCGCTGCCACAGCCGGACGGCGGCTGGGTCGGCGATCGGGGTGTACCGGTAGAACAGCACCAGCTTGTGTACGGCCATCAGGAGCGTTCGTCGAGCGTGAGACCGCCGGGTGACGGCGAACCGGGCCCGGTCAGGTATTCCAGCTGAGCCGCGACGGACTGCTCGGCCGCCTGCCACACCGCCTGGTCGACGTCGGCGTAGACCCGAGCCACCACCTCGGCAGGCGTCCGATCTCCGGCAACAAGCGCCTGGCGCACCTGCTCCAGCCGCTCGAGGCGGTGGGACCGGTAGAAGGCCAGCCATTCGGACGGCGCCTCGACCCGGGGACCGTGACCGGGCAGGATCTGGCCCACTTCGTCGGTGTGGACGAGGGACTCCAACAGGTTGAGCGACTCGAAGTAGCCAGCCAGGTCGCCGTCAGGGTGGCTGATCACCGTGGTACCCCGTCCGAGGACCGTGTCGCCCGTAGCCAGCCAGGTACTGTTTTCGCCGCGGATCAGCAGCGTGAACGAATCACTGGTATGGCCGGGCGTTGCGTAGGCGGTCACCGAAGCTCCCGCCACCTCGAACACGTCCCCGTCGGCCAACGGGACGGGTCCGATCTGGAACCGGGAGTCGGCGGACCGAACCTCACAGTCCGCCCGTTCAGCCAGCCGCGCCGCCCCGCCGGAATGGTCGGCGTGCCGGTGGGTCAGCACGATCACCGCGATGCGTCCGTGACACGCGGTCAGCACGGCGTCCAGGTGAGAGTCGTCCAGCGGTCCGGGATCGATCACCAGGGGCGCGGCCGTTTCTGGCTCGCCGACGATCCAGGTGTTGGTGCCTTCCAGGGTCATCGGCCCGGGGTTCGGGGCTCGGACCAGGTGTAGATAGGGAGGCAGCGGCAGACGGGGACTGATCCCCTCAGACGCCGGGCGGTCGCTCATCGGTGCACCGGGTAGCGGAACGTCCAGCCCTCGTCGGTCCTGCTCAGCCGTGGCAGCACCGGCGCGACGATGCGGTCCCGAGCCACCTCCCGGATCTCGTCCGCGTCGGCGACGTCGGCCAGCTCCAGCAGCATGGACAGCGTCGGTGGCATCAACGCGATCTCGCCGCGGGCGAACTCGGCCAGCGCCGCACCCGGGGTCGCCCAAGCGGCTCGGTCGGTCTCCGTGGACACGTCCTGCGCCTGCTGATCCGTCGGCAACACAGCGATGAAGAAGTAGGTCTCGTACCGGCGAGGCTCCAGCTCGGGCGTGGTCCAGTGAGCCCAGGGCATCAGCTCCTCCTCGGTCAGCTGCACGCCCGTCTCCTCGTGGGTCTTGCGGAGCGCGCACAGCCGCACCGGATCGGACCCGGTCCCGGCCGCCGCGTCCGTGGGATCGACCCGACCACCAGGAAAGACCACCATCGACGCAGCGAAGGGCATGCGCGCGTGGCGGTGCAGCAGGTACGTCTCCAGACCTTCGGGCCCGTCCCGCAACAGGATCACGCTCGCCGACAGGAGCGGCTCGGCCGGCACCGTGCCCTCGTGCCACGCCTCCGCTCGCGTCGCCAATGCGGCCGGTACCTGGATCGACAGCCGGGTCAAGACGTCGAGCGAGTGGGACGGCATGTCGGGAGCCCCCTCAGACCGACACCAGCTGGACGGTTGGCCGTGGCTGGACTTCCATCACCAGCTCGACCTCGACGGGCGCGTCGAGGGGCAGGGAGGCGACTCCGACGGCGCTCCGGGCGTGCCGTCCGGCGTCACCGAAGACTTCGCCCAACAGCTGGCTGGCGCCGTTACCCACCTGGGGCTGGCCCGTGAAGTCGGGGGCACTGGCCACGTAGATCACCACCTTGACCACCTGAGCGATGCCGTCGAGGCCGCCCAGCTCAGCGCTGACCGCGGCCAAGCCGTTGAGGGTGGCCAGCCGGGCGCATTGCGCAGCCACCTCGACACTCACCTGCGCACCGACCTTCCCGACGGCCGACAGCTGACCGTCGACGAAGGGGAGCTGACCGGAGGTGTAGACGAGACCGCCGCTCCGCACCGCAGGCACGTACGACGCCAGCGGCGCCGGAACCGCTGGGAGTGTCAGGCCGAGCTCAGCAAGCCGAGCAGCGGGACCGCTCACGCACCGGCTCCGGGGCCACCGATGGGGCGCTTCAGGTACGCCACCAGGTTTTCCGGGTTGAGGCCCGGCACCACCTGGACCAGCTCCCACCCGTCTTGGCCCCAGTTGTCCAGGATCTGCTTGGTGGCGTGCACCAGCAGCGGGACGGTCACGTACTCCCATTTAGTCATGCGGACCAGGTTATCGGCCGCGGGGTCGGCGATGGTGAGCGGAGCCTCAGCCGGTACTGCAGAGGCAGAAGGGGTGCCCACTGGGGTCGAGATAGACCCGGAAGTCACCCTCGACGCCGGCGTTGGCCACCCGTCGGGCGCCCAGCGACAGGGCAATGGCCTCGCCCTCATCCAGGTCGGCCACGTCGAGATCGAGGTGGAACTGTTGGGGGACCTCCTGGGTGGGCCAGGTCGGCGGCACATAGTCGATCACCAGCTGGAAGGCCAGCCCGACCCCTCCTGAGCCCGGCGCTTCGCTTCCTGAGCCTGTCGACGGACGGATCACCACCCAGTCCTCGTCGTCGCGGGTCACCTCCCACCCCAGCAAGGCGGCGTAGAAGTCCGCCAGCGGGCGAGGCTCGTTGGTGTCCAGCGCCACCACACCCAGCACGATGTGGTGAGTGCCGGGCACAGGTGCGGCCGTCGCGGCGGCCGGGATCACGGATTCGCTCATGGGTTCATCATGACCGGCGCCACTGACACTTCCAGCGGCCGGTTCGAGCGCGCCCACTACCATCGAAGGCATGACCTCTTCAGTCCCCGGCTCTGCGCAGTCCCTGTTCCGCCGGTGAGCACAGTCGGCATCCTGGGAGGGACGGGACCGCAGGGACGAGGACTCGCGCGACGGCTGGCGGCGGCCGGACATGCCGTCATCCTCGGTTCACGTGACGCTCACCGGGCGGCGCAGGCGGCCACCGACTACACCGACGTCGGCGACGTGACGGGCGCCGTCAACAGCGAGGCCGCGGGTCGGGCCGAACTGGTGATCGTCGCCGTCCCCTACGACGGCCACGCCGAGCTGTTGAGCTCCTTGGCCACCGAGCTCGCGGGCAAGATCGTGATCGACTGTGTCAACCGACTGGGGTTCGACAAACAGGGTCCGTACGCCATCCCGGTCGAGGCCGGCTCCGCTGCCCAGGAAGCCCAGCAGACCCTGCCGGACTCCACCGTGGTCGCGGCGTTCCACCACGTCAGCGCGGTTCTGCTGGACGACCCGACGGTGCAGCGGATCGAGGGTGACGTGCTCGTCCTGGGTGAGGACCGCGAGGCCGTGGAGGTCGTCTGTCGGCTGGCCGAGGCCATTCCCGGCGCCCGCGGGATCTACGCCGGCCGGCTGCGCAACGCCGGCCAGGTCGAAGCGTTCACGGCCAACCTGATCGCCGTCAACCGTCGGTACCAGGCCCACGCCGGACTGACGATCACCGATATCTCGTGAGCCCGGCCCACACGCTCCACATCGTCAGCGGCAAGGGGGGGACCGGGAAGACCACCATTGCGAGCGCCCTGGCCTGCGCGCTGGCCACCCAAGGCCGGCGAGTGCTGGTCTGTGAGGTCGAGGGACGCAACGGCATCTCCGAGCTCTTCGGCACCACTCCGCTCGTCAAGGACGAGGAGCGCCGGGTCTGCCGCACGCCCGCCGGCGGCCACGTGTTCGGTCTGTCGATCGACGCCGAGGACGCCCTGCTGGAATACCTCGACACCTTCTATCACCTGGGATTGGCCGGCAAAGCCCTCGACCGCTTCGGCGCCATCGACTTCGCCACGTCCATCGCGCCCGGGCTCCGTGACGTCCTGCTGACCGGCAAGGTCTACGAAGCCGTCCGGCGCGGAGTGAAGTCCCGCCCCAACGCCTACGACGCGGTGGTGGTCGACGCACCGCCGACGGGACGCATCTCGCAGTTCCTCAACGTGCACGAGGCCGTCGCGGGCCTGGCCAAGGTGGGCCCGATCCGGAGCCAGGCCGACTCGATCATGCGGATGCTGCGTTCGTCCAGCACGGTCGTCCACCTGGTCACCCTGCTCGAGGACATGCCGGTCACCGAGACCGAGGAGGCGATCGGCCAGCTGGAGCCCACCCAGATCGTGGTCGGCACCGTGATCGCCAACATGGTGACCCCCAACCCGCTGGAGGAGGACCTGCTGGCCCGGGCCGCGGCGAGCAGACAGAAGCTCAAGGTCCCGGGCCTCAGCGCCGCCCAGAACACCGCGCTGGCCGGCGAGTTCGCCTTCGAGGCGGCCCGGATCCTGCAGGAGAGCGAACGACGAGAGATCCTGAACAAGCTCGGCATCCCGATGGCCGAGGTCAGCTTCGACCCGGCCGGCATCGACGAGAGCTCCCTGTTCAACATCGCCGACCAGCTCAGCACCCAGATGGAAGCCGAGGTGGCCTGATGGCGACGCCGTTCCTGGACACCGACGCGATCATCGCCGACCCGGGGACGAAGATCATCATCTGCTGCGGCTCGGGCGGCGTGGGCAAGACCACCACCTCGGCCGCGGTGGCGGTCCGGGCGGCGGAGGCCGGCCGGAAGGTTGTCGTGCTGACCATCGACCCGGCCCGCCGGCTGGCCCAGTCGTTGGGGCTGGGCGAGCTGGACAACACACCCCGACCGGTGCACGGTATCGACACCTCCGCCGGCGGCAGCCTGGACGCGATGATGCTGGACATGAAGCGCACGTTCGACGACGTCGTGCTGGCTCACAGCTCGGCCGACCGCGCCGACGCCCTGTTGCACAACCCGTTCTACGAGGCGCTGTCCTCGTCGTTCTCGGGCACCCAGGAATACATGGCCATGGAGCGGCTCGGTCAGCTGCACAGCCAGTCCGAACAGGACGGCAGCTGGGACCTGATCGTGGTGGACACCCCGCCCGCCCGCTCGGCACTCGACTTCCTGGACGCCCCCGAGCACCTGAGCTCGCTGCTCGACGGTCGCTTCCTGCGACTGTTGCTGGCGCCGGCGCGCGGCCCCTTCCGGATCATGAGCGTGGGCTTCACCCTCGTCTCGTCGGCGCTCAACAAGGTCCTGGGCAGCCAGATCCTCCGGGATCTGCAGACCTTCGTCGCCGCCTTCGAGGCCCTTTTCGGGGGTTTTCGACAACGCGCCGCGCAGACCTTCGAGCTCTTGTCGTCGGAGCACACCACGTTCCTGGTGGTGGCGACCGCCGAACGCGACGCGCTGCGCGAAGCCGCCTACTTCGTGGATCGGTTGACCGAGGAGAAGATGCCCCTGTCGGGCATGGTCATCAACCGGGTCCACACGAGCAGGCTGCCGCTGTCCGCCGAACGCGCGCTGGCGATCGCCGAAGACCTCGAGCCGAGTCAGTCCGCCGTCGAGATCGAGGCGCTCAAGCGCCACGCCTCCCTGATGCGGGTGATAGAACGAGAACGGCTGTTGCTCAACCGCTTCTCATCCTCTCGGCCCGCGGTGCCGCGGACCGTCGTCGAGTCGTTGCCGACCGACGTCACAGACCTGGAGTCACTTCGCCGGGTTGGAGATCTGCTTTCCGCACAGGACTGAGCTCCACGACGATACGTCGGACCGCTGCCGCAGCAACAGACGCCGTTCCCGTTCGGTCATGCCGCCCCAGACACCCCATTCGATCCGGTTGTCCAACGCCTCTGCGAGGCATTCCGACCTGACCGGACACCCTCCGCACAGGAGTCGAGCTCGCTTCTGGTCCGACGCCTCCGGAAACAGGGCATCCTCCATGCCCTGACACTTGGCGCGCATGGTCCAGTCTTCTTGTTGTAGTGCAGTCACGCTGCCTTCTCCCCTTGAACTTCCCCTGGTTTCAACACCGTTCCACGACTTTTCCCCGGTCATGGCACGGCACTTCGAATGGTATGGATAGGATCACGACCTGGCTAGAGGCCGGGGAACATATTTGCGCGTTCGTGACCTGCGGCGGTGCAAAGATTCGATGCGGACGTGTTCGTCGCGTATCTTGTCTGCCATGCCTTTTAGTCCTAAGCGCCTCGGGAGCGTTGCGTACTCGATGGTCATGTTTGCCATCGTGAGCGTGCTGGCCGGAGTTCTCGTCGCTGGCCTGTTCGTTCCGTTCGCCGGACTCGCCGGGTTGAGCGGCAAGGCCACCGCCACCGAGCTGAACAACCTGCCCGCCGAGCTGGAGACGCCGACGCCGTCCACACGCTCCAAGGTGCTGATGGCCAACGGCAAGACGCTGGCCTATTTCTACGACGAGAACCGCATCCCGGTCACGCTCGTCAACATCGCGCCGGTGATGCGTCAGGCGCAGCTGGCCATCGAGGACCACAGGTTCTACGAGCACGGCGCGCTGGATCTCAAGGGCACCATGCGGGCGCTCGTTCGCAACACCGCCAGCGACAACGGGACCCAGGGTGGTTCGACAATCTCCCAGCAGTACGTGAAGATGGTCCAGGTCGAGGCGTGCCAGGCCAAGGGCGACCAGATCTGCGCGAAGGCCGCGATCGCACCCACCATGGAGCGCAAGATCCGCGAGCTGCGCTACGCCATCGCGCTGGAGAAGAAGCTCAGCAAGGACCAGATCCTCGAGCGCTACCTCAACATCGCCTACTACGGTGAGGGCGCTTACGGTGTCGAAGCCGCCGCCAAGCACTACTTCTCCACCAGCGCCGCCAAGCTGACGCTGCCCCAGGCCGCGATGCTGGCCGGACTCGTACAGAACCCGGACGCCAACAATCCGGTGAAGAACAAGAGCGCTGCGCTGGACCGTCGCGACGTCGTCCTCAACCGGATGACCGAGCTGAAGCTGATCACGCCCCAGCAGGCGGTCGCGGCCAAGAAGGTGACCTTCGACGAGGGCCAGGTCAAGCCCACCCGCAACGGCTGCGTAGGCACCCGGTACCCCTTCCTCTGCGACTACGTCCGCCGGACGCTGCTGCAGTCAGAAGCGTTGGGCAAGACGGTCGAGGAGCGCGAGAACATGATCAAGCGCGGTGGCCTCACCATCACCACCGCCATCGACCCGAAGAGCCAGGACCAGGCGCAGAAGTCGCTCAGCAAGGTCGTCAGTCCCAAGGATCCGATCATCTCCACCATGACGATGCTCCAACCGGGCACCGGTCTGATCGTGGCGATGGCGCAGAGCCGGCCGGTGATGGGGGTCAACAAGAAGAAGGGCGAGACCTACTACAACTACTCGGTCTCCCAGGCCCTGGGCGGCGCCGAGGGTTACCAGGCCGGCTCGACCTTCAAGGCGTTCACGGCCGCGGCGGCCCTGCAGAAGGGCATCCCGCTCACCAAGAAGTACAACGCGCGCTCCCCGATGTCCTTCGGAGGCAAGCGGTTCACCTCCTGCAAGGGCCCGTTCCGGCTCGGCGGCAGCTACAAGCCGAAGAACTCCACCGGCACCAACGGTGTGATGGACATGTACAAGGGTGCGGCTCGCTCGGTCAACACCTACTTCCTGCAGCTGGAGCAGACGACCGGGCTGTGTGAGGTCACCACGATGGCCCAGAAGCTGGGCGTCGAGCTGTCCGACCCCGGCATCGACATGGTCGACTACTACGACACCATTCCCTCGTTCACCCTCGGGGTGGCCGAAGTGACGCCGATCTCCATGGCTGAGGCCTACGCCACGTTTGCGGCCCGGGGAATCCACTGCAACCCCATCGTGATCTCCAAGATCACGTCTCGCGACGGCAAGACCATCAACCCGCCCAGCGCGGACTGCAAGCGCGTCATCTCTCGTGACGTGGCCGACGGCATGAACCGCTTGCTGGGCGGCGTGATGAGGGGCAACGGCACGGCGGTCAAGGATCGCGTGCCCGGCATCACCAACCAGGCCGGCAAGACCGGCACGATCAACAACAACAACGCCGTCTGGTTCGCGGGCTACACCCCTGAGCTCGCCGGCGTGTCGATGATCGCCATCGACAAGACCCGAAAGCCTTGGGTGGGGCCGAACCGGAGACGCAAGGGCGTAGCCGGCTACACGCTGCCCAACAGCGGCGTATACCTCCAGGGCTCCGGCAGCAGTGACGCCGGACTCAAGATCTGGCGTCCGGCGATGACTCAGGCACTCAAGGGTCGGCCGCACACGAGCTTCAAGACGCCCCCCAGCGACATCCTGGTGGGCAAGCGCGTGCGGATGCCCAGCATCTTCGGCCTCGGCGTAAGCGCGGCGACCAAGAAGCTGGAGAAGGCCGGTTTCACGGTCGAGAACAAGTACGTGTACAGCACCGAACCCGTCGGGTCCTTCATGGGCTGGTCACCAGAGGGCGGCACGGTTGCGCAGTTCGCGACGATCTACACCCTGCGGTCCAACGGCAAGGAAGACCCGGCCATCGTCGCGGCGCGCAAGGCGAAGGCTCGGGAGAAGAAGCAAGCGGCCCAGGACGCTCGGGACGCCCGGCAGAAGGCGCGCAACGAGCAGCAGAAGAAGGACCAGGCGGCAGCCGAGAAGGCGGCTGAAGCCCAGAAAAAGGCGGACGCCCAGAAGAAAGCTGACGCCAAGAAACAGGCCGACGCCCAGAAGAAAGCCGACGCCAAGAAGAAGGCTGACGCCAGGAAGAAAGCGGCCATCCAACCTCCGACCCCCCCGAAGCCGGGCGGTTGAGCCTCGGCCCGGGGTCGGCCCCCAGCCGGTCAGCTAGCCGCCGGCCAGCTGCTTCCTGACCTCGGCCGCGACGGCCCCGCCGTCGGCCTTGTTCCTGGTCTGCGGTGAGACGACGCCCATCACCTTGCCCAGGCCGCGCAGGCCGAGCTCGGCCGCTCCGGTGCTGGCGATCGCCTCGGCGACGATGGTTGCGACCGCGTCAACGCTCAGCTGCTGAGGAAGGTAGTCGGCCAGGACCGTCGCCTCGCTGTGCTCCTTCTCCGCCAGCTCCGGTCGTCCGGCGGCCACGAAGGCCTCCTCCGACTCGCGGCGCTTCTTGGCTTCCCGGATCACCAGGTCCAGTACCTGCTGCTCCGACAGCTGTACCGCGGTCTTCCCGGCCACCTCCGCCTCGGAGATGGCGGCCAGCACCATCCTGATCGTGCTCGAGCGGACTTTGTCCCGGGCTTTCATGGCGGTGGTGAGATCGGAGCGGAGTCGCTCTTTCAGCGGAATCTGGGCAGCAGACATGTCTGCATTCTCGCAGCCGGACCCGCTTGTAGCCTTCTCCTTATGTCACGGACCCGTCAGACCATCAGACGCATGGCCCAGGGCGTGGCCGGAATGGTTGCGGTGGGCGTCGGCTGCGCGGCCTACGCCAGCCTCTACGAGGTCAGCGCGTTCAGACTGCGCCGGGTCCGGGTGCCGGTGCTGCCCCCGGGATCGCCCGATCTTCGGGTGCTGCACATCTCCGATCTGCACCTGGCTCCCTGGAACCACGCTCGGAAGGACTGGGTCTCCCGGCTGGCGGGGTTGGAGCCCGATCTGGTCATCAACACGGGCGACAACCTCGGTCACGCCGATGCAGTCCCCTTCGTCACCCGTTGCCTGGGCCGGCTGCTCGACAAGCCCGGGGTCTACGTCTGGGGGTCCAACGACTATTACGCCCCGAAGTTCAAGAACCCCGTCCTCTATCTCACCCGCCCCGACCGGACCGCACGGGACCACCCCGTTCAACTACCTTGGCCCGACCTGGGCCGGGCGTTCCAGGAGTCAGGCTGGGTCGACCTGTCTGACGCTCGGTCCACGATGGAGGTCAACGGTTTACGTATCGGCTTCCGAGGCACCGACGACGCCCATCTCAACCAGGACCACTACGAGGAGGTCGCCGGCCCGATCGACCGTGGCGCCGTCGACGTCGCCATCGGCGTCACCCACGCTCCGTACCGGCGGGTGATCGACGCGATGACCGCCGACGGACACGACCTGATCGTGGCGGGTCACACGCATGGGGGTCAGATCTGCGTGCCGGCCTACGGTGCACTGGTCACCAACTGCGACCTGGATGTCGCACGGGTCAAGGGGCTGACGTCCAACACCGCCGGCGGTCACACCGCCGCCCTGCACGTCTCCGCGGGTCTCGGCACCTCGCCGTACGCACCCGTGCGCTTCGCCTGCCCGCCTGAAGCGACCCTGATGACCCTGGTGGCGAAGGGCTGATCCCCCGCCCGGGCTGGTGGCGCGTGGCGGGGCGTCGCGATGGGCTAGACTCTGCGAGGCTCCTGGTCAGAGGTCGAAGGAGCCGCAGCACGTACGGGGTGTGGCGCAGCTTGGTAGCGCGCGTCGTTCGGGACGACGAGGTCGCAGGTTCGAATCCTGTCACCCCGACCAGTGGGACCGCTGAGTCAGAGCAGTAGGCGAGCAGGGTGCCGGGTGCACCTGGTTCCAGGGGCGGCGAGGGCCTCAGCCAAGCCAACAGGTGAATAGGTTGTGGCGTGAGCAAAGGAGCCGGCCCCGATGGACAAGGTGATTCCCAGCGCAGCGGAAGCCGTCGCTGACGTCTTCGACGGAGCCTCGGTCGCGGTCGGCGGGTTCGGCCTCTGCGGCATCCCCAGCGTGCTGATCGGCGCCCTGCTCGATCTCGGTGTGGGCCAGCTCGAAGCCGTGTCCAACAACTGTGGTGTGGACGACTGGGGCCTCGGCCAGCTCCTGGCGGCCCGACGTCTCCGGCGGATGGTGGCGTCCTACGTCGGGGAGAACAAGGAGTTCGCCCGGCAGTACCTCCAGGGCGAGCTCGAGGTGGAGCTGACGCCTCAGGGCACCCTGGCTGAGCGGCTACGGGCCGGCGGCTCAGGGATCCCCGCGTTCTTCACCGCCACCGGCGTGGGCACCCAGGTCGCCGAGGGCGGCCTGCCCTGGCGATACGACGGCGACGGCCAGGTGATCGTCTCCTCCCCCGCCAAGGAGACTCGGGTGTTCGCGACAGCCGACGGGGACGAGACGTTTGTGCTGGAACATGCGATCGTCTGCGACTTCGGGCTGGTCAGGGCCTGGAAGGGCGACCGGCACGGCAACCTCGTCTACCGGGACTCGGCTCAGAACTTCAACCCCTTGGCGGCGATGGCGGGCCGGGTCACCATCGCCGAGGTCGAGCATCTGGTGGAGCCCGGTGAGATCGACCCCGACCAGGTGCACACCCCGGGCGTTTATGTCCACCGGGTGGTGGCCCTGAGCCCGGAGCAGGCGGCCGAGAAACGGATCGAGAGGCGGACCGTACGGGCGCGCTCGGGATCGGTGCAGCCCGGATGAGCTGGACGCGCGAGCAGATGGCGGCCCGGGCCGCGGCTGAGCTCACCGACGGCAGCTACGTCAACCTCGGGATCGGGCTGCCGACCCTGGTGCCCAACTACGTCGCCGACGACGTGGAGCTGGTGCTGCAGTCGGAGAACGGCCTGCTGGGGGTCGGACCTTACCCGTACGAGGGAGAGGAGAACGCCGACCTGATCAACGCCGGCAAGGAGATCGTCACCCTGCGTCGCGGTGCGTCGACCTTCGACTCGGCCACCTCGTTCGGCATGATCCGCGGCGGCAAGATCGACGTCGCCATCCTCGGCGCCATGCAGGTCTCCGCCCGCGGCGACCTGGCCAACTGGATGATCCCCGGGAAGATGGTGAAGGGCATGGGCGGCGCGATGGACCTGGTGCACGGGGCCCGACGGGTGATCGTGTTGATGGAGCACGTGGCGCGCGACGGCTCGTACAAGATCGTGAACGAGTGCTCGCTGCCCTACACCGGCCGTGGTGTGGTGCAGCGGATCATCACCGACCTCGGCGTCATCGACGTGAGCAACGACGGCCTCCAGTTGGTCGAGGTCGCGCCCGGGGT
>JBBRYD010000089.1:0-15484 GCA_038238065.1 Propionibacteriales bacterium | reverse complement strand
TTGACCAGGCGCTGTGGCTGCAGGGTTCCGGCCGCGATCTCGGCGAGCATCACGTCGTACGACGCGGCGGCCATCCCATGGCTGCCGAGGACCTTGAGCTCCGACCCGATGACCAGGTCCATCGGCACCGGTGGTGACACGTCGGCACCCGCGAGGAGCCCGATCTGCAGGTGCCGGCCGCCTCGGCGAAGGCAGCGCAGCGAGCTGTGCATCGTCGCAACGCTGCCCAGCGCATCGATCGAGACGTCGGCGCCACCGTGGGTGAGCTCGTGGACCGATTGCGGCACGTTGACAGACGTCGCGTCGAGTACGACGGCCGCGCCCAGCTCGCCGGCGAGTTGCAGCGAGGACGGGGTGACGTCGACGGCGATGACCTGGGCTCCGTGTGCGGCCGCGATCATCACCGCCGAGAGGCCTACTCCCCCGCAGCCATGCACGACAAGCCAGTCGCCGGTCTGCACGCCGCCGACCTGGACTACAGCCCGGTACGCCGTACCGAACCGACAGCCCAGACTGGCGGCGGAGTCGAAGTCGAGAGCGTCGGGAAGCGCGACCAGGTTGACGTCGGCCCGGTCGACCGCGACCAGCTCGGCGAACGAGCCGGCCTGCGTGAAGCCTGGCTGCTGCTGCCGCTCGCAGACCTGCTGGTCTCCCCGCAGGCAGGTCGCGCACGCTCCGCAGGCCAGCACGAAGGGCGCGGTGACGCGCGTGCCGACGGCCCAACGCCGGACGCCGAAGCCGACCTCCACCACGGTCCCTGCGTACTCGTGCCCAGGCACGTGCGGCAGCCGGATGTCCGAGTCGTGACCCATCCACCCGTGCCAGTCGCTGCGGCACAACCCGGTGGCCGCGACTGCGACCACCACACCGGTGGCGGGACATGCGGGTTCAGCAACGTCGACGACCTCAGCAAGTCGCTCGAACTCTTCGTAGACGACTGCCCGCACCGAGTGTCAGCTCCTTCTCCTGCTCGTCATAAGGGTCAGCGTGGTGAGCGGGATAGCACGGCATCGATGACCGGTCGCACCCGTTGCAGGTGTGTGACAAGACCACCCATCAGCCGGTTCCGGGCGGCGAAGATTCCGGTCGGACCCAGCCGATAGAGGAGAGCTCGGATGAGCAGCTGGCTCCAGTCGTCACCCGACTCCCACTCATCGAGCAACGATAACGGCGCGCCACGAAACGTCACCGCATCGGTGACGGCGATCGCGTTCGCCATCCCGACCGGCCGGAAGTATGGCGGCCAGTCGATCACGGCGGGAGCCACTCCGTCCGCGAGCAACACGTTAGGCAGCAGGTCTCCGTGGATCACCTGGTCCCGGCTGCTGACCGGAGCGAGGCTGACGCGCAGCTCATTGATGACCGTCAGCGTCTCCTGGTCACCCACGGGAGCTATCCCTTCCCAGGCCAGCCGATCACCGAATGCCCACGGGTCGTCTCGTCCATCGATGAAACCGGGCCGCGGCAGATCAACAAGCAGCGCGTGGAAGATGTCGCCGGCTTCCCTCACCCTGGACAGTTCGCCTGGCAGGTCGACATCCCGTCCAGTGACAAACACGTGCGCACCCCATCCATCGACCGACCAGCCCTCGTCGGCCGAGGCGCCGGTGGGAAGCACGGGCTCGGGGACTCGGAGGGCGTCAGGAGCCGGCCAGCCGACGTACACGCCGCACACCCACGTGTGTTCCGCGACGCAACCGACGGGCTTGAGCACCAGCCTCCCGTCGGTCCAGACGAAACCAGCCCCGCCGGGCAGCCGTCTCATCGAACTCTCCCGGGCACCGAATGACTGGAGCGCACGGGCGGTCGGCCCACGCCAGCGCCATTCCCGGTCGATCTCGGTCAGCAGCCGGACCGATCCGCCCTCCGTGACGACCGGTTCATCGCTCGTGGGCCAGATCATGCGGCGACGGTATCTGAGCAAGGGCCTTTCGAAGGGCTCCCGGGGTCAGCCCGCTGAACTCCCGCACCTCATGGGTCAGGTGCGACTGGTCGACGTAGCCGGCCAAGACCGCAAGCTCCCCCAGCGGTGGGGAACCAAGCGATCGAAGCAGCTCAAGCGCGCTCTGGAAGCGCATTACCCGGGTGAGCAATTGGGGGCCGTAGCCGTACGCAGCAACACAGCGCCGACGGAGCTGCCGCTCACCGACGCCGAGCCGCCGAAGGTCGAGTGGCCGACCGTTGGCCAGGTGAGCGCGCAGACTGCCGACCGCGGGGACCAGCGTCGCCTCGCCGGTACGACGCACCATGGCCCGCTCGAGCAGGTCCACCAGCTGGGAGACTGATCGGCCCTCACGTACCTGGTCAACGAGATCACGACCCGCGGTTCCCCAGACGTCCTCGAGGCCCACTCGAGTGTTCAGCACTGCCGATGCCGGAACCCCCAGGACCGCCGCCACCGCATCCGGCCGGAGCTGGACCCCAAGCACCGGACCAGGCGTCAGGCTTTCGACCGACGGGCGGGTGTCCGGGCCGGCGATCGTGACCCCTCCACCACTCACCACCAGGTCGACGGCGGCGTCTGGCAGCACCCGGAGCCGCGCGGCCGCGGTCGGCACCCGGGTCAACCAGAACGTCGACACCACCTGGCGCAACGCGGGGTGACGCGGAGCCTGGTAGCGCGGCGGGTCGGCAGGCGCCAACACCTCTCCGGGCGGCAGCGAGGTCAGCACTCCCTGAGACTCTCAGATCGCCGCGACAACGGCGACCGATCCATACAAGACGCGAAGCAGGCATTTCGCGATGCGGGTGAGATCGGTCCGCAGGTCGGCCAACCAGATCGGCACCAGACGATTCGAGGAGCACACATGAAGATCGAGTTCATCGCGAGCATGGCCGCGATCACGCCCGACCCGGAAGCCAGCCGAGGCCTCTACGTGGAGGCACTAGGCCTTCCGCTCGACCACGGTGAGGGCGACGACTACTACCACAGCGAGCACATCGGCGGCAGCAAGCACTTCGGGGTCTGGCCGCTCGCCCAGGCCGCAGAGGCGTGCTTCGGTACGTCGGAGTGGCCGAGCGGCACATCGGTGCCCCAGGCGAGCATCGAGTTCGAGCTGGCCGACGCCGACGCGGTGGCCGCCGGGGCCGACGAGCTGGCCGGGCGCGGTTTCCCCTTGCTGCACGAGGCTCGGCTCGAACCGTGGGGGCAGACCGTTGCCCGACTGCTGTCACCAGAGGGGCTCATCGTCGGGCTTTCGTACGCTCCGTGGCTGCATGATGACGCTGGCGCCTGACTTCATGAGCCGCTCATCCACAGGCTGCTCATAGAATCGGAAACTGTCGGTGGGTTGCTCTAGATTCAAACGTATGCACGATGGGTCGACTACCACGGGAGGCACCGCGGCAACCGCGGTGGTGGATCCTGTGCTGGCCCAGGTCGAGGAGTTGATGACCAGTCTGGTATCGGCACCGGATGCGGATCCGGCGGTCCGGATTGACCGGCTCCGCCGGATGGAGGAGCTGAAGGGGGCGATCGCTGCAGCGCAGGCCAGGGAGACAGTGGCGTTCAAACAGACCCGGGTCGCCGAACGCGAAGCCGCCGGGATCACCGGACGGCGAGTGACCAAGGGCATCGGCGGCGAGGTCGCCTTGGCGCGGCGCGAGTCGCCGCACCGGCAGTCGCGGCTGGTCGGCCTGGCCGAGGCTCTGGTGGGTGAGATGCCGCACACGATGGCCGCGCTCACCGCTGGCGCCATTTCGGAGTGGCGGGCGATGATCGTGGCCAAGGAGACCGCCTGCCTGAGCTTGGCGCATCGCCGGGTCGTCGATGCCGAGCTGGCCGGCCGGATCGGGTCCCTGTCGGACCAGCAGCTGCGGGCCGAGGCCAAGAGCATCGGCTACCGGCTCGACCCGTATGTGATCGTCAATCGGGCGGCCCAGGCCGAGAAGGACCGGCACGTGTCGTCCAAGCCGGTGCCGGACACCATGATGAACGTCACCGCCACCTTGCCGGTCGTCCACGGTGCCACGGTGATGGCCGCCCTCACCCACGCCGCCGACGCGGCCCGGGCCGGCGGCGATGACCGGACCCGCGGGCAGGTGATGGCCGACACCCTGGTCGAACGCGTCACCGGACAAACCCGAGCCGACCAGACCCCGGTCGAGATCCAGGTCCGCATCAGCGACCAGGCCCTGTTCACCGACGACGCCGAACCCGGCTGGATCCCCGGCTACGGACCCGTCCCCGCCCCCTGGCTCCGCGACCTGCTCCGCCGCCTCGACGACCAGACCAAAGTGTGGGTGCGGCGGTTCTTCACCGACCCCTGCACCGGACTCCTGTCCGCCGTCGACCCTTCCAAACGCATTGTTGACGGCATCCTCCGCCGCGCCATCATCTTCCGCGACCAATGGTGCCGAACCCCCTGGTGCGGAGCACCCATCCGCCATACCGACCACGTCGTCGCTGTTTCCGATGGTGGCGACACGGCCGAAGCGAACACCCAAGGCTTGTGTGAGGCGTGCAACTACATCAAAGAAGGCCCCGGCTGGCAAGCCAGACCCGGACCCGGCGGTGCCGGCGAGTCCGTCACCATCACCACCCCCACCGGACACACCTACACCTCACGACCACCACCCCTCCCCGGAACACCCCCGCCCGAAACCCAACTCGCGCAGGAACCACAGACTCGACCACCACGACCACACGTCATTGAGATCTACCGCCCCATCCGCTACCACATCGACTACGCCGCCTGAGGGTGAGCTGGGCGCTCTTCAGACTCACTGGACTGAGACCCAAGCGGTCAGGGATCGAGACCGTGCTGCACCCAGTCTCCGACCTGGCGGCGGCCAAGCAGGTGTATGCCGCGCTGCTGGCCGAGGTGACCGACGCCGACGGCAACTCCTCGGGGTGCTTCAGGACCCCTGACCCGGCATTAGGCTGGCTCGGGTGACCACGCCGGCGCTCTCGTCGTACGTCGAGAGCCTTCCTCGCGACGGCACCTTCTCCCTCTGGGTTGGGCCGCTCGGGGGTCCGCCGGTCGTCGCCCACCAAGCCGAGCGTCAGCACTACGCCGCCAGCACGATGAAGCTGGCCCTGGTGATCGCGGCCTACCGGCGCTCGGACCAGGGGACGCTCGACCTCGGCGCCCAGGTCGCGGTGCACAGCGACTTCGACTCAGCCACCCCCGGTGCGCGGTTCGCGATGGACCGCTCGGAGGACAGCGACGACGAGACCTGGCGCCGGATGGGGACCGAGGTGACGCTGCGGTGGCTGGCGCACCGCGCCATCGTGCGGTCGGGCAACCTGGCGACAAACCTGCTGCTGGAGGCGGTGGGCCTGCCGGCCGTTGACGAGGCCCTCTCGGTCATCGGCACCACCGACAGTGTTGTCGCCCGTGGCATCGAGGATGCCCCGGCCCGGGAGTCCGGGCTGCAGAACCTGGTGACCGCCGCCGACCTGGCGCTGACCCTGCGCGAGCTGGCCGCCCACCGGATCGCAACGGCCGAGTCCTGCCAACAGATCCTGGCCACCCTCACGGCGCAGCAGATCAACGACGGGATCCCCGCTGGGCTCCCGCCGGGCACCAAGGTCGCACACAAGTCCGGCTGGGTGACCGGCATCTCGCATGACGCGGGGATCGTCTACCCCGCCGACTCCCCGGCGTACGTGCTTGTCGTGTGTACGACGTCCAGTCTCACCGAGCAGGAGTCACTCGACCTGATCGCGGGAGCGGCCCGGGCGTCCTGGCAGGCCAGGCAGGAGCTCGGATGACGGTCGTCGGGGTGCGCACGCATCGGCTCAGCGCCCAGCTGCACACGCCCTTCGTCACCGCCTTGCGCAGCACCACCCGGCTCGAGACCCTCGTCGTCGAGCTGGTGGACGCCGACGGACGGCGCGGGTACGGGGAGGCGCCGCAGGTCTGGCGGGTCACTGGAGAGTCGATCGCCGGAGCCGAGGCTTGCGTCACTGGCCCACTCGCCGATGTGGTCAGGGGAAGGTCACCCGACGACCTCGACGAGCTCGCTGCCGATGTCTCCCGTGCCGTTGTGGGCAACTTCGGCGCCAAGGCCGCTGTCGAGGTGGCGCTGCACGACCTGGCCGCGCAGCGACTCGACATCTCGCTCCCCAGGCTGTTGGGCGCCGAGCGGCACCGGGTGGGGACCGACATCACGGTCAGCGCGGGTGACCCAGCCGCGCTCGTGATGGCCGCCAGCCAACGCGTCACCGAAGGCTTTGACGCGCTGAAGCTGAAGGTCGGGACCGACCCCGTAGCCGATGTCGCGCGGGTCCGCGCGGTGCGCGACGCGGTCGGACCGAGCGTCCGGATCCGGGTCGACGCCAACCAGGGATGGACCCCGAGTGAAGCGATCAAGGTCATCCAGGCGCTCGAGGACGCGTACGTCGACCTCGAGTTCGTCGAGCAGCCGGTCGAGGCCTCCGACCTCGTCGGGCTGGCGCGCGTTACCGCCGCCGCCCACACCCCAGTCATGGCCGATGAGAGCGTCTTCGGCCTCCGCGACCTGGCCGCCGTGATCGAGCGAGGCGCCGCCGACCTGGTCAACATCAAGCTGGCGAAGTGCGGCGGCCTCTCCACCGCGGCCGCCATGGTGAGTCTCGCTGACACCCACGCGGTCGGCTACATCTTCGGATCGATGATGGAGGGACCGATCGGAGTTGGCGCGATCGCCTCGCTCGCAGCCGCTGTCGGCTCGACCTACGCGAGCGATCTCGATGCCGCCTGGTGGACGGCGGCCAGCCCGGTCGTCGGGGGGCTGCGGTACGACGGGCCGACCGTGGTCCTGCCCGACGTTCCGGGCCTCGGCGTTACGGGGCTGGCGCAATGAGTCCGACGACCGCCGTGGTTATCGTCGGCGTCTCTACCGGGTGGACGGCCCCGGACGCCCCGCGCAGCATCGACTCCCCCGTCGTTCTCGACGATCCCGACGTCGAAGCCTGGCTGGCGGCGATGGACCGGTCGGGTCCGGACGGCCGGCTGGGGCTGCACGGCCGCACCCTGACCCAGCTGGTTGCTGGCGAGCCGGTCGAGATCATCGACGAAGCCGGCGACTGGGTCCGCGTGGTCGCGCCGTGGCAGCCGTCGGCCCACGACGCCCGGGGCTACCCGTCGTGGGTGCGTAGGGCTCATCTGGCGCCCCGCCCCGCGGGGTCGGTCCCGGTGCCGGTCGGCGACACGGCGGCCGACCGGGGGTCGCTCGCTGAGGCGGCGTGTGACCACCTCGGGCTGCGCTATCTCTGGGGTGGTACGACGTCGTACGGCCTGGACTGCTCGGGGCTGGTCCACCATACATACCGCCGGGGCGGCGTCGTCGTACCGCGTGACGCCCACGACCAGTGGGCTGCCGCCGCACCGGTGGCGCTCGGCGAGGAGCAACCCGGCGACCTCTACTTCTTCGCGCGCCCCGACGGCTTCGTCTTTCACGTCGGGTTCGTGACCGGGGAGCGCACCATGCTGCACGCGCCCGAGGCCGGCGAGCGCATCGAGGACGCGCCGCTCGCCGCGGCCCGGATCGCCACGTTGTCGGCGGCCGGGCGCCTCCTCAGCTGAGGTCGGTGGTCCCCAGCGTGACGATCACGATGAACATCGGCGTGATGACGCGGCTACCACCCTCGGTGGCGAACATCGTGGTCCCGTGGAACTCAGACGTCGCCGGGAGCCGCCGCTTTACGGCCCGGACCAGCCGGTTCTCGTCGTACCCGTCGTCGCCGAAGAGGACCGCGGCTCCGACATAGACCGCCAGGGCGACGGTGACCTCGCGCGTGGACGGCTTCCGCTCGGGTGTGCCGAGCCCGTTGCGCCGGGGCCCAGGCCCGTGATGGCGGCGCAGCTGTCAGGGAATACTCCCCTCCGACGGGCTCCAGTGTGTCAGACGAGGAGCGCAGGCCTCTCGAGCGTCTCGTCTTCAGGTACGACGGCCGTGTGCTCGGCGGTACGCAGGGCGAACCACGCGACCAAACCACCGGCCACCACCAGGACCGCGGCGAAGACCAGGCCGACCCGGTACCCACCGAGGAACGCGGCGACCGGGTCGACGCCGGAGCGCTCCAGGGCACTCTGTCGAGCGAGCAGGATCACGCCGATCACGGTGATGCCCAGCAGGCCGGACAGCTCACGGCTTGCGTTGAAGACGGCGGAGCCGACGCCGGACTGCTCCGTCGGCATGGCCGCGAGCACCGTGGCGGTGAGCGGGATGGTCAGCCCACCACCGACGCCGATGGCGAGGAAGCTCGGCATCAGCTCGAGCCAGCTGGTGTTGGCGCCGAACAGGGCTACCGACGCAATGCCCACACCCATCAGCGTCATGGCGCCGCTGACCGAGCGGTGCGCTCCGAAGCGAGCCGCGACGCGGTCCGAGACCGCCGCGCCGATCGCCATGCACAGCGCCATCGGCAGGAACGTGAGGCCGGCACCGGTCGCGGAGAACCCCAGGACACCCTGCAGGTAGAGCGATGTGAAGAAGTAGATCCCGAACAGGCCGAACGCCCACAGCATCAGCGAGACCAGCCCGCCGGAATACGCCCGCTGGCGAAAGATCCTCAGGTCGACCATGGGCTCCGCGGTACGACGCTCCACCAGCACGAACGCCGCGAGCGCGACGACGGCGACCCCGAAGGAGCCCACGATGACGCCGGACGTCCACCCCTTCTGGTGACCCTCGATCAGCCCGTACGTGAGGCCGGTCAGCCCGATCGCTGACGACACCAGTCCGGGCACGTCCAGACGACCCGCATTCGGGTCCCGTGACTCCTGGATCGCCCAGAGCGCCAGACCCATGGTCGCGGCGCCGATCGGGACGTTGACGATGAAGATCCAGCCCCAGGAGACGTACTCGCTCAACACCCCGCCGAGGATGGGACCGACGGCCAGGGACACCGCGCCTACCGCGCCCCAGACCGCGACGGCAGCGTTGCGCGCTTTGGGCTCGAGGAACGTCGCGGAGATGATCGCCAGCGTGGTGGGGGTGACCAGAGCGGCTCCGCCCCCCTGGATGGCGCGGGCGGCAATCAGCGTGCCGGCACTTCCGGCCAGACCGGCCGCGAGCGACGAAACGGTGAAGATCGCCAAGCCGATCAGGAAGATCCGCCGCCGCCCGTAGGCGTCGGCCAGCCGTCCGCCGACGAGCATCAACGCGGCGAAGGTCAGGATGTAGGCGCTCACCACCCACTCGATGCCGGAGGTGCTGAGGTGCAGGCTGCGCTGGATCGACGGGATCGCGACGTTGACGATGTTGTTGTCCAGGTAGGTCATGAACGTCGCCAGTGAGACGGCGACGAGCGCCCATCGGGAACGATCGAGGGTGGCGGTCATCCGAGCCTCCTATACGACGTACATGTATGACGTATAGGAAACCCTCTACAGTGTACAGTTGTCAACCGTGAACGCCAAGAAGTCCGGAGACCCGCTGACCCGTGAGGCGGTCGTCGACCGAGCCCTCCAGGTGGCGGACGCCGACGGCCTTGACGCGCTGACCATTCGCCGGCTCGCGCAGGACTTCGGCGTCACCCCGATGGCGCTCTACTGGCACTTCGGCAACAAGGAGGAGCTGCTCGACGCCGTAGGCGAGCGCGTCGTGGCGCAGATGCGAGTCCCTGGCGAGGATGACGGAGCCGACGACCTCGAGGGCTACCTGCGCGGGGTTCTGAGCGGCCTGGTGGACGCGCTCCGACAACATCCCGGCGTGGCCACCCTGGCGGCGTCCCGGATGCTCGCCTGTGAGCCCGGTCTCGACCTGGCCGACCAGGTCCTCGGTCGGTTGCGTGCCGCGGGAGTCAGTGACCAGCAGGCGTCCACGATCGCGCGCTCGGCCCTGCAGTCCGCGGTCCAGCTGGTGACCGGCTTTCCCGGTGGCGAGGCTTCGCTGGGCGAGTCCGGTCGCGCGCTCGACCTCGAGCGCAAGCAGGCTAGCCTGCGAGCCATCCCGCCCGAGAGGTTCCCCAACATCGTCGCCTGCGCAGCCTTCCTGCTGGACTGCTTCGACGAGGAGGCCTACTACGCCGACGGAATCGAGATCTTCGTCTCCGGACTTGCCGGCGCCACCCGCACAACCCCCTCGATGCCGTTGCTGCCTTAGACCGTGTGGGGCAAGGGGTGGCTGTCTCCCCATCCCCAGGGATTGGGGCATCGAGCGATGGAGTGCGCACGAGGCGAACCTCGTGCCGCTGCCCGGTTGCCACCGCGCTCCGGCTCCATGAGCCGACGACCGCCCCTTTCAGCCGCGGGCAGCCACCCGGGTGGCCTTGGCCCGAATGTTCCTCGCCAGCGGCACCCCCGACTCGAGCAGGGCCCGCATCTGCGCTGCGTCCGGGCCGCGCGCGAGATCGGCGACGGTCACGCCGTGCGTCGGTCGCTCCACAACCGCGATCTTGTCGCCGGCCGCCACCGTCCCCGTCTCGACCACCTTCAGCAGGGCCCCGACCCGGCCGGTCGCGTTGAACCGCAGGTGGAAGCCCTCGATCCCGACCCGCAGCGACAGGTTCTGGCACGGGGTGCGCGGCATCCGCACCTGGAGCAGGACGTCCCCGATCCGCCAGCACTCGCCGATCGCGGCGCCGGAAACGTCGAGGTCGCTGGTCCGCAGGTTCTCTCCGAAGGTGCCCGGGGCGATCTCGCGGCCGAGCTGGTCCGCCCAGTACGCGGCGTCCTCATCGGCGTACGCGTAAACCGCCTTGTCCGGACCGCCGTGCGATGAGTCGACCTGCCGGTCGCCGGCCAGCCCGAGCTGGCCCACCTCGACGGGTCCGTCCACGGGTCGCTTGTCGATCGCGGTCTCGTGGAAGAAGCCCGGGCGCAGAGCGTGCACCACGTTGACGGTACGCACATGTGGGGAGCTCATGTCACCAGTCTTGACCAGAGCCCGGACAGGGGCTTGATCGCGTTCCGCACGTCGGGCAACCGGGCCACTCAGGCACCGTCAAGTCCGTGCTCCTGATGGTCCATCCGACGATTGTCTCGCGTCATCCGCGGCCGGTCAGTGCGAGATCCGCCTGGCCCCGTGCAGCCCGGCGAGGATCCGGCCGATCGCCCGAACCGACGTGTCGACGTCGCCCTCGGTCGTGCGCCACGACGACATCGAGCAGCGCTGGACGGCCCGCCCGCGCCACTCGGCGGGCGTCACGACACACGTGCCCTCGGCCAGCACCCGCCGGCCCAGCTCGCGGGTCGTGTCGTCGTCCCCGCAGCGCATCAGCACCTGGGTGAAGACGACGTCGTTGACGATGTCCAGGCCGTCGATCGACGCGAGCCCGTCGGCCATCCGTCGGGCGTTGGCGCAGAGCCGCTCGACGAGAGCCGCGAGGCCGTCCGAGCCGAGACTTCGCAAGGCGGCCCAGACCGGGAAACCCCGGGCCCGCCGGGAGAACTCCGGGGTCCGCTCAACTGGATCGTCAGCGGTCGCGATCAGGTAGTCGGCGTGCACACCGAACGCCGCCCGCGACCAGGTCGGGTCCGCGACGATCGCGATGCCCGAGTCGTACGGAACGTTCAGTGTCTTGTGAGCGTCGGTCGACCACGAGTCCGCGCCCTCGACCCCTTCGGCGAGCCCTCGCGTCGCCGATGCGGCGCGGGCCCACAGCCCGAAGGCGCCGTCGACGTGCACCCAGGCGCCGTGGCGATGGGCGATGTCGATCAGCGGCCCGAACGGGTCGAACGCTCCTGTATGGACCTCCCCCGCCTGCAGACAGACGATGGCCGGACCCTCACCCGCGGCCAGTGCGGACCCGAGGGCATCGGTCGTCATCCGGCCCTCACCGTCGGACCTGACGGGTACGACGTTCTCCCGGCCGAGCCCCAGGAAGCGGCCGGCCCGGTCGATCGTGTCGTGCCGGTCGTCGCCGACCAGGAGCCGGATGCGGGGGCCGCCGACCATGCCACGCTCGGCCACATCCCAGCCCGCCTTGTCCAGGACGGCGTGGCGGGCCGCGGCGAGGCAGGCGAAGTTCGCCATCTGCCCGCCGGTCACGAAGGCCACCGAGCTGCCGCTGGGCAGTCCGAAAAGGTCGAGCAGCCACTCCCCAGCGACCAGCTCCGCGGCGGCCGCGGCCGGGCTGATCGAGGTGAGGCCGGCGTTCTGGTCCCATGTCGACGTCAGCCAGTCGGCGGCGAGTGCCGACGGCAGCGAGCCGCCGATGACGAAGCCGTAGAACCGGCCGCCGGCGATGCCTACCAGCCCGGGGTCGGCCGCCGTGGCCAGCTGGTCGACGACGTCCGCTGCCGGAATCCCCTTGGTGGCCAGCGGTCCGCCCAGCGCGGCGGTCATCTCCTCGATGCCCACGCGCGGCCAGACCGGCCGGCTGTCGAGCGAGCCGAGGAACCGCGCCGCGTGCTCGTGGGCGTGGTCGAGAGCCGCGAGACGTTCGTCCATCAGGCCACCTCCGCGTCGTAGCGGCCGCGAGCGACCAGCACCTCGTCCATGTGGTGCTCCGCCCACTCCTTGATCTGAGCGACCAGCAGCTGCAGGCTCGCACCCAGCGCGGTCAGCTCGTAGTCGACCCGGACCGGCACGGTCGGGGTCACCGTACGCGTGACCAGCCCGTCGCGTTCGAGATGGCGCAGCGTCTGGGTCAGCATCTTCTGGCTCACGCCGGCGATCCGGCGGGCGAGATCGCCGTACCGCTGCGGCCGCTCAGCGAGCGCCGAGAGCACCAGCGTGACCCACTTGTCCGAGAGTCGGTCGAGCAGCCGCCGACTCGGGCAGGTCGCGAGGAAGGCGTTGAACTCCTCCGCGGCCTCGCGACGTCGTTGCGCCGCGGTCATCGTCGCCATGGTCCCTCCAGGTGAGTTACACACTTCTAGGTGGCTACTTCCTAATGGAGAGTAGACCTCCTACGGTGGGAAGAGCAAGGGAGCACCACCAACGGTCGACTCACCATGGGTCGACGGGATGAAGGGAGAGGCACATGCGCGCGATCGTTGCCCAGGGGTACGGCGGTCCGGAGGTCCTGCAGATGGTGAACCTGCCGACCCCGGAGGCGGGACCCGGACAGGTCCGGGTGCGGGTGGAGGCGGCGGCCGTGAACCCGATCGACATCAGCACCCGCGAGGGATATCTCGCCGAGATGATCGGTGACCGCCCTGCTGTCGGGCTTGGCTGGGATCTGGCCGGAGTCGTCGAGGAGGTCGGCGCGGACGTCAGCCGAGTGCAGGTCGGCGATCGCGTGGTCGGGCTGTTGGACCTGGTGGCCGTGGACTCGGGTGCCTACGCCGAGCAGGTCGTGCTGGACCAGGAGGCCGTGGCACGTGCTCCGGAGTCGGTGGACGCCGTACCCGCCAGCACGTTCGGCTTGAACGCGACGACTGCCCACCAGGCACTCGACCTGCTGGGTCTGGACGCCGGTCAGACGGTGCTCGTGACCGGGGCGGCCGGGGGCCTCGGCGGGTATGTCGTGGCGCTGGCCGCCCGCCGCGGGCTCCGCGTGGTCGCCGTTGCGAGCCCTCCCGACGAGAAGGAGGTGCGAGCCTTCGGCGCCCGCCTCGTCGTACCGAGGGGCGACGATCTGAACCCGCGGATACGTGAGGCGGTCGGCAGCGGTGTGGATGGGGCCATCGACGCGGCTCAGCTCGGTCCCGAGACGCTGGCGGCGGTGCGCGACGGCGGGTCGTTCGTCGCGGTGACCGGACCGGACACTCCGGAATCGGAGCGGGGCATCGAGGTCAAGACCCAGTACGTGCACCATGACGGTGAGCTGTTGGACCAGCTGGTGGGCCTGGTCGAGAGCGGCACCCTCCGGCTTCGCGTGGCCGACGCGCTGCCGCTGGACCGGGCCGCCGAGGCCCACCGGCGACTCGCCGCGGGCGGGGTTCGGGGTCGTCTGGTGCTCGTGCCCTGACCAGGGCTCGAGCCGCTGGTCAGTCAACGAAGCTGACCTCGGCGTGCATGGCCTGGTACGTCGCCGCGGCTCGCCGGTCGCGGGTGAGTAGACGCGCGCCGTTCGCCCGCGCGGTGGCGGCGACCAGTGCGTCGTACACCTGGCCGCCTCGAATCCCGGAGGCCTCGAGGTCGTCGAGGAACCGTATGTGGTCGGCATCCGATAGGCCTAGCGGGCGGTCGCCGAAGCGGGAGCGGATGAGCCGCAGTGCGGTGGCCGGGCTCGCCGCCAGACCGCCGGGTAACCGGGTGAGGACCGAGAACGCTTCGATCACCACGTGAGCCGGAACGGCGTCGACGTCGATGAGCGCTGCCCGTGAGACACGGTGCTCGGGGTGGGCGAGCAGCAGGGCCGGCACCACGACGCTGCTGTCCGCGGTCAGGATTGTCGAGGCCACTCACGTCCCTCCTCGACGAGACGCCGGACGTCCTCATCGCTGAGCGACGAGTGCCCGTCGGGCACTTCGAGGACCAGCCCTCGGCCGTCCTCGGCCGGGACCAACTGGGCGACAACAGGGTGCAATCGAATCTCGACGACACCCTGGTTCTCGTCGATATCAATCCGGTCGCCCGGCCGGAGGCCGAGCCGGTCCCGGATGCGTTTGGGCAAGACGACGCGCCCAGCCTGGTCGATGGTAGTTTGCATACCATTTAGCATGGCATTATAGCTACCATTGAGGCAAGCGAACTCCTGCACCACCCAGGGTTCGAGCATCTGCTGCGGGTGGCGTTCGTGCGAGCATCGGGTCAGCCGGCGCCGGCGGAGACCATCTGGCGGAGCTCCTTCTTCAGCTCGGAGATCTCGTCGCGGAGCCGGGCCGCCACCTCGAAGTGCAGCTCGGCGGCGGCAGCCTTCATCTGGTCGGTGAGCTGCTGGATCAGGTCGGCCAGGTCGCGGGACGGGATGCCGGCCATCCCGACGACGGTCTGGCCGGCCGCCTTGCTGGACAGACCCGGCACCGGCGACTTGCCCCGGGACTGCGCGCGTCCGCCACCGCCGAGCAGCTCAGCGGTGTCGGCGTTCTCCCGGGCGAGCATGTCGGTGATGTCGGCGATCCGCCGGCGCAGCGGCTGCGGGTCGACGCCGCGCTCCTTGTTGTAGGAGACCTGCTTGGCCCGCCGGCGGTTGGTCTCGTCGATCGCCTTCGCCATCGAGTCGGTGATCCGGTCGGCGTACATGACGACCTGGCCGGACACGTTGCGGGCCGCCCGGCCGATGGTCTGGATGAGCGACGTACCCGACCGCAGGAAGCCCTCCTTGTCGGCGTCCAGAATGGCCACCAGCGAGACCTCCGGCAGGTCAAGCCCCTCGCGCAGCAGGTTGATACCGACGAGCACGTCGTACACCCCTAGTCGCAGCTCGCGCAGCAGCTCGATCCGGCGCAGCGTGTCGACCTCGCTGTGGAGGTACCGGGTGCGGATGTTGTTGTCGAGCAGGTAGTCGGTGAGGTCCTCGGCCATCTTCTTGGTGAGTGTCGTGACGAGCACCCGCTCACCCCGCTCGGCGCGGGCGTTGATCTCGCCGATCAGGTCGTCGATCTGGCCCTTCGTCGACTTCACGATGACCTCGGGGTCAACCAGCCCAGTCGGCCGGATGATCTGCTCGACTGTCGTTTCGACCTTGGCCAGCTCGTAGGGACCGGGGGTCGCCGACAGG
>JBBRYD010000088.1:0-15648 GCA_038238065.1 Propionibacteriales bacterium | reverse complement strand
CCGTCTTCGGCGGCAGCCTGGGCGAGGTCTTCGCCGAGAAGATCGTCAAGGTCATGGACCTGGCGGTGAAGATGGGCTGCCCGTTCATCGGCATCAACGACTCCGGGGGGGCTCGCATCCAGGAGGGCGTCGTCGCGCTGGGTCTCTACGCCGAGATCTTCCGGCGCAACGTGCACGCGTCCGGGGTGGTCCCGCAGATCTCGCTGGTCATGGGCCCGTGTGCCGGCGGCGCCGTCTACTCCCCCGCGGTCACCGACTTCACGGTGATGGTCGACCAGACCTCGCACATGTTCATCACCGGTCCCGACGTCATCAAGACCGTCACCGGCGAGGACGTCTCGATGGAGGACCTCGGCGGCGCCCGCTCGCACAACACCAGGTCGGGCAACGCCCACTACCTCGGCCACGACGAGGCCGACGCCATCGACTACGTCAGGGCGCTGATCTCCTACCTCCCGCAGAACAACCTCGACGAGCCCGTCGTGCACGACGAGGTGGCGGACCTCGAGGTCAGCGAGGGCGACCTCGCCCTGGACACGCTCGTCCCGGACTCCCCGAACCAGCCCTACGACATGCACACCGTCATCGAGTCGGTCGTCGACGACGGGGAGTTCCTCGAGGTCCAGGCGCTGTTCGCGCCGAACATCCTGGTCGGCTTCGGCCGGGTCGAGGGCCGCCCGGTCGGCGTGGTGGCCAACCAGCCGATGCAGCTCGCCGGCACCCTGGACATCGACGCCTCGGAGAAGGCCGCCCGCTTCGTGCGCACCTGCGACGCGTTCAACGTGCCCGTCCTGACCTTCGTCGACGTGCCCGGGTTCCTGCCCGGCACCGACCAGGAGTGGAACGGCATCATCCGACGCGGGGCCAAGCTGATCTTCGCCTACGCCGAGGCGACGGTGCCGCTGGTCACGGTGATCACCCGCAAGGCCTACGGCGGCGCCTACGACGTGATGGGCTCCAAGCACCTCGGCGCCGACTTCAACCTGGCCTGGCCGACGGCGCAGATCGCGGTGATGGGCGCCCAGGGGGCGGTCAACATCTTGTACCGCCGGGAGCTCGCGGCTTCCGACGACCCCGAGGCCTAGCGCGCCCAGCTGATCACCGACTACGACGACGAGCTGGCCAACCCCTACATCGCTGCCGAACGGGGCTACGTCGACGCCGTCATCACCCCGCACGAGACCCGCGCCGAGGTGACTCGGGTGCTCCGGCTGCTCCGCACCAAGCGCGAGACGCTGCCGCCCAAGAAGCACGGGAACATCCCCCTATGAGCACGGAGCCAGCGGCGGATCCGCAGGCCTTGTTCACCGTCGTCAAGGGACGCCCCACCGACGAGGAGCTCGGCGCGGTGGTGGCCGTGCTGACGGCGCGGCTGGACAGCCGGCGTCCGGCAGCTCCCGAGCCGACGACCTCGGCGTGGTCGGCTTACTGGCGCGCCGTCCGCGCGCCGATCACCCCCGGGGCCGGCGCCTGGCGAGCCTCGGGCCGCTGACCCGCGGCTGACGGGAGCCGTCCCCGCTAGGCTGGCGAGGTGACCCAGAGGGATACCGGCCGGCCGCACGACGCGGCTCGGATGGAGCAGCCGGCGCGGCCCGTCGATGCGACGGCCGAACGCTACGTCGAGGACTGCATCCAGCGGGAACCGGAGCTGGCCACCGTGCTCGGCGTCGAGGGTTACGACGACCTGTGGGGCGACTACTCCATCGACGGTCACGTCGAACGGGTCGCCCATGCGCGCCGGACGATCGCCGCGCTGCACGGCGCCAACCCGGTGGACGACCGGGAGGTGTTGGCGAAAGAGTCGATGCTCGAACGGCTCGGCCTCGAGGTGGAGCTGTTCGAGGCTCACATCTCCACCAGCCGCGTCAGCGTCACGGTCGGAGACGCCCAGCAGATCCGGTCCACGTTCGACCTGATGCGGACCGACAGCGAAGCAGCATGGGCCAACATCGCCGCCCGGCTACGGACGGTCGACCAGCCGCTGTACCACGTTCGCCAGACGCTGCGGTCCGAGGCCGCCGACGGCAACATCTCGGCAGTGCGTCAGATCAAGGCCACCGTCGACCAGATCCGGACCTGGACCGGCGAGGTGGGCGACGCCGACTTCTTCGCCGGACTCGTGGACCAGGTGCCGGCCGCGATGCCGGACACGCTGCGCCACGAGGTCAGCGTCGCGGCCGTCCGGGCCCGGTCCGCGTTCGCCGACTTCGGCAGCTGGCTGGGCCGCGACCTGGCCCCGCTCGCCCCGCGCCTGGACGCCGTCGGGGAGGAGCGCTACGCCCTGGACTCGCGCTACTTCCTCGGCGCCACCGTCGACCTGGCGGAGACGTACGCCTGGGGGTGGGATGAGCTGGGTCGGATCCGGGACGAGCAACGCCGCGTCGCCCGATTGCTCGTGGGCGGCGACGACATCGGGGAAGCCTGTGACGCGCTCGACGCCGACCCCGCTCGGCAGATCCGCGGCGCGGACCAGTTCCGCGACTGGATGCAGGGCCTCGCCGACCAGGCGGTCAGCGATCTGGCCGGCACCCACTTCGACATCCCGGACCAGATCAAGACCATCGAGTGCTGCCTGGCTCCGACCCACGACGGGCTCATCTACTACACCGAGCCGACCGAGGACTTCTCCCGGCCAGGGCGGATGTGGTGGGCGGTCCCGGCGGGGGTGGACACGTTCTCCACCTGGAAAGAGGTCACCACCGTCTACCACGAGGGCGTCCCCGGGCATCACCTCCAGGTGGCGCAGAACGCACTGCGGGCCGACCTGCTGAACCGGTGGCAGCGGCAGATGTGCTTCGTCTCGGGTCACGGCGAGGGCTGGGCCCTCTACGCCGAGCGGCTGATGGACGACCTCGGCTATCTCGACGACCCGGGCGACAAGATGGGCATGCTCGACGCTCAGGCGTTTCGCGCCGCGCGGGTGGTCGTCGACATCGGCCTGCATCTGCAGCTGGAGATTCCGGCCGGCAACCCGATGGGGTTTCAACCCGGGCACCGCTGGACGCCGGCGGTCGCGCTCGCCTTCTTGCAGGACGTCTGCGCGACCGACGAGGCGACGCTGCGTTTCGAGGTCGACCGCTACCTGGGCTGGCCGGGTCAGGCGCCCTCGTACAAGGTGGGCGAAAGGATCTGGCTGCAGGCCCGCGACGAGGTGAAGGCGCGCCTGGGCGCGGCGTTCGACCTGCGCCGCTTCCACGCCGACGCGCTCAACCTGGGCTCGCTCGGGCTGGACCCGCTGCGCCGCGCACTGGCCAGGATCTGAGTCGGTGACCGACATCCGGCTGGTGCTCGCCTCGGCGTCTCCGGCCCGGCTGAGCACATTGCGGGCGGCTGGACTGAGGCCCGAGGTGATCGTCTCCGGCGTGGACGAGTCGGGTCTGTCCCACCTGGCTCCCGCCGAGCTGGCCCGCCAGCTGGCCACCCTCAAGGGCGAGGCGGTCGCGTCCCGGCTGGACCCGACCCCCGACCGGGACGTGACCGTGGTGATCGGCTGCGACTCGGTGCTGGAGCTGGGCGGACGTGCGTACGGCAAGCCGGGCAGCGTCGAGGTGGCCCGCCAGCGCTGGCAGCAGATGCGCGGCCGGGTCGGGACGCTGCACACCGGACACCACGTCATGTCGCTCCTGGGGGAGACCGTGTCGCGCCGTACCGAGAGCGCCGCCACGACTGTGCACTTCGCCGACCTGACCGACGCCGAGATCGACGCCTACGTGGCCACCGGCGAGCCGCTGGTGGTGGCCGGCGCCTTCACCGTGGACGGGCTCGGCGGCCCGTTCGTCACCCGGCTGGAGGGCGACTACCACAACGTGGTCGGGATCAGCCTGCCGCTGCTGCGGACGATGCTGATCGACCTGGGCGTGTCCTGGCCCGACCTGTGGGACACCTCGGCCTGCTGAGACAGCCGGGACCACCATGCCGGCGGGCACGGCCCGGGTCGGTCACCCGATCGCGTCGCGGACCAGCAGCACGATCAACGCGGCGTTCAGCGCCACGATGACGGCGACCACGACCCAGGCGGCGGCAATGGTGCTCGCCCGGGTCGGCACCAGCTTCATCAGCCGGCGGTCCCGGGCCAGGGACACCAGCGGGATCAGGGCGAACGGGATGCCGAACGACAAGATCACCTGCGAGACGATGAGCAACCGCGTCGGGTCCACACCCACGGCGAGCAGGGCCAGGGCCGGCGCCGCGGTGATCAGCCGGCGGGCCATGATCGGGATGCGCTTGTGCAGCAGTCCGTCCATGATCACCGCGCCGGCGTAGCCTCCTACCGAGGTCGAGGCGAGACCCGAGGCGAGCAGGGCCAGGGCGAACATGGTGGCGATGACGGTGCCGAGCTGACCACGGATCGCCTCGTGCACCGCCTCCAGGCCTGTGATGTCGAGTCCGAACAGGGTGCTCGCGGCCAGCAGCAGCATGCCGATGTTGACGGTGCCGGCGACCACCATGGCCAGCGAGACGTCCATCTTGATGGCCTTCAGCACCGGCCTCGCCGACACCACGTCGGCGCGACCGTGTCGGTCCCTGACCAGCGCCGAGTGCAGGTAGACCGCGTGCGGCATCACGGTGGCGCCCAGCATGCCCACCGCGAGCAGCGCGCTGTTGGCTCCGGCCAGCTTCGGCACCAGACCCGCCACCGCTGCCGCTCCGTCGGGGGGCGAGAAGACGAGGCCGGCGAGGAACCCGATGGTCACCACACCCAGCAGGCCGGTGATGACCCGCTCGAAGGAACGCTGACCTCCGCGGTCCTGGATGAACAGGACTCCGGTGGAGACCCCGGCGGTGATGACGGCGCCGACCACGAGCGGCAGGTCGAACAGCAGCGCCAGCGCGACGGCACCGCCGACGACTTCCGCGATGTCGGTGGCCATGGCCACCCCCTCGGCCTGCACCCAGTAGGCCAGCCTGACCTTCCGTCCGGTACGGGCGCCGACCAGCGACGGCAGCGACTCACCGGTCAGCCAGCCGACCTTGGCCGACAGGTACTGCACCAGGCCGGCCATCAGCGTGGCGCCGACCAGCACCCAGAGCAGCAGATAGCCGTAGGTGGCTCCGGCTTGGGTGTTGGTGGCCACGTTGCCCGGGTCGACGTAGGCGACCGCGGCGACGAAGGCGGGTCCGAGCAGCCGGGAGCGGGCCAGCAGCGGGCGCGCGCGAAGCATCACCTGAGCCACCTGCAGGCGATTCTCGGCGCCATGTCGGCCTCCAAAGTCAGTACGTCGACGGCTGCACCACCGGCACCTGGGGGTGCGCGTCGTGCTCCACGACCAAGGGATGCTTCTGAGTCATCTTCGGAGCCCGGTACCGCCCCGGATGGGCGCTAGGGACGCAGAATGACGGCGGACGAGTCCCCGACACCCGTGAAACTGCCATGCCAACCGTAACCGGTGAAGGTCAGGGTGGCCGTGGCCCGGTCAAATTGAGACACCCGGAAGCCGGTCTGCGGGAGCGTGCGCCGGAGGAAGGACACCAGATCCGCCGCGCTGGGGTTGCTGAACACCAGCGTGACGCCGCTGGCCTGGTCCACGCTGGTCACGACCACGACGCTGCGCGGCAGCGTGAAGGCGTCAGCGGGGCCGTTCCGGAAGCCGATCATCTTCAAGGTGATGCCGTCGGCGGGGACCGACACCTGCGCGGGCGGCGGGAACGATGTCGGCGGCTCCGGTCGGACCGCAGCACCGCAACCGGCCAGTACGCTCAGCAGGACGACCGCGACCAGCACCCGAAGCCGGCCCCGGGCCCGGCTGCGCGGTGTCCCGGCCGCGTCCATCAGCCACGGCCGGGTCACATCCATGCCGACCACGGTATCGGCCGGACGCAAGAACCCCGCCGCCACGAGACCCCAGCCGCAACGGCACCGCGCGCTACGACGGATGTGGTCCGGCCCGATAACCTCGACTCGACATGTCCGAGACTTCTGAGATCGTGCTGCACCAGAGCAGGCTGCCCGCGGCCATCCGAGCCATGCGTCCGCGGCAGTGGATCAAGAACGTGCTGGTGGTCACCGCGCCGTTGGCCGCCGGGAGACTGCTCGAGCGAGACGTCATCGTCTCGGCGGCGCAGGCCTTCGTGGCCTTCTGCCTGATCAGCGCGACCGTGTACCTGATCAACGACGTCCGTGACGTGGAGGAGGACCGCCTGCATCCGCGCAAGCGGTTCCGACCGATCGCCGCCGGGGAGCTGCGGCCGGCGGCCGCTCTGGTGCTGGCGACCATCACCGCCGTCGCCGGCTTCGCGATCGCGTTCTGGACCTCCGTCCCGCTGGTGATCACCCTGGCGGTCTACCTCGTGGTGCAGATCGTCTACTCCATGTTCCTGAAGCACCTGCCCGTGGTCGACCTCGCCATCGTGGCCAGCGGCTTCCTGCTCCGGGCCATCGCGGGCGGCGTCGCCACCGGGATCCCCCTCAGCCAGTGGTTCCTGTTGGTCGCCTCGTTCGGCTCCCTGTTCATGGTCGGGGGCAAGCGCTACTCCGAGCTCAAGGGGGTCGGCGCCGAGGCCGGCACCCGACGGTCGTTGGAGCGATACTCGGAGTCCTACCTGCGGTTCGTCTGGATGCTGGCGGCGGTCATGGTGCTCATCTCCTACAGCCTCTGGGCGTTCGAGAACCGGGGCCACCCGTACCTCGGCGTACCGTGGACGGCGCTGTCCATCGCCCCGTTCACCCTGGGTCTGCTGCAGTACGCGCTCGAGGTCGACACGGGGAACGCCGGGGAACCGGAAGAGGTCGTGCTGCACGACCACGTGCTGCAAGGCATCGGCGTGGCGTGGCTGCTGGTGATCTCGGTGGCAGTGTTCGTGAAGTGAGCCAGGACCGACCTGGCCCGAGCCGGGACGAGGGATTGCCCAGATGAGCGACGACTACGACGTCACGATCAAGCCGTCGACGCCCGAGCAGCAGCCGCCGCTGCCTGGCGCGCTGGTTCCGCTGCACGGTTGGGGCCGCGCCGCCCAGACAAGTGCGCAGCTGGCCCCGATCGACAGCGTCGCGGGGGCGGTGGCCGCGTTACGTCAGGCGCAGGGCAGCCGCGGCGTGGTGCCGCGGGGGCTCGGTCGCAGCTACGGGGACGCCGCCCAGAACGCCGGTGGGACCGCTCTCGACCTGACCCAGCTCAACCGGATCCTGCGGGTCGAGGCCGAGGGCGAACCCCCGACCGTGGTGGTCCAGGCGGGCGTCAGTCTCGACGCCCTGATGAGAGCCGTGCTGCCGTTCGGGCTGTGGGTCCCGGTGCTGCCGGGTACCCGGCAGGTGACCATCGGCGGGGCGATCGCCGCCGACGTGCACGGCAAGAACCACCACGTCGAGGGCAGCTTCGGCAACCACGTCCGCTCGGTCGACCTGCTGATGGCCGACGGCGAGGTGCGGACCGTGGCTCCACACGGCGATGCGGCCGAGCTGTTCTGGGCCACCATCGGCGGGATGGGCCTGACCGGGGTGATCCTGACCGCCACGGTCGTGCTGCAGCGGACCGAGACGGCGTACTTCCGGGTGGACACCGACCGGGCGTCCGACATCGACGACCTGATGGGCCGGATGAGCCAGGGCGACGACGACTACACCTACTCCGTGGCCTGGTTCGACGCGGTCAGCCGCGGCCGCCACATGGGTCGGGCCGTGCTGACCCGTGGCGACAAGGCGACGTTGCAGGACCTGACACCCAAGCTGCGTCGCAACCCGCTCAACTTCGTGGCCCCGTCGCTGGGCACCATCCCGGAGGTCTTCCCCAACCGGATGGTCAACCGGGTGACGGCCACAGCGTTCAGCACCGGCTGGTACCTCAAGGCCCCGAAGCACCGGGTCGGCGAGCTGCAGAACATCACCCAGTTCTTCCATCCGCTCGACATCGTGGCCGAGTGGAACCGGATCTACGGGCCGAACGGGTTCCTGCAGTACCAGTTCGTGGTGCCGTTCTCGGAGTCGGTGGTGTTCCGGCAGTGCTTCGAGCTGATCGTCGACTCCGGTCACCTCTCCTGTCTGAACGTGCTGAAGCGGTTCGGCCCCGGCAACCCGTCCCCGCTATCGTTTCCCATGCCGGGCTGGACGCTGACCGTCGACCTCCCCATCGAGGAGGGGCTCGAGCGGCTGTGCAACCGGCTGGACGAGCTGGTCATCGGGGCCGGCGGACGCGTCTACCTGGCCAAGGACTCCCGCCTCAGCGCGTCCTCGTTCCGGCAGATGTACCCCCGGCTCGACGACTTCCTGGCCGTCCGGAGGCAGGTCGACCCCGAGGGCCTGTTCAACTCCGACCTCGCCCGCCGACTCGACCTGCACTAGACACCGGCACCACCCAAGACCTGCAGCACGACCAACCCCATCAGGAGACTCACGTGATCGACGCCTTGGGTACCCCCCAGTCCTTGCTGCTGCTCGGCGGTACGTCCGACATCGCCCTGGCGATCGCCCGCCGGTACGCGGCGGTCCGGACGCTGCGGGTCGTGCTGGCCGCCCGGCCGAGCGAGCGGCGGACCGCGGCGGCCGCAGAGCTGGTCGGGCTGGGCTGCACGGTGGACGAGATCGACCTCGAGGCCCGTAACCCGGAGTCGCACGCGGTCACCATCGAGGCCGCCTTCGCCGGTGGCGACATCGACATCGCCGTGGTCGCCTTCGGGCTGCTGGGGGAACCGGAGGAGGCGTGGACCGACGCCTCACTGGCGCTGGAGCTGGCCGACGTCAACTACGTGGCTCCGATGCACCTGGGCGTCCTGCTGGCCGCGAGGCTGAAGGCCCAGGCCCACGGCCGGATCGTCGCCCTGTCCAGCGTGGCGGGCGAGCGGGTCCGTCGCTCGAACTTCGTCTACGGTTCCACCAAGGCGGGCTTCGACGGCTTCTTCCTGGGCCTCGGTGAGGCGCTGACCGGCTCGGGAGTGGAGGTGCTGGTGGTGAGGCCCGGTTTCGTGAGGTCCAAGATGACCGCCGGCCTGGACGCGGCCCCGCTGTCGGTCACCCCCGACCAGGTCGCCGAGGCCGTGGTCGACGGAGTCCGCCATCACCGCCAGCTGATCTGGGTCCCCACCGCCATGCGTTACGTGATGTCCGGCCTGCGTCACGTCCCCCGGAAGCTGTTCCGCCGGCTGCCCATCTGAGCCCTCCCTTCGTGGCCTGAGACCCTGTCGGAACCCCAGGTAAACCTGGGAAACCATCACCTGACCCAGGAAGTTTCGTGGGTAGAGCGCCAGATCCCCAGGTTTACCTGAGGATCCGACACCCACCCCCGAGCCCGTTGGGGGGAGGGAGCGGTCGCGCGGCGGGGGTGTCTAGGATCGGCGGCATGGTTCTCGAAGTAGCGCTCATCGACGTGACCGACCCGGAAGGCTTCGAGGCGGCGTACCTGGAAGTCCGCGAGGTGATCGTCAGTACGCCGGGCTGCCACTCGGTTCGGATGACCCACGGCATCGAGTCGCCGAACCGGTTCGTGCTGCTGGTCGAGTGGGACTCCGTGGAGGTGCACGAGACCAACTTCCGCCAGACCGAACGCTTCAAGACCTGGCGCGGGGCGATCGGGCCGTTCTTCGCCCATCCCCCGCTGGTCGAGCACTTCACCGACGTCGGCTAGCTCCGGGTTCTCTGGAGCGGTCGGTGCTTGAACGCGACGTCGAGCTGCCCGACGGCCGCAGCGTCCACGTGTACGACTCAGGACCTGTGGGGCCGGGCGCTGCGACGACCATCTTCTGGCAGCACGGCACGCCACAGACGGGCGAGCCGCCGCCGCCGCTCCGAGACTGGGCCGAGCGGGTCGGCGCTCGACTGGTCGCCCACGACCGGCCGGGCTACGGCGGCTCTACGGCGGACAACGGCCGCCCTGTCGCGGCCGTGGCGACCGACGTCGCCGCCATCGCCGACACTCTGGGAATCGAGCGGTTCGCCGTGTTCGGTGCCTCCGGCGGCGGACCCCACGCGCTGGCCTGTGCGGCTGTGCTCGGCGACCGCGTCCGGGCCGTCGGCTGCCTGGCCAGCCTCGCCCCCTTCGACGCTTCCGGTCTGGACTGGTACGCCGGGATGGCCCCCTCGGGCGCGAGGGAGTTCCAGGCCGCGGTCCGGAGCCGGTCGGCGCTGGTGCGACACCTGGCGCGGACCACGCCCGAAGAGCTCAGCGAGCTGGTTCCACCCGACCTGGCCACATTCGCCGGACCGTACGGCGAGTGGCTGGTGCAGACTTCGGCCGCCGGACTGGCCCACGGGTACGAAGGAGCCGTCGAGGACGACCAGGCCTTCGTGCACGCCTGGGGGTTCGACCCGGCCGGCATCACCGTCCCGCTGCTGCTGGTGCACGGAGACGCTGACCGGTTCGTGCCCAGCAGCCACTCGCGCTGGCTCGCCGAGCGGTGCCCAACCGTGGAGCTGAGGGTCTGCGCCGACGACGGCCACGTCTCGATCTTCGACCGAGGTGGGGAAGCGCTCGACTGGATCCTCGAGCGCCTCGGAGATCGTGGGCACCGTTGAAGACCTGCTACATCAGGGGACAGATCCCGGAGCTCGTCCGACCAGTCAGACCGGCGGCACCCCGTGCCGACGGTCGGAGAAGTGCCGGTCCTTGGTCGCCGCGGCCGCGAACCGGGCGACCAGCTCGCGGCGCACCTCGCCCGGCTCGATGACCGCGTCGATCACCAGCTCGCTGGCCAGCCGCAGGATGTCGATGTCCAGTTCGTACTCCGCCCGCAGCTCGGCGATGTAGGCCACCCGTTCGCCCGGGTCGTCGATCGCGCTGATCTTGTTGGCGTACACCGCGTTGATGGCCGCCTCCGGTCCCATCACCGCGATCTTGGCGGTCGGGAGGGCCAGGCACGCGTCAGGGCTGAAGCCCGGTCCGCCCATCGCGTAGAGTCCGGCGCCGTACGCCTTGCGGACGATCAGCGACACCGTGGGTACGGTGGCCTCGGCCACCGCGGTGATCATCTTCGCGCCGTGCCGGATGATGCCCTGCCGCTCGACCTCGCTGCCGATCATGAAGCCCGGCACGTCGGCCAGGTACAGCAGCGGCACGTTGAACGCGTCGCACTGCCAGATGAAACGCGCCGCCTTGTCGGCGGAGTCGACGAACAGCACGCCGCCCTTGACGGCGGGTTGGTTGGCGACCAGGCCGATCGGCTGGCCCGCCAACAGCCCGAACCCGATCACCAGCTCCGGCGCGAACAGCGGCTTGATCTCGAGGAACGTGTCACCATCGACGATGGCCTCGATCACGGTCCGGATGTCGTAGCCGGCCGACTCCTGCTCCGGGACCAGGTCAGCGGTGAACGAGCGCGCGGGCGGGCTCGCTTCCCCGCTGGGCGGGAGGTGGCGCCAGCTGCCGGGCAGGTAGGCGAAATACTGCTTCGCCTGCTCGATCGCGTCGCGGTCGTCGACAGCCAGCTGGTCGCCGCACCCGGAGACCTCTGCGTGCATCCGGGCACCGCCCATCTCCTCCAGCGTGACCTGCTCCCCGACCACCATCTCAGCCATCCGGGGTGACCCGAGGTACATCGAGGCGTTGCCCTCGACCATGATCACCACGTCGCAGAAGGCGGGGATGTAGGCGCCGCCGGCCGCACTGGGCCCGAACAGGCAGCAGATCTGCGGCACCTTCCCGGACAGGGCCACCTGGTTGGCGAAGATCCGGCCCGCCCCGCGACGACCGGGAAACAGGTCGACCTGGTCGGTGATCCGAGCCCCGCCCGAGTCGATGAACCAAAAGATCGGCAGCTCGTCGCGGAGCGCGATCTCAGTGACCCGGATCATCTTCTCCACGGTACGGGCGCCCCAGGAGCCGGCCTTGACGCTGGGGTCGTTGGCGACCACCAGCGCCGCGCGACCCTCGACCAACCCGCGACCGGTCACCACGCCGTCCGCCGGCAGTCCCGCCGCGGACGCATTGGCGAGCTGTCCGTCCTCCACGAAGGTGCCCTCGTCGACCAGCAGGGCGATCCGGTCGCGCACGAAGAGCTTGTGCTGGACCGCGAGCTTGACCGCCGCCCGGTCATCCGGCTCCAGCGTGGCGTCACGCGCCGACCGGATCCGGGCCGACTCCGCGTGCGGCTCGATGTACTGCACTGGCTAGGCCACCGGGAGCCCGAGGCCCCGGGCGATCAGCAGCCGCTGGACCTCTGACGTGCCCTCGCCGATCTCCAGCACCTTGGCGTCGCGATAGAAGCGGGCGACGGGGTACTCCTCCATGAAGCCGTAGCCGCCGAAGACCTGGGTGGCGACCCGGGTCGCGGTCACCGCCGACTCGGTGGCGTAGAGCTTGGCGATGGTCGCGGCCCGCTTGTATGCCGCCCGTGGCGCCCCGCGGTCGCGCATCTCGGCCGCGGCGTAGACCAGCAGCCCGGCCGTGTGGGCCATCACGTCGAGGTCGGCGATCGGGAAGGCGACACCCTGCTGGCTCCCGATCAGCCGGCCGAACGAGGTCCGCTGGAGCGCGTAGTCACGCGCCAGGTCACGACAGGCCCGGATGCAGCCCAGGGCGAGGGCGGCGATGCCCACCCGACCGTCGTCCAGGGTGGCCAGGAACTGGGCGTAGCCCTTGCCGCGCCGCCCCAGGAGGTGGTCTGCCGGGACTCGGGCCCCCGCGAAGGTCAGCGGGTGGGTGTCAGAGGCGTGCCAGCCGAGCTTGTCGTAGGCGGGCTCGACGGTGAACCCAGGCGTTCCCCGCGGCAGCAGGATCGCCGAGATCTCCGGCCTGCCGTCGGGCTCGGTACCGGTGCGGGCGGTGACCGCGACCACGGTGGTGATGTCGGTGCCGGAGTTGGTGATGAACTGCTTGGCCCCGTCGACGACCCACTCGCCGTCCTCGAGCACGGCCCGGGTCTGGGTGGCGTGCGCGTCCGAGCCCGCCTCGGGCTCGGTCAGACCGAAGCCGGCCAGGCCGTGCCCGGTGATCAGGTCGGGCAGCCAGCGCTGTTGCTGTTCGACGCTGCCGAAGGTGGCGATCGGGTTGATGCCCAGCCCCACAGCGGCCTCGAGGGTGATCCCCAGCGACTGGTCGACCCGGCCGATCTCCTCGATGGCCACGCAGAGGCTGGTGAAGTCGCCGGCGCCGCCGTACTCCTCGGGCGCCGACAAGCCGAACAGGCCGAAGTCGCCCATCTGCTTGACCGCCTCCAGGGGCAGCTCGTGGGCGGCGTTCCACCGGTTGACGTGCGGAGCCAGCTGGGCCGCGGCGAAGTCGGCCACGACCCGGCGGAAGTCGCGGTGCTCCTCGCTGAGCTCGAACGTTGCCGGTCTGTCCATGGGTGCTCCCGTCGTCGATGACCCTCGTACTCTACGCTTACCCTTACGTCAACGTAAGCCACGCGTTCGGACGGGGACAGGAGGACCGATGACGGCGACGACCTGGACGATCTCCGAGCTGGCCGACGAGTTCGACACCACGCTGCGGACCATCCGGTTCTACGAGGACAAGGGCCTGCTGCTCCCTGAGCGCCAGGGCAGGACCCGGGTGTTCCACGCCCGCGACCGGGTCAGGCTGCAGCTCATCCTGCGGGGCAAGCGGCTGGGATTCACCCTCGAGGAGATCGCCTCGATCATCAACATGTACGACGAGCAGCCCGGGGAGGCCGGTCAGCTGCGCTACCTGTTGAACGACATCCGGGACCGCCGCGGCACCTTGGTGCGCAAGCGGCAGGACCTGGACGACGCGATGGCGGAGCTGGACGAGCTGGAGCAGCGCTGCCGGCAGGACCTGCGCCGCCTGGCTGCGCCGGAGGTGCTCAAACCAGCGACTCGACGCCGTCCTGCTGGCCGGTGACGTCCCAGAGGTGGTGGATCACATCGTGCAGGAAGTACTGGGCGAAGGTGGCCACCGTGAACTCGGCGCCGTCGCTGCGTCGGCCTCGCCGTTCGAGCTGGGGCGGCTCGAGCGAGCGCAGCCGGGCCACGAACTGGGCTGAGTTGGCGGTCAGCTCTTCGGCGACCCGGTCCGGATCCTGTTCGGCATAGCGGTCGACCACGGCGGTGTCATCCTGGTCCCAGTTGGCGAAGGTCGGGTCGTCCTCGGTGAGCATCAGGACCAGCCGGGCGTCGAACAGCTCGAACACGTCGCGGACGTGGGCCCCGTACTCCATCGCCGACCAGACGGCCGGGCTGGGCCGGGCCGTCACCGCCGGGCTGGAGGTCAGGATCTGCACCCATTCGGCGGCGGCGACCTCGGCCCGGTCGGCGATCTCCGAGACGTCCACCTCGCCGGCCGCCAGACCGCACTGCTCACAACGACGCGACAGCGTCCAGGTCCAGTCCTTGTCGTCGGGCTCGGGGTGCTGCAGCTCAGGCTCCACAGGTATCAGGTTAGGCCCATCCTGTGGCCCGCGCAGCCGGTCAGAACCCGTACCGCTCGCGCTGGCCCACCAGCCAGTCAGCGGCCAGAGGGATCCGCCAGGACCGCATCAGCGCCAAGGCTCGGTCGGCGTGCGTCGAGGCGAGCGCCGACTGGCCGACGGCGGCTGCCGCGAGGGCCAGATAGGCGTCCACCGGTCCCATGGCGATCGCCGAGCCTGCCGAGCAGCTCCGACCGACCAGCGGCGCCAGCTTGTCGAACGCCCGAGCGGCGAGAAGCCGGTCATCCATGGCGAGCGCCACCTCGGCCGCCGCGCCCCAGTCGAGCAGCGAGAACCAGGTGTCGGTCGTCAGGTCGATCGGGTGGGACGAGTAGTGCCGCCGCGCCGCCTCGTGGTCGCCGGAGCGGAGCAGCTGCACGATCAGCAGCGCCGTCACCGGAAGGGGCCCACCCTCCATGTCGGCCAGCACCGGCACCACCTCGTGAGCGCGACCCTGCCAGAGTCGGAGTCCGATCGTGGCCTCTGCGGTGGCTGCCCCCGCCTCCTCGAGCGACATCTGCTCGTCCAAGCGCCCGATCCGCTCCAGCAGTGACTCGCACTCGGCGAAGCGTCCAGCCATGGCGAACCAGGGCACGGTGAGCTGGTCGAGGACCAGCTGCCCGAAGGGGATCCGAAGCCGTTCGGCCTCGGCCCGGGCGATGTCCGCTGACGCCCACATCGCCTCGACGTCACCCAGCTCACCCGCGGCGACGGTGCGGAGCGTGGCCGAGACCACGAACGCCTGCCGCTCCCCCAGCCGGGCCGCAAGCTCCATCGCCCGACGGGCGTGTCCCCCGCGGCGTTCGGCGGTGCCGGCGACCCAGAGGGCGGAAAAGGCGAGCTGGTGAGCATCCAGCGCCCCAGTAGGTCTCGTTGGCGAGACTCAGCATCACCCGGGCGCGCACGGCACCGTCGTCGGCCGGCAGCCGCTCCAGGCAGCGGCGCAGCGCGTCCACGACCGGCCGGTGCACCTGACCGACCGGAGCCGACTGCCACAGGGTGCCGATGCTGGTGGCCATCGCTGCCCCCGCCACCAGGGCGACGTCGCCGATCTGCTCTGCCACCGTGACCGCCCGTTCAGCCGTCTGCACCAGCTCGGGCCAGCGTGCCGTCCAGCGGTACGCGTCGATCAGTCGCGCCAACACCGCGTAGCAGTCCAGCGGCTCCGCCGTCGGATCGGCCGCCATGGCCGTCAGGGCCTGGTCGAGCAGGCCGGCCGACTCGTCGTGCGCGTGCACGTGTCGAGCGCGATCCGCCGCCACCACGGCCGCCCGCCAGGCGCGGTCGACGTAGCCCGGGCCGGCCGCGAACCAGTGCCGGGCCAGCTCGGTCTCCCGGCCGGGCACCTGTTCGAGCGCT
>JBBRYD010000087.1:0-15715 GCA_038238065.1 Propionibacteriales bacterium | reverse complement strand
GTGCTGCTCGCCATCGTGGTAGGGACCGCGACCCTGTCGGCGCACCGTGCCGACCGAGATGTCACGCTCCCAAGACCGCCGATCTCGACCAGCAGCCCCGCCAGTCCGCTGTCCGACGACTCGATCGACTTCACCGCCGGCGAGGGCTCCGGTCGGTTGGTCGTCCTCAGGCACTCCTGGGTGACCGGCGGCATCCGGCCACCGAAGAGCGGCCGCTACCTACGAGTTGAGGTCGAGCTGATCTGCACCGAGGGCATGCTCAGCTACGACCCGTACCTGTTCCAGGTCTTCGACGCCGTCGGAGGGCTGCATGACGTCGCGGAGTACGCCGATCCGAGCGGACAGCTCGCGGGCGGCACGCTGGGGGTGGATGAACGGGTCCGTGGGTCGGTCGCCTTCGATGTGCCGCGCGGTGAGGTGACCCTGTTGTTGACCGACGACACGACCCAGGCGGTCACGGCCCTGAAGATCTCGGACTAGCGAGTCGGCGCCGTCACGCGGGAGTCGGACCCGTAGGCTCGGGCTCATGGACGCTCTGGAGCAGCTCACGGTTTCGGGCTGGGAGGTCCTCCGGCTGACGACCGAGCTGATCTCACTCGACCTGGTCCCCGCCCTCGGCGGCACCCTCGTCTCGCTGCGGCGACGATCCGACGATGTCGAGCTGCTCTGGAAGACACCCTGGGGACTCCGCCCGTACGGGGCCTGGTCGGTGCCGGGTAACTCCGAGGCGCAGATGCTCGACACCTATCCCGGCGGCTGGCAGACGCTGTTTCCCAACGGTGGTGACACCGCGATCGTGCACGGCGTGGAGTGGGGCTACAACGGCGAGGCGCGGTTGGCTCCGTTCACCTGGGAGCGGTCCGGCCCGTCGGTGGTGATGCACTCCCGACTGGTCCGCTCCCCCTTCGAGGTCACCAAGGTCGTCTCGGTCCATGGTGGCGAGGTCGTCGTCGAGGAGACGGTGAAGAACGTCGGCGCCGAGTCCCTGGAGGTGATCTGGGGGCAGCAGATCGTGCTCGGCCAGCCGCTGATCGACGACGGTGCGGTGGTCGACGCGTCAGCCACCACGGTCCATCCCGACCCGGGCGTCACCTCCGACACCAGCTACGACGACGTCATGCCCTGGCCGCGTTCGTTCGGGAACGGCGCCGTCATCAACCTCCGTAGTCTGCCGGGCCCCGACGCCGACGAGACCCGGATGGCCTACATCACCGACTTCAGCAGACCCAGGGTCAGCGTCACCAACCCCAGGCTCGGGCTCGGGGTGGACCTGGAGTGGGACGGCGGCAGCTGGCCGCACCTCTGGTATTCCCTGGAGGCCGGCAGCCGGTCGGGCTTCCCGTGGTTCGGCAACGCATACTTCCTGTCGCTGACCCCCAGCTCGAGCTGGCCGGGCCACGGGATCCACGACGCCCGGCGGGTGGCGCAGACCACCCTGTGGATCCACCCCGGCGACGTCAAGACCTCACACCTGTCGGTCCGGGTCCACCTCAACGCAGCTCCCGACGGATCACCAGCTTCAGCCCCGACCAGGTCTGATCCACCGCACACACCTTGACGTCGACCAGGCCCATCGGCAGCACCACCTCACGGATCACGTCCTCCGTGATGTCGGTCGGTACCCCGCTGGCCTTCTTCGGCCAGGCCACCCAGATCATCCCGGCGGGGGCCACCGCAGCGCGCAGGGCGCCTATCCGGGCCGCCAGGTCACCCCGTCGGGTGACGAACGTCATCACCAGGTCCGCCGAGCCGGGCAACCGCGTGAGCACCGAGACGTCACCGGGCATCGGCACCAGGAGATCCAGGAAGTCGGATGGTGCCCCGAGCAGCACCATCCGCATCCCCGTCTTGACCCCCAGCTTGCGCACCAGCGGCGTACCCGAGTAGCCCACACTCCGATCGTCGGCCATAACCGCCGTCCGACCCCGCGCCGTCGTCTCCCGCCGACCTCAGCTCAGCTGAACGCGGCCGTGTCGATCTCGGGCCCGTCGCCGAAATCGGGGATCGGCAGTCGCTGTCCCTCGTTCAACGCCGACTCCTGCGCCACGATGCCCGGCAGGGTGAACCGCGCCGCGGTCCACACGTTCACCGGCGGCTGCGTCTTCCGGGTCACCGACCGGACGAAATCGTCGGCCAGGAAGTGATGCGCTCCCTCATGCCCGTTGGGTGCACCCTCGAACTCCGCCGGCAGCCGACTCCGGTCGTGCACCTTCGCCGTCCCCGAGGCGAAGCTGTGGACCAGCGCCGGGTCGAGGTCGGCAAACTCGGTCGCGTCGGGGGGCAGGTGCCCCATCCCGGTGTAGAAGAGGTCGCTGATGTCGGCGATCTCGTCCCGGGTGCTCCAGGAGGCTCCCGTCGAGGTCTGCTCCATCACCGCGTCGGTGCCGTAGAAGCGGAAGCGCGACTCGTGAACCCGCGCCGGATGCCCCAGCCGACGAAACTCGTTGGTCCGCATCACGCCCCCGTCGGCGAGGCCGAAGTGCGCACTCATGTTGGAGAAGTCGTTGTCGAACATCGACACCTCGCGGTCGAACACGCCGTCTCCGCGAACATCCGGCACACCGATGCAGCTCACGCTGGTCGCGTAGGTCGGCAACGCCCCCAGCACTCCACCGATGGCATGAGTCGGATACAGCATGGGTGGGTAGCTGGCCGTCTTCTTCCAGTCGTCCCCACCGCTGAACTGGTACGCCGTGTAGAAGCCGTTGTCCATGTCGTGCAGGTAGTCCCCCTCGGCGTAGAACACGCGCCCGAAGGCGCCAGCGGCCAGCTGGTTGCGGGCGTAGACCACCGCGGGGTTGTAGTAGCTGGTCTCCCCCATCATGTAGATCAGACCGGTGCGATCCACCTGAGCCACGATGGCCTCGATCTCCTCGACCTTGATCGACATCGGCACCGCCGAGTAGACGTGTTTCCCGGCCTCGAGCGCCTGCAGGACCAGCGCCCCGTGGGTCCAGCGCTGGGTCATCACCGCCACCGCGTCGCAGTCGGACTCGATGAGCTCCTCCACGGTGGCGAAGACCGCATCGACGCCGTAGCGCTGCTGGTGCGCTGCCGCCCGCTCCGGCACCAGATCCGTCACGTAGATCGCCTCCACGTCCGGGTGCAGCGTCCACAAACCGATGAAGCTTCCAGCAAACTGACCGGTCCCGATGACCCCTATCTTCATGTCGATCTCCTTCTCCACTCTCGTGACTGTGTTGGGAGGCTTCGCCGTCACCATCGGGCGGTCAAGGTATTTCGGCCGCAACCGCCGTCAAGTCCACCGCGCTGTCGTGAAACACACCAATTGGCTGTTTCTGGCCAACAGAACAACCTGCGTGGATATGCTGCCCTAGGAGGTAGCAGCTGGAACGCAGGGGGGCGGGTCAGATGTCAGGAGGAACCACTCTGACCTGCGCGTCCGTCGGTCGCGAGGCCGATGTGAGCCGGGTAGCGAGCGTCATCGACGGCAGTGATGAGAGTACGTTCGGCTCGATCTTGCTGGTCGGCGAGCGGGGCATGGGTCGGACGAGCGTGCTGAACGCCGCAGTGAACCAGCTCGACGCGCACCTGCTCCGACTGGTCGCCTTGTCGAGCGAGTCCACCTCGGCCTACGCGGGCCTGATCCACGCGCTGACCGGCGCGGCCGCCGACCCTGAGGTGGCGCCGTTGCTGACGGGCTGGCTGGACATCCTCACCGATCCGGGCAGTACCGATGCCGTCGCGGTGGCGCAGCGGCTGGTCAGGATGGCCCGACCTGTCGCGCCACGACTGGGCCTGGTCCTGGTGATCGACGACGCGCATCTGCTGGACGCAGCCTCTCAGCGCGTGGTCGGCTACCTGGCGCACCATGGCGGTCCGGTCGGGCTGCGCACCCTGCTGAGTGCCGACGCAACTGCAGATCTGACTCCGTTCGACGGTCTCAGCCAGGTGGGGCTTCGGTGCCTGGGGGTGCCCGAGCTGCGGATGATGCTCGAGCGCCGGACGGACGACCGGCTGCCGTACCGCGTGGCCGAGCTGGTGCACACCTGGTCCGGCGGCAACCCCGCGCTGGCGTTGGATCTCATCGGGCAGCTCAGCCCCACCGAACGCCACGGCGTCACCCCGATCGGGCTCCCGCTGCTACCGACACCGCCGACAGCCGAACGACTCGGTGCGCGGGTGGCCGGGCTGTCGTTGGATGAGGTGCAGATGCTGGCAGTCCTGGCGCGGGTCGAGTCGATGCCGGCCGAGCTCGTCTACGGGGCGGGAGCCGACAGCAGCGCGACGGCCGACCGGCTGGTCAGCGACGGCTGGCTCACGGTCAGCCAGGGCCGGATCGAGCCGCGACGTCGCTCGGACGCCCTGGTCGCCTGGTTGACGTTGGCGCCGTCCACGCAGCAGGATCTGCACCTCCGCCTTGCCGACCAGCTCGAGACCACGCAGCCCGCCGCCGCTGACTACTTCGCCGCACTGGGTGGCGACCTAGCAGCCGCCGGACGCCTGATCCCCCGGATGGCCGAACTCATCATCGCTGGTGAGGCTGCGCTCGCCGCCGGTGTCGGCGCGCTCATCCTGCGCCGCGGCGCCACGGGTCAGCCAGCTGACCGACTGCTGCTGGCGCAGCTCTTGATCGCGGAGGGATACGTCGCCGCCGCCCACCACGTGCTGATCGGGCTCGGCGGAGACGAGGTGCCCTCGGCCGACCTGTCGAGCCTGTGGGCGGAGCTGGCCGCCCTGACCAGCGACCCCGAGGACGCGGCAGCCCAGATCGACGTCGCCAACCCACCCAGTCATCTCCTCGACGCGTGGTTGACCGCAGCGTTCACCGTCTGTCGCGTCCAGGTGGCTCTGGACGGGCCCACCCAGTCGACTCGTCTGCTGGAGTTGGTCCGGCCCGCTCTGGTCGGCGCGGGCCCAGCCGCGGTTGCGCTGTCGGAGCTGGTGGCCGCTGAGTACGACATGTACCGGGAGGAGCCCGGCTCGCCCCTGACCCTACGGGTCGCGGTCGAGCGCTGGACAGCCCTGCGCAGCCGGGGCTTCGACCTCAGCACCGTGATCGCCGCCGTCGACCTGCTCGCTCTCGGACACATCGCGGCGGCCCGCGACCTGATGGTCTCCGTGGGTCCCCTGCACCAGCTCCCGTTCGCCACCGCCCGCTCGGCCGTCCTCACCGTCCGGGTCGAAGCGGAGATCGCCCTCGGACACTTCCGCCGGGCGGCCGGGCTGCTGGTCGAGCTGGACCGTGAGCTGCCGAGCCCCAGCGGCGCCGACCTGCTGATCGCCAGCCAGGCCATCCGGATCGGCGCCGTCTGCGACGACGTGTCGGAGGCCCAGACGATCGAGGCACGGCTGCTCAGCTCGACCGGCGTCGCGTTGAGCTATCCGGCGCGTCGAGCCCACACGGCGGCGTTGGGGTTCCGTGAGCTCGTGCTGGGCAACTTCAGCCACAGTCGAGATCTGCTGACGCTGGCCCTGCAGGGTCCCTCGCTGTTGCTGCAGGGCCGCAGCTGCGTGCTGGCGGACCTGGTCGAGGCCACCGTCGCCCTCGGCGAGTACCGCGAGGCGTCCACTCTGCTGGACCGTCACGGCGGATGGCTCCCCGACCACGACGGCGAGCGGTCCCGGGGTCTGTTGGCGCGATGCCGAGCCATGGTGGCGGAGCCGGACGACGTGGACGTCCTGTTCGCTGACGCTCTGCTGGCAGCCACTCCGACCCATGAGATGGACCGCGCTCGCACCCTGCTCGCGTACGGAAGGACGCTCGCCAGGATGGGCCGTCAGCACGACGCGCTGCTGCGGCTGACCGAGGCGGCCGAGATGTTCCGGGAGTCCAGAGCGCCCGGCTGGCTGCGTCATGTTCGACTCCTGTAGCAGCAGCAGACGCCACTTCGCGATGTTCCTCCGGTGGGCGAGTCCGGTCTGACCGAGATCGAGCGGCACATCGTGGCGCTGGTCATGCAACGCAAGCGCAACCGTGAGATCGCGGCGGGCCTCTACGTGTCTCTGCGCACCGTCGAGGGGCATCTGACCCGGATCTTCCGCAAGCTGGGTGTGTCCACGAAGTCCCAGCTCGTCCGGCAGCTGAGCAGCTGCGAGGCGGCACCCCAAGAACCCGCACGAATACCCGCAACCCCGCATCCAGATCGCCCCGTCCCTGCCGACGCCTCCCACGTCCGGAGAGAATGAGGCGTGCTCGTGGCTGCTGGGTTCGTGGCCGGATCTGGACGCTGCGAGGATGCGGATCGAGGACGCCTGGCGTCCTCGATCCAGGCTCACTCAGCTCGGTCAGCCAGCTTCAGTACAGCTGTACGGCTCTGGCGCGAGCTGAGGATGCTGCATCGGCGACCGGGGGGGCGCCGTGAGGCGAGCTGATGCAGGTCGGACGCCACGGTCTCCGGGGGCTCAGCCCTCGGGGACCGTGGCTCCGCCCAGTCGCACCGGCTGACCCGTCCGCACCGATGCGTAGCCGGCGAGGGCGATCTCCAGACTCCGATAACCCACCTCTCCGTCGGGCTGAGCGGGGCGACCTGTCCTCACCGCATCGACGAACTCCGCGATGAGCAGCCCGTCCAGGTCCGTGCCGAACGGCAGCCAGAGTCCGTTTCGGACGACGTCCGAGTGCCCGTCGACCCGGGACCCGAACGCATCCAGGTCCGCAATGCCGCCGCTGCCCACCAGTTGGAGCGTGAGCCCGCCCCAGGTGGGGAAGGAAGCCGGCTTGGACCAGCTGCAGTCGATCGTGGCGATCACCCCGTTGGCGTACCTGACGCTCAGCAGTCCGCCCGTCTCCAGCTCGACTCGGGCGTCGGCGTGCAGCAGCCGGTTGGTGGTGGCGTAGACGCTCACGGCCGGGCTGGCCGACATCAGGGCGTCCATCAGGTCGGCGAGGTGCACCGTATGGTCCATCAGCGAGCCACCACCGGCCAGCTCAGGATCGACGAACCAGGCCCGGCTGCCGCTGGGGATCTGACCGTTGCTGGTGGCGGTCAGCACAGGCAGCCCTCAACGCGCCGAAGGCGGGCGAGAAGCGGACGGGGTAGGCCACCATCAGCGAAACCCCAGCGGTGCGGCAGACCTCGATCATGGCGCGGGCGTCCAGCAGGGTGGTGGCCAACGGCTTCTCGCACAGCACGTGCGCACCCGCCGCTGCCGCCAGCTCGACCAGCTCCCGATGGCGGGAGTTCTCGGCGCAGACGATGACTCCGTCGGGTTGCCACGCCAGCAGCTCGGCGTAGCTGTCCAGGTGGTCCAGCCCCAGCTCGGCCGCCAACGCCGGGCCACCGCTCTCGCCGGGCCCGCGCTGGGAGAAGTCCGGATCGCTGACCCGAACCTCCACCCCCGGCAGCCGGCTCAGCGCGTGGGCGTAGCTCACGGCGTGCAGGTGAGCCATCGACATGATGCCGATCCTGGTGGTCATCGGACCTGCACCGGCTCAGGGCTCAGCTCGACGCTGCGACCGGTCCGGATCGACTCGAGGGCCGCCTCGCCGATCCTCACCGCCTGCAGTCCGTCGTCGGCGCTGACACGAGGTCGCGGACCACCTCGAAACGCTCGGTACACCTCGCGGATCTCGGTCAGGAACGGGCTCTCCACGAACGGGGTCGAGGGAAGCAGCCCGGTCCCCGCCACCTCGGTCCGCCCGCCGTCGATGACCAGCGGTGGATGCTCACGCGAGTCGTAGCGCAGGATTCCCGCTACGCCAGCCACCTCGAAGGTCGTCCGGAAGGTCGTCCCGGGTCTGGCCCAGGTCCCGGTCACGTAGCTGATGGCTCCCGAGGTGTGAGTGAGCACGACCTGGGCGCTGCGGACACCGCCGGCTCCTGGCGACTGAGCCTCCTGAGCGAACACGCGATCCACCTCGCCCGCGGTCCACCGGGCGAAGTCGAGGTCATGGATGCTCTGGTCGAGCACGATGCCGCCGGACAGCTGATCGTCGGCGAACCAGGCGGCCGCGGGACGCGAACCAGCTCGGGAGAACCGTTGGACCGCCACGGCTCCGATGGTGCCGGACGCCACGGCCGCCCGCATGGTGGCGTACTCCGGGAAGTAGCGGACGACATGGCCCGGGTAGAGCTGCACCCCTGCGTCGGCACAGACCGAGATCAGCTCCGCCGCCGCGGCCGCGGTCCGGGCCAGGGGCTTCTCGCACAACACGTGACATCCGACAGCCGCGGCCCGGCGGACCACCTCGGCGTGAGTCGTGGTCGGCGTGCACACGTCCACGGCGGCTGCGGCGTCCAGCAGCTCGTCGAGTGAGCCGACGGCGGTCAGCACGCCGGCAGCCACGGTAGGCCGATAGCCACCGATCAGCTCAGCGGCACCGTCGATGGAGAAGACGACCACCTTGACCCCGAGGGCCAGCCACGCCGGCAGGTGCTCGTGAGCAATACCACCGGCCCCGACCAGTCCGATCGTGTAGTCGGCGTTCACCGTGCTGAGCTTCGGGGCGGGGGTGGACACCCCGACAGGCTAGCCACCTGACCCGGGCTGCCCCCCGCCGGTGGGTCCGAGCGGGGTTCAGGCCGCCGCGCTCGATCGTGACCGGGCCCGAGCGGCGAAGCCTCGGGCCCGGTCGAGCCAGCCGCACACGTCGATCGTCTCCTTGTCGGTAGGCTCTGCCGCGTCGGACCCCGCCAGCCACCAGGCCGTAGCCAGGGCTCGAACGGCCTGGACCGCCGGATAGAGGGTCCCCAGACCACCGGCGCGCCGGTAGCCCCGCAGGAAATAGTCGACGAGGGGTTCGGCGGGGGTCTGCCACCGCCGCGACATCCAGGTGATCGTGTCGATCGCGGTGGCCAGGTCCCAGGCCAGATCCCCCAGTCCCGCATTCTCGAAGTTGAGGAACCGCACTCGCAGCGGCGGCGCCCACTCGACCACCACGTGGGTGGCGGTCAGCCCGCCATGCATCCAGTGCCGGTCCGTCCACCGTGCCGCCACCTCGCTGCCGACGGCTCGCAGACCAGGTTCGGACTCGATCACGCTGAGCACGGCACTCTGAGCCGATCCGCGCGTCAGGTGGCGTGCCGCCCGCTCGCGACGCTCCGACACCAACAACCAGGGGCGAGGCGCCTCAGGGACGCCGGCTCGGGCGGTGGAGAGGCGATGCAGCCGGGCCACGGCGACGCCCCAGGTTTCACACACCTCGGCCAGCTCGGGGACCGAGCCCCGCGCGTGGGCCAGGTCGGTGCCGCGGACCACGCCCACCCAGAGGCAGTCACCGGGCTGGGCGGACAGCAGCCGTGGCCCCAGGTCGTGGTCGTCGAGGCAGCTGAGAGCGCGGCGCTCGCGGCTGATGGGGTCGTCCGTCCCCCCGCCGGGGGCGCGCTTCTTGACGTAGCCCACCGGTTGGCCACCGACCAGGATCGCGTGCACCGCGTCGTTGGCGGTATCGGTCCGGACCGTCACCCTGCCGGACCGGACCTCGCGCTGGGTCACCAGACCTACGGCTCCCGCTTGGGCCACCAGCTCAGGAATGGTGTGCATCACCGTGTCCTCCTTCAGACTCATCATCGGCTCCCTCTATTCGGAGCCGTGGACGACACGCGAGATACTTGGTGTCGGCTGGTCAACAGGCTCCGGAACTCGAGACCGCCGGTGGCCGTTGCTCAGGGAAGAGGTGATGGTGGTGGAGACAGAGAAGAAGCAGCGGCCGGCGACCGCAGCCCTGATCATGGTGATTGTGCTGGCTGCACTGTGGGGACTTGAGCTCCTCGACCAGTTCAGCGGCAACGCACTGGACAGCTACGGGATCCACGCCCGTGAGCTCGACGGGCTACCTGAGATCTTCTCGGCGCCGTTCCTGCACTTCGGTTGGGATCACCTGATCAGCAACTCGCTGCCCTTCTTCGTGCTGGGCTTCCTCGTCCTGCTCGGTGGTTTGGCGCGGTGGCTCATCTCGTCGCTGATCTCCGTCGTCAGCTCCGGACTGGCCGCGTGGCTGCTCTCTCCCGCCGACACCGTCATCCTCGGGGCCAGCGGCCTGATCTTCGGCTGGCTGACCTACTTGTTGGCCCGGGGGGTCTACTCCCGTCGTACCGGTCAGATCGTGATGTCCCTGGCCGTGCTCGTGGTCTACGGCAGCATGATCTGGGGAGTGCTGCCGGGCGGCGTTGGCGTGTCCTGGCAGGCTCACCTCGGCGGTGCCGTCGGGGGGTTGATCGCCGCCCGGACGCTCCACCGTCGGTCGGCCCGACCGAGCCGCATCAGCACGCCACCGCCCGCCTACCGCTACTGAGGCTACCGATACTGGACCCTCAGGCCCTCATGGTGCTCGTCAGCTCACCACGCTCAGTCGAAATCGTCGTCGGGGCCGGCCAGGAGAACTTCCCGCATCACCCTCAGGTCCTGGGCGACCGCCAGACACCGTGGCTGGTCGGTGAAGGTCCGCTCGAGGAGGAACCGCTCGACCTGACGCGCCAGGATAGACACGCGCTCGAAACCGAACGTACCGGCCGACCCGGCGAGCTGGTGGGCCACGCTCACCGCCCCGTCGCGGCAGGGGTCGGACAAGGCTCCGTCTGTCGTCGCGAGGGTGACTGTCGCCGTCAGCTCCTCGACCCGCCGAAGGTTCGACGTCAGGGCCCTTGCCCCGATGAGGAGCATCTGGGTACGAGCTCTCGCTGCCGGATCCTCCGGATCGCTCGTCACGTGGCCCAGCCCAACAGGCGGGACATGTCTGCCGGCAGCTTCATCGGGTCGAACGGCTTGGAGATGATCCCCGAGATGTCGAGGCTGTCCCAGTCCCGTCGATCTCCCGCCTGGATCTTCGCGGTCAGGAAGACAACCGGGAGGTGCTGGGTGTCGGGGTTGCCACGCAGTCGGGACAGCAGCGTCGGACCATCCATGCCCGGCATCATGACGTCAAGCAAGAGCGCGTCCGGCAACTCGTCCACCGCGATCTTCCAGGCCTCGCTGCCTGAGCTTGCGGTCAGCACCCGGAAGCCACCGACGATCTCCAGCGCCATCTGCGCCACCTCACGAATGGCGTCGTCGTCGTCCACGACCAGCACGCGGCGGGCCGGCACAGGCCCTACCGCCGGCCTGACGGTGTGCTGGACAAGACGACGTTCATGGGAAAGGAGCCTCTCTGCCTGTGTACCATCGACAAACCGATCATCTCACGATAGTCCTCATAACTATCGTCCCGACTTTGATCTTCCCGGCGGGTCGATATTGACCGATTCGCACACTGGAGTTTCGTTCTTGACGGAATAGTGACCTGCAACACCGTTTAGCCCCGGGGTAGATATCCGGCGATTCTGCTTTACCGCAGGTGATAACCTGACTTTCATGGTGGGACTGTCTCGTCCCCAAGGTTCGGGGGCTTGGCGATTCATCAAGATGTGTTTTGCCGGCGCTTCCGCGCTGGCCGTTTTTGTCGTTCTCCTGTCCAGTGGCCTGCCGCAGACTCATCATCTGATCATCAGTGACTGTGGACTGATCGCGGCGGGACTCACCACCGCAGCCAGCTGCAGCTATCGTGCGCGCCACTCCGGCACCCGCCGCCGCCGAGCGTGGCGCTTCTTCACCGGCGCCGGCCTCGCCGCCATGTTGGGCAACATGTGGATCCTCGGCATACACCTGATGTCTGCCAATCCGGAGCTGGTCCCCGCCAGCGCACCCTTGTTCTATCTGGCGCTGATGCTGGGTGTGGCGGGCATGGCCGCGTTCCCGGCCATGCCTCGACGGGGTACCGACCTCGCCCGGATGATCCTGGACAGCTTGATCATCGGGCTGGCGCTGTTCACGATCGCCAGCGTCTGGGTCTTCCCTCAGCTGTTGAAGAGCCCGAGCGGTACTGCCCTTCCACTGGCCATCGCCGAGGTGACGGTGGCCACGGTGGCTGCCTTGCTCTACCTCCGGGTCGGGGCCAGCGATAGACCCGCCCTGGCCTTTGTGGCCGGCGGATGCGTGCTCTACGCCGTTTTCGACCTGTACGCCGCCGTGGTCACCGCCACGCATGGTTCGTTCAGCTACGGCTCGGCGACCGATGTGGGCTGGATGGCCGGCTACCTGTTGATCGCCTTGGCTGCTCAACATCCTGCGACCGTCGCCACGGCCTCGAGTGAGCAGCCCAAGGAAGCCTCCCCTGCCGCTGGCACCGTGCTCGTCTTCACCCTGCTCACTGTCGCGGCCGTCTGCAGCATGAGCGGCGTCCAAACACAGACGTTCAAAGTCGGATCGGCGGCTCTGTGGCTCGTCATGCTCTTGTCCGTCGCGGGGCGTCAGGTATTGCTCATCCTCGACAACGACAAGCTCCGACACGGACTCGAACGCCGGGTCGACGAACGGACCAACGAGCTCCGCGACGCCACCCGGCGCAGTGAGCTGCTGCTCAGCTCGGTCGGTGAGGGCATCTACGGGGTCGACCCTGCTGGTTTTGTCACCTTCGTCAACCCGGCGGGCGCCAGCACCTTGGGGCTCACGCCGGAGGAGCTGGTCGGCAAACAGGCGCACGGGACCTTCCACGCGGTCCGAGACGACGGCACTCCCTTCCCGCTGGAGGAGTGCTACATCACCGAGGCGATTCGTGACGGCACCGTCACCCTCGCCGAGGGAGACTCATACCTCCGCGCCAACGGCACCCGCTTCCCGGTCGAGGTCACGGCTACTCCGCTGGCGCGAGACGACGTCGTGCAGGGTGCTGTTGTGGTCTTCCGTGACGTCACCCAACGGCTCGAGGTGGATCGCATGAAGAGCGAGTTCGTCTCGATGGTGAGCCATGAGCTCCGGACTCCGTTGACCTCGATCCGTGGCTCGCTGGGGCTACTCGCCGGTGGGGCCCTCGGCCCGCTGCCGGCCCCCGCGATCCGGCTGGTGGACGTAGCCCTGGAGAGCTGTGCGCGGCTGACCAGGCTGATCAACGACATCCTCGACATCGAGCGGATCGAGTCGGGCACCATGCCGATGGAGATCGCCGATCATGACGCCGCAGCGCTCATCGACGCGGCCACCAGCCAGCTGCAGCTGATCGCCACCCAGGTCGACGTGGAGCTCGTCGTCAGCCATGCCGACGGCGTCGTGTTCGCTGACGCTGATCGAGCGGTGCAGACACTGATCAACCTGGTGGACAACGCCATCAAGTTCTCCCCACGTCAGACCATCGTGGATGTGTCCTCCTCGGTGCAGGGGGACCTGGTGGAGTTCTGCATTCGCGACCACGGTCGAGGGATCCCGTACGACAAGCTGGACAGCATCTTCAGTCGTTTCGAGCAGGTCGACTCCTCAGACGCGCGGGAGAAGGGAGGGTCCGGTCTCGGTCTCGCCATCAGCCGCAGCGTGGTGGAGCGGCTGGGTGGGCGGATCTGGGCCGAGAGCACGGAAGGAAACGGGGCGACGTTTCGTTTCACCTTGCCGCGCGCTGTCCACCACGCGGTCGAGACCGAGCCCGAACTCCCGTTCCACGAGCTGCGAGGGCCCGGCCCGAGGTTGCCAGCAGAACTGCAAGAAACCTCAGACGACAGAGCAGCGACTCATGCCGACCCATCATTAGAGCGCCACCCATCCTCAGACCACCACCAACCCCCCGACCACGAGCTATCCCCCGACCATGACCGAGCGGCGGCTGGTCTGCCGTGACGACATGAGCCCTCACCCGGGCGCTTCCCATCCATCTCGCCCCCGGATCGTCGTTCGCCCTAATCTTTTCCGAGGACAATCATGACCCTTCTGCTACCGGCCACCGACCCCCGCACCAGTCAGCGAGGACATCGCGATGGACTCACGATCCGGGTGAGCTCAGGCACCGGGAGGGGCATCACCCGCCTGGCGGCCTTCGACGCAGCGCTGCGCAACGCCGGCGTCGGTGACTTCAACCTCATCCGCCTGTCATCGGTCATCCCACCCCTGTCGACGGTGACGGAGGTCGAAGGTCAGCACCAGGTTCACGGCAACCACGGTGACCGGCTCTACTGCGTCTACGCCGAGTCCTTCGCCAGCTCGCCGCTCGAGCAGGCCTGGGCCGGCGTCGCGTGGTCGCGTCGCAACGACGACTCCGGCGACGGGCTCTTCGTCGAGCACGCCGGTTCGTCCGAGACGCTGGTTCGACACGACCTACGGGCCACCCTCTCCGAGCTGTCCGTCGGACGAGGCGGCGACTTCACGCAGACCGGCGAGATGCTGACCTCGGTGGAGTGCGTCGACCATCCCGTCTGCGCCGTCGTCATCGCTACCTACAGCACGGAGTCCTGGACCGATGACGGTGCGTGAACGAGCCGCGATGGCCGCCCCACGACCCACCTCGGCCAGCGAAGGACCGATGCTCACGTCAGTCAGCTCGGGTCAGGGCATCCGGGTGAGCGTCGAGCTGACCATCGAGACCGACCAGATGGAGGTCTTCTACGAGATGTACCTGACCGCGTTCGGGTCCCTGCGGACCAAGGCGGTCGGTCGACAGGTCCTCACCCACGAGGAGTTCGTGGCCGAGATGGCCGACCCCCGGGTGTGGAAATACATCGCCTGGGACGACCAGGACAAGCCGCAGGCCCTGTCCACGCTGACTCGGGCGCTCGACACCATTCCCTGGATCAGCCCGGAGTACTTCGCGGCCCGCTATCCCGAGCACACCGCGCGCAACGCCGTCTACTATCTGGGCTTCGTCCTGACCCGTCCCAAGATCGGCGGGCACCTCGTCCTGCTACGGCTGCTGTCGGCAGTGATCGAGCAGCTGGCCGCAGATCGTGCGGTCTGCGGGTTCGACATCTGTCTGGTCAACAACGCGACCATGCACTTCGCCCGCCAGCTGGGCACCCTCACACGGCGACAGGCGGGGGCCTCCACCGAGTCGATAGACACCCAGACCTACTACAGCACCACGTTCCCATGACGAGCCGACAGGGAATCTCGCACCACGCGTGCGAACGAGACGACAGACTCCGGACCCGGGTGGGCGCGGACGAGACAGCCGAACGGATGGGTGAGCGAACATGACAGATCAGACCTCGCGGGTAGCGGTGATCATCGAGGATGACGCTGACATCCGTAACCTGCTGGAGGCGATCCTCGGCCAGGCGGGGTTCACCTGCCGCACCACGGACTCGGGCCTCGCCGGCATCGAGGCCGTCCGGCAGCACCATCCCATCCTGACCACCCTGGACGTGAGCCTGCCCGGCATCGACGGCTTCGAGGTGGCTCGACGGATTCGCGCCTTCAGCGGGACCTACATCATCATGCTGTCGGCCCGCGACGAGGAGATCGACACGTTGATGGGGCTCGACGCCGGCGCGGACGACTACCTGACCAAGCCGTTCCGACCGCGTGAGCTGCGGGCCCGGGTCGAGGCCATGCTCCGGCGCCAGTACCCGCCGGCCGACGACCAGGTCGCGTCGAGCGCATCGCTCGGCTCAGCCGTCGACGGACTGGTCTCGTCATCGTCCTCGGAGCAGGGTTGGCTCAGCCACAACGGCCTCCGGGTCAACCCGGACATGCGTCTGTGCGAGGTGGATGGTCAGCTGCTCGAGCTCACGCGCAGCGAGTTCGAGCTCCTGGTCGCCATCATGGTGGGTCAACGTCGGGTGATCTCCAAGAACACCCTGGCCCTCGACATGCGGGGCGACGAGAGTGGTGGCGGCGGCTACGTCAGCGAGTCCGACCGGCGGGCCGTCGAGGTCCATCTGGCCAACCTCCGGCGCAAGCTCAGCGACTCCGTCAGCACACCGCGGTTCATCGAGACCGTCCGCGGTGTCGGTTACCGGCTCGCTACTCGACAACCGGGCGAGACGCCGGCCGTGGCCTGAGCTGCACGTCGGCGAGC
>JBBRYD010000086.1:0-15755 GCA_038238065.1 Propionibacteriales bacterium | reverse complement strand
TACCGACCCGTGAGTGACTGCAAGATGGTCCGGTTCATGACTGAGCCGTGAGACGGAGACCCGAGGTCTCGCGGGCTAGAAGCCGCTGCCCGCGTAGTCTTCGCCGGCACCGGGGCCACCGTCCTCGGCGTGCTCGTCGTTCTCGAGGTTGCCTTCTTGCTCTTGGCCCTCGACGTCAGCGGCGTCTCCGGCCGACGGATGGCGCAGGGCGATCTCCTCGACCGGCCTGCCCGCGTATGACTCCGTGTGATCGCTCACTGCGCTTCCCCTCAGTTCGGTCATCGGCTCTCGCGAGCCACTGCACGCCAGTCTAGGAGGAGGCAGCCGTGGCACACCGGACGCGACCGCCGACGAGCGAGCTAGGCGGTTCGGGTGACCACCGCGTCGCACAGCTCTTCCAGGGCCATCCGGGCCGGTCCCTGCGGCAACGGCGCCAGCAGCAGCCGAGCCGCCCGGGCCCGACGCGCGACCTCGGCCCGAGCCTGGTCGATCGAGGGGTGCCGACGAAGCAGACCCAGCACCTCGGCGAGGGCGGCATCGTCGTTCAGATCGGAGTCCAGCAGCTCGAGCAGTCGAGCGTCAGCCGGGTCAGTGGACTGACGGACCAGCAGTGTGGGCAGCGTGGGGATGCCTTCGCGCAGGTCGGTCCCGGGGGTCTTGCCGGTCTCGTCACTGGTGATGTCGATGATGTCGTCGCTCAGCTGGAACACGACGCCGATCGTCTCGCCGAAGTCGGCGAGGGTGCGCTGCACGACCGGATCAGCACCGGAGATCTTGGCGCCGAAGAGCGCCGAGGTGGCGATCAGCGCACCGGTCTTGTCCGCGATGACCTGCAGATAGTGGTCGAGCGGGTCGTCGTCGGGGCCCGGACCGACAGTTTCCGCGATCTGGCCTTGGACCAGCCGGGCGAAGGTCCGCGCCTGGATCCTGACGAACTCCGGTCCGAGCTCGGAGACGATGTCACTGGCGCGGGCGAAGAGGAAGTCTCCGACCAGGATCGCCACCGTGTTTCCCCACTGCTGGTTGGCGCTGGGCGAGCCACGGCGGATGTCGGCGTCGTCCATCACGTCGTCGTGGTAGAGGCTCGCCACATGGGTGAGCTCGACCACGACCGCCGCCCTGACCACGTCATCAGGCGCGGCGTCCGGACCCAGGAAAGAGGTCAACACGACCAGCTGAGGACGGAAGCGCTTCCCGCCCGCCGAGATGATGTGCTGCGCGACCTCGGTGATCATCGGCGTCGACGCCGTGGCCGACTCGAGCAGCGCGACCTCGATCAGGTCCAGCTGTTCGCGGACGGAGTCGGCGAAGACCTCGTCCCGCGTCTGTTCTGCAAGCACTTCTCTCCTCTAGCGCCGGATCAGCGCAGGAACTCCCCTGCGTGCTGGGCGAGATCGAGCAGCGGTCCTGGGAATATACCTAGAGCCACAGTAGCCACCACTCCAACTCCGATGGCGGTAAGTGTCGTCCACCCAGGACGCACCACCTCGGGCGCGACCCGCACCGGGTCGGAGAAGAACATCAGCACGATGACCCGGATGTAGAAGAAGGCCGCGATCACGCTCATCACCACCGCGACCACCACCAGCCAGTGCGCGCCACCCAGCCAGGCGGAGGCGAAAACTGCCCACTTCCCGATGAAGCCACTGGTCAGCGGGATGCCGGCGAAGCTGAGCAGGAAGACCGAGAAAGCGATACCGACCGCGGGTGAGCGGCGGCCCAGCCCGGTCCAGCTGGACAGCAGCGTCGCCTCGCCGCTTGAGTCACGGACGGTGGTGAGGAGCGCGAACGACCCGATCGTCGCCGCACCGTAGGCCACCAGGTAGAACATCACCGCCGAGACGCTGGTCAGGGAGCCTGCCGGGCTACCGCTGGCGGCCTGGGAAGCGCCGACGAGCGCAGTCATCAGAAAGCCGGCGTGGGCGATCGATGAGTAGGCGAGCATCCGCTTGATCTCGGTCTGGGTGATGGCCAGCACGGAGCCGACGGCCATGGTGAGCACCGCCACGATGGCCATCAGCGGCTGCCAGTCCCAACGGTCGGCACCGAGGCCGACGTAGAACACCCGCAGCAGGGCTCCGATGGCGGCGATCTTGGTGCAGGAGGCCATGAACCCGGTGACCGGGGTCGGGGCGCCTGCGTAGACGTCAGGGGTCCAGGAGTGGAACGGCACGGCGCCGAACTTGAACAACAGGCCGATGCCCAACAGGGCCATCCCGGCGAGCAGCAGCCCGGTGTTCTCGGTGCCGGTGCGGATGGCCGTGTCGATGGCCGACAGCTCGAACGAGCCGCTGTAGCCGTAGAGCAGAGCGGTGCCGTAGAGGAAGAAGGCCGACGACAGAGCACCCAGCAGGAAGTACTTCAGCGCCGCCTCCTGGGAGAGCAGGCGTCGACGACGCGCCAGTCCACAGAGAAGGTAGAGCGGCAGCGACAGGACCTCCAGCGCCACGAACATGGTGATCAGGTCGTTGGACGCCGGGAACAGCATCATCCCGGAGAGGGCGAACAGGGCCAGTGGGAAGACCTCGGTGTGCTCCACCTTGGCCGCGATGGCCTCACGCTCGGCCGACGTCCCCGGCACCGCAGCCGCCTGGGCGGCGAAGACGCTGGCGCCACCGCCGACCCTGCGCTCGGCGAAGACCAGGAACGACAACGCCCCGAAGACCAGCAGCAACGCCCAGATGAAGTAGGTCGGGCCGTCGATGGCCACCGATCCCAAAGCGGTGATCCGAGGGGCGCGGAACAGCCAGTTGCGGACCGTCATGATGAGCGCGGCCGCGATGGCCACGAAGGTGACGAACAGCTGCGCCGTGAGCCGTGCCCGACGCGGCACCAGTGCCTCGGCCAGCACCCCGACGCAGGCGCCGGCGAAGATCAGGATGAAGGGCATCAACAGCCCGTACTCCAGCTTCGGCGCGGTGATCTCCATCGCCACCGTCACCAATGGGACTCCCGGCATCATCGACCGCCCTCCGCGCTCACCTTGGGTTGCGGGTCCGTGACCCCGACGTGCTGCATGGTCGCCTGGACCGCCGGCTCGATCACGGACAGCATCGGCCGCGGGAACACGCCCAGGAACACGATCAGCACGATCAGCGGCGCCATGGCCAGGCGCTCACGACCGGTCGCGTCCGTGGTCACGGTGGACTGCACCTGGGTGGTCACCGGGCCGGTCATGGTCCGCTGGTACACGATCAGGATGTAGAGCGCCGCCAACACGATGGCCAGGGTGGAGATCACCGCGTAAGCGGGGTGCCGGCTGAACGTGCCGGCCAGCACCATGAACTCGGAGACGAAGCTGGACAGGCCCGGCAGCGACAGGGTCGACAGCCCGGCGAAGAGCATCAGCCCGGCCAGGATCGGCGCCACCTTCTGTACCCCGCCGAAGTCGCTGATGTCTCGCGAGCCGCGCCGCTTGATCACGTAGCCGGCCACCAGGAACAGCGCCGCGGTGGAGAGACCGTGGTTGAGCATGTACAGCGTGGACCCGGTCAGGCTCTGGCTGGTGAAGGCGAAGATGCCCAGCACGATGAAGCCGAAGTGGCTGATCGAGGTGTAGGCGACGAAGCGCATCAGGTCCCGGCTGCCGATGGCCAGGATGGCCCCGTAGAGGATCGAGATGGTGGCCAGGACGAGCACCACCGGGGTCGCCCACCGGCTGGCCTCGGGGAACAGGCCCAAACAGAACCGGATCATTCCGAAGGTGCCGATCTTGTCCATCACCCCGACCATCATCACGGCACCGCCGGGGCTGGACTCCTGCGCGGCGTCCGGAAGCCAGGTGTGCAGCGGCACCAGCGGCGCCTTGATCGCGAACGCGAACATGAAGCCGATGAAGAGCCAGCGTCCCGTGCCGGTGCCGATCTGGAGCTGGCTCAGGTCCGACAGCAGATAGCTCGGGGTGCCGACCCGAGCTGACTGCACGTAGAGCCCGATCACCGAGGCGAGCATCACGAAGCCGCCGAGCAGCCCGAAGATGAGGATCTTGCTCGCCGCATAGGCCCGTCGGATGCCTCCGAACCCGCCGATCAGGAAGTACATCGGGATCAGGATGACCTCGAAGAACACGTAGAACAGGAACACGTCGGTAGCCAGGAAGAGGAACAGCGCGCTGCTCTCCACGGCCAGCACCAGGGCGAAGAAGAGCCTCGAGTCATACTTCGGTGCGACGCCGGTCGCCACCGGAGCCTGGCGGTCGACGTCGAGGTCGTGCCAGCTGGCGACGACCACCACCGGCGTGACGATGACCACCAGGATGACCAGGGTGAGGCCGATGCCGTCCAGGCCGAGCGCGTAGTGAGCACCCAACGGCTTGATCCACCGGACGTTCTCGACGAACTGCATACCGCCGCCGACCGTGTACCGGGTGCCGATGCCGATGGCGACCACCAGCGTCAGCAGGGAGATGACCAACGCCACCTGCTTGGCGGCGGTGCCCTTGATGAAGATCAGCAGCAGGCTGCCTACCAACGGCAGCACGGCGAGGAAGGTGAGCCACGGAAGTGTCGTCATGATCGCCCTCCCCTCAGCCCAGTCGTCCGAGGACGATGACGGCCCCGACCACGGCGGCGCCGGCCACCATGGTCAGCGCATACGTGCGGACGAAGCCGTTCTGCGCTCGACGGAGCCGGGTGGAGACGCCCGCGATGACCGCGGCGGTGCCGTTGACCGTCCCATCGATACCGTGGTCGTCGAGCCGGGTGAGCTCGGTGGTCAGCTGCTGGCCAGGGCGCATGAAAACCGCCTCGTTGAAGGTGTCGCCGTAGAGGTCGTGCCGACCGATCTGGGTGAAGGGTGAACGGCTGGCCGGCGCGATGGCCGGGATCGGTCTGCGCGACCCGAACAGGACCACACTGACCACCACACCCAGGGCCACCACGACCAGGGTCAGCAACCCGACGAGCGAGAAGTGCAGCAGACCCGTGGCCTCGCCGTGAGCCTCGCCGCCGGTAGCCCGGTTGAGCCAGCCGCTGATCCAGTTGTTGAGCACCAGGCCACCGCCCACCGAGGCGATGCCGAGCAGGATCAGCGGGATGGTCATCACCAGCGGGGACTCGTGCGGGTGCACGCTGTGTCCCGAGCTGGTCTCTGAGACCTTCAGCCAGCGCTGTCGACCACCGAACGTCATCAGCATCAAGCGGGTCATGTAGAAGGCGGTCACGCCGGCGCCCAGCAGGGCGAGGATGCCGATCACGACGTTGTCCTCGAAGGCCGCCTCGATGATGTGGTCCTTGGAGTAGTAGCCGGCGAAGAACGGGAACCCGATGATGGCCAGGTAGCCGGCGGCGAAGGTGACGAAGGTGATCGGCATCAGCCGGGCCAGGCCGCCGTAGTGCCGCATGTTCACGTCGTCGTCCATGCCGTGCATGACGGACCCGGCGCCGAGGAACATGTTGGCCTTGAAGAAGCCGTGGGTCAGCAGGTGGAAGATCGCGAACGCGTAGCCGGCCGGGCCGATGCCCGCAGCCAGCATCATGTAGCCGATCTGCGACATGGTGGAGCCGGCCAACACCTTCTTGATGTCGTCCTTGGCGCAGCCGATCCAGGCTCCGGCCAACAGGGTCACCGTGCCGACGATGACCACTGCGGTGCTGGCGGCCGGGGTCTCGGCGAAGATCGCGTGGCTGCGGACGACCAGGTAGACGCCGGCCGTGACCATGGTGGCTGCGTGGATCAGGGCCGATACGGGAGTCGGGCCCTCCATCGCGTCCAGCAACCACGACTGCAGCGGTACCTGAGCGGACTTGCCGCAGGCTCCCAGGAGCAGCAGCAGACCCATCACGGTGGCGGTGGCCCCGCCCATGGCGGCCGCGCCCTGGTTGACGTCGGTGAACGACGAAGAGCCGAAGGTCGCCAGCATCAGCATCACGGCGAGCGACATGCCGAGGTCACCGACCCGGTTGACCACGAAGGCCTTCTTGGCCGCGGTGGCGGCGGTGGGCTTGTGCTGCCAGAAGCCGATCAGCAGATACGACGCCAGACCCACACCCTCCCACCCCACGAAGAGAACCAGGTAGTTGTCGGCCAGCACCAGCAGCAGCATGGCGGCGATGAACAGGTTGAGAAAACCGAAGAACCGGCGGCGGCGCTCGTCGTGAGCCATGTAGCCGATGGAGTAGATGTGGATCAGGCCGCCCACACCAGTGATCAGCAGCACGAAGACGATGGAGAGCTGGTCGATCTGCAGTCCGACGTTGACGTCCCACCCTCCGGTCGGGATGAAGCTGTACAGCGAGACCGCCACCGAGCGCTGCTGCTCGGACCGGCCCAGCAGGCTCACGAAGAGCACCAGACCGATGACGAACGAGGCGATCGGCGCGAGAGTGCCGAGGAAGTGCCCCCACGCGTCGGAGACCCTGCCGCTCAGCAGCAGGAAGGCCGCACTCACCGCCGGAATGGCGATCAGCAGCCACGCGTACGAGAACAGCCCGGTCGCCGCGACCGGGGTGACGATTTCCTGCAAGTTCATTCGTTGCGTCCTGTCAGAACTTCAGTAGGTTCGCATCGTCGACCGACGCCGAGCGCCTGGTCCTGAAGATGGTGACGATGATCGCCAGACCCACCACGACTTCTGCCGCGGCCACGACCATAACGAAGAACGCAGCCACCTGCCCGTCCAAACTGCCGTGCACCCGGGAAAAGGTGACCAGCGCGAGGTTGGAGGCGTTGAGCATCAGCTCGACACACATGAACGCCACGATGGCGTTGCGGCGGACCAGAAAGCCGACGGCTCCGATGGTGAACAGGATCGCCGACAGCACGATGTAGTTGTTCGGATCCATCTACTGGCCCCCCTCGCCGTGGTCGTCCTTCTGCACCGATGCGGTGCTCGAGTTGGACACGATGGAGAAGTCGTCGACCAGGGCAGTGATCGCTCGCACCGTCTCGTCGGTGGGCTTCACCAGCTCGTGGCTGTCCAGCACCGTGCCGCGGGCTCGGAGCGTCGCCGAGATCGACTTCTCGGCCACACTGCCGTCCGGCAACAGGGCGGGGGTGTCGACCGCATTGTGTCGGGCGAAGACGCCGGGCGTCGGCAGCGGACCCGGATGCTCGCCGGTGGCGGCGTAGCGCTTCATCCGGTCCATGGCCAGGTCACCCTGGGTGAGGTTCTTGGTCAGCCGCTCACGGTGGGCCAGCACCATGGCCCCGACGGCCGCGGTGATGAGCAGCGCCGACGTGGCCTCGAAGGCGAAGACGTATCGGGTGAACACCAGCGCCGCGATGCCCTGCACGTTGCCACCGTTGGCCGAGTTGGCCTCGTCCAGACCCAGAGGGCTGCCCACCAGTCCGTTGCCGATCGCCACCACCAGCAGGGTGCCGAACCCGAAACCGGCCAGGGCCGCCAGCGGGCGTTGGCCCTTGATGGTCTCCACCAGCGAGTCAGCGGCGTCGACCCCGACCAGCATCAGCACGAAGAGGAAGAGCATCAAGATCGCACCCGTGTAGACGATGATCTGCACCGCGAAGAGGAAGGGCGCGTTCTGAGCGGCGTACTGCACGGCCAGCGAGATCATCACGGTCGCCAGACAGAGCGCCGAGTGCACCGGCTTCTTGGACAAGATCATGCCGATCGCCGCAAGGATCATCACCGGGGCCAGCAGCCAGAAGGCCACCGACGCCGCAGTCACCATGGGCATCATCGCCACCTCAGACATGTTTGTAGTCCTTGCTCCGGTAACCCTGGTTGATCTTCTTGGGCTCGGCCGAGCTGATGTCGCCCATCCGGTCGTCAGGTTTGCCGGTGGTCGGCAGGCCCAGGAAGTAGGCCTGCTCATCGTCGCCCAGCTGGCGCTCGTGCGGCGGCTGCGACATGCCCGGCAGCAGTGGCGCCAGCAGGTCGGACTTCTCGTAGATCAGCTTCGCCCGCGTGTCGTCGGCCAGCTCGAACTCGTTGGTCATGGTCAAGGCCCGGGTCGGGCACGCTTCCACGCACAGCCCACAGAGAATGCAGCGTAGGTAGTTGATCTGGTACACCCGCCCGTAACGCTCCCCGGGTGAGTAGCGGTCATCGTCGGTGTTCTGCCCGCCCTCCACGTAGATGGCATCGGCCGGGCAGGCCCAGGCGCAGAGCTCGCAGCCGACGCACTTCTCCAGCCCGTCGGGCCACCGGTTGAGCTGGTGCCGGCCGTGGAAGCGGGGCGCGGTGACCTTGGGCCCGTTCGGGTAGTCCTCGGTGAAGGTCTTGCGGAACATGGTCTTGAACGTGACGCCGAAACCGGCGATCGGGTCGAGAAACCCCATCTAGGTCTGACCTCCTTCAGAGGTGGTGGGCGGACCGGGGTCGGGAACGCTGACGTCCTCGGCGGTGGCACTGACCACACCGGCCAGCTCAGGGAGCTGCTGGCCATGCATCGGTGGCACCGGGTAGCCGCCGGCGAAGGCGTCGAAGTCCCCGACCGGAGCGGGCTCGGCGTCCTTCTCCTCGCCACCACCGAAGAACGACAGCGCCAGCAGGGCGACGAAGATGATCCCGGCCACGATCCAGAACGCCCGGGTGCTGAACCAGCCCTCGATGTTGCCGACCCGGAAGGTGGCCACGGCGACGATCCAGATCAGCGAGATCGGGATCAGCCAGCGCCAGCCGAACCGCATGAACTGGTCGTAGCGCATCCGCGGCAGGGTTCCCCGGAGCCAGACGAACACGAACAGCATCAGCATCACCTTGAGCACGAACCAGAGCACGCCCCAGTACCCGTGGTCGAGGCCGAGCAGGTTGAACGGCAGCGGGGCGTGGTAGCCGCCGAGGAACAGGGTCGTGGCCAGTGCGGACACCGTGATCATGTTCATGTACTCGGCCATGAAGAACATGGCGAAGCGCATCGAGGAGTACTCGGTGTGGAAGCCGCCGACCAGCTCGCCCTCGGCCTCGGGCAGGTCGAAGGGCGCCCGGTTGGTCTCCCCGACCATGGAGATCAGGTAGATCAGGAACGACGGGATCAGCACGACCGCATACCAGCTGGGCAGCGGGATGCTCGCGCCGAAGACGGTGGCGTGCTGCACGATCTGCTGCTGGGCCACGATCTCGGACGTGGACATCGACCCGGCGTAGAGGAAGACCGCCACCAGAGCCAGGCCCATGGCCACCTCGTAGCTGATCACCTGGGCGCTGGAGCGCAGCGCGCCCAGCAGCGCGTACGTCGAGCCGGAGGACCAGCCGGCCAGCACGATGCCGTACACGCCGATGGAGGCCACGGCCACGATGAACAGCACCGACACCGGCAGATCGCTCACCTGGAGTGGGGTGACGATATCGGTGAACGGCACCTTGACGGGTCCCGCGATCGGGATCACGGCGAAGGCGGTGATGGCCGGCACCGCGGTGATGAACGGCGCCAGCATGAAGACGACCTTCTCGGCGGCCTTCGGGGTGAAGTCCTCCTTGAACATCAGCTTCATCCCGTCGGCCAGGGACTGCAGCAGACCGAACGGGCCGTTCATGTTCGGACCCTTCCGGTGCTGCATCAACGCCACCACGCGCCGCTCGAACCAGATGGTGAACAGGGTCATCACCAACAAGAAGACCAACGCGAAGACGGCCTTGAGCAGCACGACCCACCAGCGGTCGGCGATGAACAGCGACAGGTCGAGGGGGGCCAGGCTCATCGGGGTCAACTGGGTCACGGTCATCCGCCGACTCCTTCGGTCACGCCGGGATAGGTCATCACGTCTGGCTGGTCACTCACGTGGGGAATCGCCCCGGCATCGATGCGGATCACGTCACCGGCCGTCACCGCCAGGTGCTCGAACAACCCCAGCTCCGGTGACCGGGTCGGTACCCACACCACGCCGTCCACCATGTCGGGCACGATCTCGACGCCGAAGGTCAGGGAGCCTCGGTCGTTGGACAAGGTGACCGACGCACCGAGCTGGGCCTCGGCAGCGGTCTGCGCACTCATCCGGGCCACCGGTCGGCGGACCGAGGCAAGCAGGTACGGCTCCCCGGACAGGGCCCGGCTGTCGTCGAGGTGCAAACGCCAGGTGGCGAGCACCGGGTGCACCTCACCTGCGACGCTGGGCTGGCGGGCCCCGATCTGCGGGGCGGCTGCCCGAGCTCCCTCCCACAAGCCGAGCTCGGCCAGCTCGGCTCGTGCCGCAGCAGTGTTGCGCAGCCCGAGGTCGTGACCGAGTCCGTCGGCCAGTGCAGCCAGCACCCGCAGGTCGGTGAGGGTGTTGGGACGGTCGATGACCACGCCGAACGAACGGTCGCGGCCCTCCCAGTTGAGGAAGGTTCCCGCCCGCTCCTCCATCAGGGCGACCGGGAAGACCACGTCGGCTCGCTCGGTGACCAGCGAGGCGCGGGTCTCCAGACTGATCACGAAACCGATCGACTCGAGACCGGCCAGGGCCGCCTCCGGGTCGATGAAGTCGCTCGGGTCGACACCGGCCACGAGGAGGGCCGAGAGCTCTTGGTCGCCGGCGGAGAGCAGCATCTCGTCGGCGTCCCGGCCGATCACCGAAGGGACCGACTCGATGCCCCACGTCGACGAAGTATCCACCCGAGCCGCAGCATCGCCGACCGGCCGTCCGCCGGGCAGCAAGTTGGGCAGACAGCCGGCCTCGACCGCACCGCGGTCACCGGCGCGCCGGGGCACCCACGCGAGCCGCGCACCGGTCCGGCGGCTCAGCTCGAGCGCTGCCGTCAGGGCACCGGAGGATTCTGCTGCCCGCTCTCCGACCAGGATGACCGATCCGGCGTCGAGGGTGACGCCGTGCCCTGAGCCGGCCGAACGGTCGGCGGACAGGCTGCCGAGTACGGCCGCCTCGGCTCCCGGGACCGTGGGCACCAGGGTGGCGCCCATCTTGAAGGCACCGTTGCTGAGGTAGGGCGCCAGCGTCCAGGACGGCAGACCCTTCTTCCGGTTGGCTTTGCGCAGCCGGAGGAAGATCGCGCCCGCCTCTTCCTCGGGCTCGAGGGACACGAGCAGCACCGAGGAGGCGTTTTCCAGGTCGCTGTACGTGACCCCGCGCCCGGTCCCCGCCACGGCTGCCGCCAAGAACTCGGCCTCCTCGGCCGAGTGCGGGCGTGAGCGGAAGTCGATGTTGTTGGTGCCGAGAACCGCACGGGCGAACTTGGAGTACCCGTAGGCGTCCTCAACGGTCAGCCGCCCGCCGGTGAGCACGCCGGTCAGGTGACCGGCCTTCTTCAGGCCCTGCACGGCGACGTCGATCGCCTCGGGCCAGGAAGCGGGTCGGAGCACGTCGCCCTCGCGAACGAGCGGCCGGGTCAGCCGGTCGTCACCGGTGCCGTAGCGGAAGGCGAACCGGTCCTTGTCGGTGATCCACTCCTCGTTGACCTCGGGGTCGTCGCCGGCGAGGCGGCGCATCACCAGCCCGCGGCGGTGGTCGATCCGGATGGCCGAACCGCACGCGTCGTGCTCGGAGACCGACGGGGTGGAGATCAGGTCGAACGGACGCGACCGGAACCGGTATGCCGCACTGGTCAGTGCGCCGACCGGGCAGATCTGGATGGTGTTACCGGAGAAGTAGCTCTGATAAGGCTCCTTCTCGTAGATCCCGACCTGCTGCAGGGCACCGCGTTCGATCAACGCGATGAACGGGTCACCGGCGATCTGCTCGGAGAAGCGGGTGCACCGGGCGCACAGCACGCAGCGCTCACGGTCCAGCAGCACCTGCGGTGAGATGTTGATCGGCTTCGGGTACGTCCGCTTCATGCCCTCGAACCGGGACCCGCCGCGGCCCCGGCTCATCGCCTGGTTCTGCAGCGGGCATTCGCCGCCCTTGTCACAGATCGGGCAGTCGAGGGGGTGGTTGATGAGCAGGAACTCCATCTGGCCGGCCTGGGCCTTGTCGGCGACCGGTGAGGACACCTGGGTCTTGATCACCATGCCGGCTGCTACCTCGATGGTGCACGACGCCTGCGGCTTGGGCATGCCGCGACCGTTGCCGGCGTCGGTGATCTCGACCAGGCACTGCCGGCAGGCGCCGACCGGGTCCAGCAACGGGTGGTCACAGAACCGCGGGATGGCCACCCCGATCAGCTCGGCGGCGCGGATGACCAGGGTGCCCTTGGGCACCGACACCTCGACGTCGTCGATCGTCAGGGTGATGAGGTCTGTGTCGTCCCGCTCGCGCACCGCGCTTGGACCCGCCGTTGTCGTCACTCTTCGCGAAACGGAAAGGCGTGTTTCGCTCATCGTTCCTCCAGTCGTCGGGGCGCGGTTGCCGACGCTCGCGGGTGTCCTGGCCGGTCACGGATGCTCATGCCGTGATCGCCTCGGGCGCGAAAATGGTCGACCTCTCGTAGGGGAACAGCTCCCAGGCGGGGGTGTGCATGGCGGCCTCGAACTCATCGCGGAAGTATTGGATGGCCGACGTGATCGGGGACGTGGCGCCATCACCGAGCGCGCAGAACGAACGGCCCATGATGTTCTCACACAGGTCGAGCAGCTTCTCGATGTCGCCCGGCTGACCCTGACCGGCTTCCATCCGACGCAGGATCTGCACCAGCCACCAGGTGCCCTCGCGACAAGGGGTGCACTTGCCGCAGGACTCGTGCTTGTAGAACTCGGTCCAGCGCAGCACCGTACGGACGATGGAGGTGGTTTCGTCGAAGCACTGCAGCGCCTTGGTGCCCAACATGGACTTCACCGCGGCGACGCCCTCGTAGTCGAGGGCCACGTCGAGATGATCAGCGGTCAGGATGGGCGTGGACGAACCGCCGGGGGTCCAGAACTTCAGCGAATGACCGTCCCTGATGCCCCCGGCGAGGTCGAGCAGCTCACGCAGGGTGATGCCCAGCGGGGCCTCGAACTGGCCGGGGCGCTTGACGTGTCCCGACAGCGAGTAGATCGTCATACCCTTGGACTTCTCGGTGCCCATCGACGAGAACCACTCGGCGCCGTTGGCCAGGATAGACGGCACGGAGGCGATGGACTCGACGTTGTTGATCACGGTCGGGCTGGCGTAGAGGCCGGCCACCGCCGGGAACGGTGGACGAAGCCGGGGTTGGCCGCGACGCCCCTCGAGCGAGTCGAGCAGGGCCGTCTCCTCACCACAGATGTAGGCTCCCGCGCCCGCGTGCACGATGATGTCGAGGTCGTAGCCGGTGCCGAGCACGTTCTGACCGGCGTAACCGGCGGCGTAGGCCTCCCGGACCGCCTGCTGGACCCGCCGGACCACGTGCAGCACCTCCCCCCGGACGTAGATGAAGGCGGTGTTCGCCCGGATCGCGTAGGAGGAGATGATGACGCCCTCGACCAGGGTGTGGGGGCTGGCCATCATCAGCGGGATGTCCTTGCAGGTGCCCGGCTCCGACTCGTCGGCGTTGACCACGAGGTACTTGGGTTTGGGGTTGTCCTGCGGGATGAAGCTCCACTTCATCCCGGTCGGGAAGCCCGCTCCGCCACGGCCGCGCAGGCCCGAGTCCTTGACCACGGAGACCACCTCGGCCGGCGTCATGGCTAGGGCATTGCGCAGCGCCCGGTAGCCACCCCGGACCTCGTAGCTGGCCAGCTGCCAAGCCCGGTCGTCGCCCCAGTTGGCGGTCAGCACCGGAGTCAGCACCGCCGGTCCTGAGCCGGTCGAGGGCCCGGGTCCTGGTCCGGTCGAAGGATCCGTCATGCGTTCTCCTCGCTAGCATTTTCACGCTTGTTCTCGGGCACGGACGGGGCGGACCAACCGTTGTCCCGAGCGATGCCGAGACCCAGCCGGGACGGCGCTCCGGAGGTCGGACCTTCGTCGGCGCGCCCGTCAGGGTATCCCGCCAGCACCCGCTCCGCTTCCTTCCAGGTGCCGATGCGCGCACCTCGGGTGGGTGTCACCTCGTCGCCGGCCCGGAGCCGGTCGACCACCGCGCAAGCCGACTCGGGGGTCATGTTGTCGAAGAACTCCCAGTTGACCATCATCACCGGGGCGTAGTCGCAGGCGGCGTTGCACTCCAGGTGCTCGAGGGTGATCTTGCCGTCGTCGGTGGTCTCGTCGTTGCCGACACCCAGATGCTTCTGCAGCCGGTCATAGACCACGTCGCCGCCCATGATCGCGCAGAGCGCCGTGGTGCAGACCCCGACGTGGTAGTCACCGATCGGCTTCCGCTTGTACATCGTGTAGAAGGTCGCCACCCCGCTGACGTCGGCGTTGGAGATGCCCAGGATGCTCGAGCAGGCCTCGATCCCCGCCGGGGTGACGCGCCCCTCGACGCTCTGCACCAGGTGCAGCATCGGCAGCAGGGCCGACCGGGCCTGGGGGTAGCGGGCCGCGATCTCACGCAGCTCGGTCCAGGTCTCCTCGGTGATCTGCGTGCTCCGCGCCGAGAAGTCGAGGCTCGGCTCGTCGAAGTGCGTCTTCATCGCCCCGTGGGCGACCGATCCTTCGTGGCCCGGGTCCAGAGGGTGGCCGGCCACGCCGTAAGGAATCGGCTCGAGGGGATTGGTCATCGGTCCACACCGCCCATCACGGGATCGAGACTGGCCACAGCGACCACCACATCGGAGACCATGCCGCCTTCGCAGAGCGCAGGCATGGCCTGCAGGTTGACGAAGCTCGGGTCACGGAAATGGGCCCGGAACGGTTTGGTCCCTCCGTCGGACACCACATGGGCGCCCGCTTCCCCGCGCGGACTCTCGATCGGCACGTACGCCTGACCCGCCGGCACCCGGAAGCCCTCGGTGACCAGCTTGAAGTGGTGGATGAGAGCCTCCATCGACTGGCCCATGATGTGCTTGATGTGCTCGTTGGAGTTGCCCAGGCCGTCGGAGCCGACCGACAGCTGGGCCGGCCAGGCGATCTTGGTGTCGGCGACCATCACCGGGTCACCCTTCATCTTCTCCAGCCGCCCCACGCACTGCTCGATGATCTTCAGACTCTCCCACATCTCGTTGAGCCGGATGCGGAACCGCCCGTAGGCGTCCGGGGTGTCCCACGTCTGCACGTCGAAGTCGTACGTCTCGTAGCCGCAGTAGGGCTGCTTCTTGCGCAGGTCCCAGTCGTAGCCGGTGGAGCGCAACGGTGGACCGGTGAGGCCGAGCGCCAGGCACGCCGACAGGTCGAGGTAGCCGACCCCCTCGAGCCGACCCTTGAAGATCGGGTTCTCGTTGCAGAACGCGGCATACTCCGGCAGGTGCTTCTTCAGCCAGCCGACCAGGTCCCGGACGTGGTCCAGCGCGTTCGCCGGCAGGTCCTGGGCCACCCCGCCCGGTCGGAAGTAGGCGTGGTTCATCCGCAGACCGGTGATCAGCTCGAGGGCGTCCAACACCTTCTCGCGCTCGCGGAAGCCGATGGTCATCACGTTCAGCGCGCCGATCTCCATGCCGCCCGTCGCGATGCAGACCAGGTGGGAGGAGATCCGGTTGAGCTCGAGCATCATCACTCGGATGACACTGGCCTTCTCGGGGATCTGGTCCTCGATGTCGAGCAGCCGCTCGACGCCCAGGCAGTAGGTCGCCTCCTGGGACAGCGGCGCGAGGTAGTCCATCCGGGTGCAGAAGGTCACGCCCTGGGTCCAGGAACGGAACTCCATGTTCTTCTCGATGCCGGTGTGCAGATACCCCACCCCGCAGCGAGCTTCGTGGATGGTCTCACCCTCCATCTCCAGGATGAGCCGGAGCACGCCGTGCGTCGACGGGTGCTGCGGGCCCATGTTGACGACGATGCGCTCGTCGTTGAAGCCGCCCTCGGTGAATGCCTCGTCCCAGTCGCCGCCCGTGACCGTATACACAGACTCGCTGCCGTCCTCCACGCCGCTGCGAACCCCGGTGTCGGTCACGCGATCGACCTCCGCTCGTCCGGCGGCGGGATCG
>JBBRYD010000085.1:0-15815 GCA_038238065.1 Propionibacteriales bacterium | reverse complement strand
CTGATCATCCAGCAGGCCACCGAGAAGGTGATGACGAACAGCGCGACACCGCAGATCGCCGCCAAGTTCTACGACGACGGGGTCACCCAGATCGTGACGCCGGACAAGGTCACCACGATCTGATGGCGTCCTGGGCCGAAACGCGGCCGACGGCCCCGCCCGAGCGGCGGCACCCGCAACGCACGCTGCTGCGGGGGCTGCCGGTCGGTCCGTCGGTGATCCTGCTGGTTGTGTTCCTGGCCGGACCGATCCTCTACTGCATCTACGCGGCGTTCACCAACATGGCGCTCACCGGCCAGGTCGGCACCCAGTTCGTGGGTATCGACAACTTCACCCGGGCTTTCGGTGACCCGGCGTTCATCTCGTCGGTGGTGCTGACGCTCATCTTCACGGTCCTGTCGGCCATCGTCGGCCAGAACGTGCTGGGCATGATCCTGGCCCTGCTGATGCGCTCGGGGCACGCCGTCGTCCGGGCGTTCACCTCGGCCGTGGTGATCGGGGCCTGGGTCCTGCCCGAGGTGGTGGCGGCCTACCTGTGGCAGGCGGTGCTGGGCACCGAGGGGTCGTGGAACGCGATCACCGGCATCTTCGGCATCCCGCCGCAGAACTGGCTCTACTCCACCCCGATCCTGGCCGTGTCCATCGCCAATGTGTGGCGGGGGACCGCGTTCTCCATGCTCGTCTACTCCGCCGCCCTGTCGGAGGTGCCCAAGGACATCGAGGAGGCGGCGATGGTCGACGGTGCGGGTCGATGGAGGTTGCTGATCTCGGTCACCATCCCGCTGGTGCGCCGTACCATCGCCACCAACCTGATGCTGATCACGCTGCAGACGCTGTCGGTCTTCGGGCTGATCTACACCATGACCAAGGGCGGTCCGAGTGAGAAGAGCATGACCCTGCCGCTGTTCGCCTACAACCAGGCGTTCGTCTCCGCCGACCTCGGCTACGGCACCGCGATCGCGCTGCTGCTGCTGCTGATCGGCGGCATCTTCTCCGTGGTCTACCTCCGCGCCCTCAACGCGACGGAGCCGGGCCGGTGACCGCCGTGGTCACCCAGCCGGCCACCGGGGCGCCGGCCGCCGAGTCCGGCCACCGCTCCACGCGGTACCGGTTCTCCGGCAAGTTCATCGCCAGCCTGCTGCTGCTGGTGCTGGCCGCAACGTTCATCGTGCCGCTGTTGTGGGTGCTGCTGGCCGCCTTCAACGGCAACCCGTCCCAGGGCGTCAAGATCCTCTGGCCGCACCCGTTCACGCTGGGCAACTTCCGGGCGGTGATGACCTCCGAGACCACCTACCGGCCGCTGCTCAACGGGGCCATCCTGTGCATCGGCGGCACGCTGATCACCATGGTCTGCGCGACGCTCGCCGCGTACCCGCTGTCGCGCTACCGGTCCCGGCTGAAGCGGCCGTTCTTGGTCACCATCCTGTTCTCCACCGGGTTGCCGATCACCGCGATCATGGTGCCCGTCTACGGCCTGTTCGTGCAGCTGACGCTGGACGACTCGATCGTGGCCACCATGGTGTTCATGGCCACCACGGCCTTGCCGATCTCCATCTGGCTGACCAAGAACTTCATGGACGGGGTGCCGATCGAGCTCGAGGAGGCCGCCTGGACCGACGGCGCCACCCCGATGCAAGGGTTGCGGCGGATCATCATGCCCCTGATGGGCCCCGGCCTGTCGGTGGTGGCGATCTACACCTTCATCGGGCTGTGGGGGAACTTCTTCGTACCCTTCATCCTGCTGCTCAGCCAGGAGAAGCAGCCCATGTCGGTGACCATCTACACCTTCTTCGGTCAGTACGGCCAGATCGTCTACGGCCAGCTCGCCGCCTACTCCCTGCTCTACTCGCTGCCCTCGGTGCTGCTCTACCTGGTGCTCAACAAGCGCCTCGGTGGGGCGTTCGCCTTCGGCGGCGGCGTCAAGGGCTGACCTGTTTCCTGCCGTCCACCCGCACGACCTCGACACAAACCTTTTGGGAGATCTCACTCATGCACGCAGACCGCACCCAGGTCGAAGCTCGGATCGACCGTGTCCTGGACCAGCGGGTCCGGCCAGCGATCTACGGCCCACGGACCCCGATGACCATCTCCGCCTGGCACCTGCCCGGTGAGCCGGTCGGGATTGAGGAGGCGCTGCACGCGACGTACGAGCCGTTCGACCTGGGCACGCTGTGGGGACCTCCGTGGACGACCACCTGGTTCCGGCTGCTCGGCAAGGTGCCGGCCGAGTGGGCCGGTCAGCAGGTGGAGGCGGTGATCGACCTCGGTTTCGGGACCAGCGGACCCGGCTTCCAGGCCGAGGCACTGGTCTACGACGCCGCGGGGATCCCGATCAAGGCGCTCAACCCGTTGAACGCCTATGTGCCGATCTCCGACGGCGCGCTCGGGGATCGGGTGGACTGGCTGGTGGAGGCGGCCGCCAACCCTGACGTGCACGGCGTCGGCGCCGGCACCAGCAACACCGACGTCGGCAGTCGCGACGCGATGACCTCGGCCCCCCAGTACCGCTTCGCCCGCGCGGACCTCGCGGTGCTGGACCCGGAGGTGTACGGCCTCACCCTGGACATGGACGTGCTGCGGGAGCTGATGCGTGAGCTGTCGCTGGACGACCCGCGTCGCCACGAGATCCGGATCGCCCTGGAACGGGCCTGCGACGCCGTCGACCTGGACGACGTACCCGGCAGTGCCGCCGCGGCGCGGGCCGAGCTGGCCGAGGTGCTGTCCCGCCCGGCCCACGCGTCCGCGCACACCGTGCATGCCGTGGGCCACGCGCACATCGACACCGCCTGGCTCTGGCCGTTGCGCGAGACCGAGCGTAAGGTCGCCCGGACGTTCGCCAACGTCGTCAAGCTCACCGAGACCAATCCCGACCTCGTCTTCGCCTGCTCCCAGGCCCAGCAGTACCAGTGGGTCAAGGACCGTTGGCCGGAGACGTACAAGAAGATGCAGACCGCCTCGGAGGCGGGCAACTGGCGACCGGTCGGCGGCATGTGGGTGGAGTCCGACGGCAACCTGCCCGGCGGCGAGGCCCTGGCCCGCCAGTTCGTGCACGGCCAGCGGTTCTTCCGCGACGAGTTCGGCATGTACTGCACCGGCGCGTGGCTGCCGGACTCGTTCGGCTACACCGCCGCCTACCCGCAGCTGGCCGCGCTGGCCGGACTCGAGTGGTTCCTGACCCAGAAGATCAGCTTGAACAAGACCAACCGGTTCCCCCACCACACGTTCTGGTGGGAGGGGATCGACGGCACCCGGATCTTCACCCACTTCCCGCCGGTCGACACCTACAACTCCGAGGTCAGCGGGGCGGAGCTGCTCTGGTCGGTGCGCAACCACGCCGACGCCGGTCGGGCCACCCGGTCGCTGCTGCCCTACGGCTACGGCGACGGCGGCGGCGGACCGACCCGGGAGATGCTGGAGCGGATCCAGCGTTTCGCCGATCTCGAAGGCGCCCCCAAGGTCGTCCACTCCACTCCGGAGGCCTTCTTCGGGGCGGCCCGAGAGGAATACTCCGACGCCCCGGTCTGGTCCGGCGAGCTCTATCTGGAGATGCACCGCGGCACCTACACCTCCCAGGCCCGCGGCAAGGCGGGCAACCGGCGCAGCGAACACCTGATGCGGGAGGCCGAGCTGTGGGCCACCGCGGCTGCCGTCTACGCCGGCGTGCCCTACCCGTACGACGACCTGGACCGGATCTGGAAGCGGGTGCTGCTGCTGCAGTTCCACGACATCCTGCCCGGTAGCTCGATCCGCTGGGTGCACGAGGAAGCTGAGCAGGACTACGAGCAGATCTCCACCGAGGTGAACGCCCTGATCGCCACCAGCCAGCAGGCGCTGGCCACCCCGGGCGGGACGGTGTTCACCTCCAGCCCGCGGGCGCATGCCTCGGTCGTGGAGCGACCGGGCTTCGACCAGCGGGTGGCGGTGTCGCTGCCCCCGTCGTCGGCGGTCCCGCTGTCGGAGGCGATGGACCGATCGGTCGCTCTGGCCTTCACGCCGGTCAAGGTGTCCGGCTCCGCCTCCGCCGGCGACCTGGTGCTGGACAACGGACTCGTCCGGGTCACGATCGACGCCGACGGGTTGCTCAGCTCGGTCTACGACCTGCAGGCCGACCGTGAGGTGCTGGCGCCCGGGTCGCGCGGCAACCTGCTCCGGCTGCACACCGACCTGCCCAACACCTACGACGCGTGGGACGTCGACCGGCACTACCTGCACCGCTTCGTCGACCTGACCGGCGCCGACTCGGTCTCCGTCGTGCCCGGTGGTCAGGCGGAGGCGTCTGTGGTCGTGGTGCGCTCCTTCGGGCAGTCTCGGATCGAGCAGACGCTGACCCTGAGCGCTGGAGACCCCGGGGTCAGGATCACCAACCGGACCGACTGGCACGAGCGGGAGAAGTTCCTCAAGGCCGGCTTCGAGCTCGACCTCCGGTCCCCGCGCTCCACGGCCGAGATCCAGTTCGGGCACATCGAACGCCCCAACAACGTCAACACCAGCTGGGACCACGCCAGGTTCGAGGTCAGCGCCCACCGCTGGGTGCAGGTGGCCGAGGCGGGCTACGGGGTGGCGGTGCTGACCGACGCGACCTACGGCTACGACGCGTCCACCGCGCCGCGCGAGGGTGGCGGCACCACGACCAGCCTCCGGGTCAGCCTCCTCCGGGCCCCGTTGTCGCCCGACCCCGAGGCCGACCAGGGGCACCACGTGCAGACCTACACCCTGCTGCCCGGGGCCGGCATCGTGGATGCGGTCTGTGGCGGCTACGCCCTCAACCTCCCGCCGCGGGTGGTGACCGGGCAGGCCTCGCCCGAGCTCATGCCGACCAGCCCGCTGCTCGACACCGACGGCGACGCGGTGGTGATCGAGGCGGTCAAGCTGGCCGACGACCGCTCCGGCGACGTCGTCGTCCGGTTGTACGAGTCGTTGGGCGGGCACGCCCGGACGGTGCTGCGGGCGAGCTTCGGGTTCTCCTCGGCGGAGTCCGAGGACCTGCTGGAGCGGCCGCTGGGGGAGCAGAGCGAGCTGGAGCGGGCCGCGGACGGCTCGGTCGCCCTGTCGCTGCGACCCTTCCAGGTGCTGACGGTCCGGTTGCGTCGCCGCTGACGGGACCGACCGCAACCGCGCGGAGGACCTGGACGGGTGGACGGCTGCCTCGTTCCGGATCCAAAAATCCGACCCTCGTCACCGTCGGAATCCGGCGACACGCGGTTGGTGGCTGTCGCGGGCACCACGAGCGTCGGATTTGTGGATTCACCCGCGGAGGACGTGGACGGGTGGACAGGGACGTCTGGGCGGTGTCGCTGGACGTTCGTGTTCGAACCGTCAACCGGCGTACGCGGACAGGCCCTTGACGTGCCAACCGCCGAGCCCGGCCACCGCACGGTCGGCCGAGTAGTGCACCTTCTCGGCGGAGACCTTCTGCCAGTGACCGGCGTGCCAGCGGTAGGAGTTGGTGTGGCCGGTGAACCCGCGGCCGGACACGTTCCGGTCGGCGGTCTTCATCGTCACGGTCACCACGTGCCGAGCCGAGACGTGGCGGAAGACGCCCCTGTTGAAGCTGTAGGAACCGTCGATACCCCAGCGTGAGGTCGCCTTCGTCATCCCGGCCCGAGTCCACACCGTGGGCGGCGCTTTCAGCGTGACCAGCCGGCCGGCGCGGTAGGTGATCACCCGGAACTCCTGGTAGTTCGCGCCCATGGTGGCGCCCACCACGATCTCGGCTCCGGCGCGACCGTCGATCGGCGTAGCGCCCAGGAACGGTGGTGAGAACCAGTAGACGTGCCGGTTGGTCGTCTGCAGGGTGTGCTGGGTCGCTGTGCGCACGCGGACGGTGATGCTGCCGTTGTCGGACAGCCCGCTGCTTCTGATACCGATCTGGTCGGCGCGCCCGTCCCCGTCCACGTCGACGTTCGCCACCACCGAGCAACCGGTGACCCCGGTGCACACGTCGGTACGCGCACCGGCCGGAGCCGCGACGGCAGCGACCGGATGCGCGGCGACCGGGCCGGCACCGACTCCGCGGGCGGTGACGGAGTGCGTCGAAACCGACTGGACCGTGCAGGTGAGGGCCGCCGCGATCAGCAGGGTGGCGAGGCGGACGGGTCGTGACATGCGTGCTCCAAGAACGTTCGGGGTCAGCGAGGGCTGACAGCCGAAGAGTACGACCGAATTCCGCCACCACCACCGTCGAAAACGCCGCAGAGACCAATCGTTATGAAGCGCTCCGTGCGCGGTCAGCGCCGTCCGCTGGCAGGCCCGTTCCGCGTCTTGGCCGGGGTCGGCTCAGCGGTGCCAGAACAGGAAGTACGCACCGATCGCGGACGGGATCAAGCCCGCCAACAGCCAGGGAGACACCGGAAATCGGCGGTGCACGACCAGCACGGCGGCGGCCACCCCGAGCCCGATCACGCACGACATGACCCACAGGCCGACAGCTGAGGTGTAGTCCTCATCGGCCAGGTGGGTGCTGTAGGCCGCCAGGGTCGACGCCGGGGCGCCACCCACCACGATCAGCAGTGTGGAGATGACCCAGCGCTGGACCACGTCCAGGCTCTTGTCGTCGTCCTGCCGATAGCTCACGGGAGCCTCACTTCCGGACGCCACTCTACGGGCCGAACCCGGCTCAGTCGGTGACGCTCCGCCCCCGGCTCAGTCGGTGGCGCTCCGCGCCGACGCCCACAGGTCGACTCCGGACTCCACCGCGTACTTGTCGATCTCGTTGAGCTCGTCCTCGCTGAGGTCCAGGTTGTCGACGGCCGTCACGTTGTCCTCCAGCTGCTTGACGCTGCTGGCCCCGATCAATGTCGAGGTGATCCGGGCATCCCGCAGCACCCACGACAGTGCCAGCTGGGCCAGGCTCTGGCCCCTGCCGGCTGCGATCTCGTTGAGGGCCCGGACCCGACGCAGGTTGTCCTCGCTGATCGAGTCCTGCGACAACGACTTGCCCTGGGCGGCGCGGGAGTCAGCCGGCACGCCGTCGAGGTAGCGGTCGGTGAGCAGTCCCTGAGCCAGCGCGGTGAAGGCGATGCAGCCCACACCTTCACTCTCGAGCACCTCGAGCAGCCCGTCCTCGATCCAGCGGTTGAACATGGAGTACGACGGCTGGTGGATCACCATCGGCGTGCCCAGCTCGCGCAGGATGGCGGCGGCCTGGGCCGTGTGCTCGGGCGAGTACGAGGACACGCCGACGTAGAGCGCCTTGCCGGCCCGCACGGCCGCGTCCAGCGCTCCCATGGTCTCCTCCAGCGGAGTCTCCGGGTCGGGGCGGTGGTGGTAGAAGATGTCGACGTAGTCGAGGTGCAGCCGCTGCAGCGACTGGTCCAGGCTCGCGGTGAGGTATTTCCGGGAGCCGTGGTCGCCGTACGGGCCGGGCCACATGTCCCAGCCCGCCTTGCTGGAGATGATCAGCTCGTCCCGGTAGGGGGCGAAGTCCTCGAGCAAGATGTCGCCGGCGTTGGTCTCGGCGGCACCGTAGGGCGGTCCGTAGTTGTTGGCCAGGTCGAAGTGGGTGACGCCGAGGTCGAAGGCCCGGCGCATCACGGCGCGCTGCGTCTCCAGCGGCTTGTCATCGCCGAAGTTGTGCCAGAAGCCGAGCGACACGGCCGGGAGCTTGAGTCCGCTGCGGCCACAGCGGCGGTAGGGCTGGACGTCATAACGGTGGTCATCGGCGACATAGGGCATGTCGTGAACCCTATCCAGAGCTGACCGGCCCCCGCATCAGGCCCGGCGGCCGAGGGTACGGAACGGCTCATACCATGAGGTCGGCGGCGGATCGTTCGACAATTCCGCGGTTCTGATGCGCCGTGTCACCCCGTGGTAGCGTGCGATCACCGCTGACGGACGCCTTGGGTCCGGCCGCTCTGATCCCGCCGGGAGACTGCCTTGACCACGGTGCCTGTCCGGTCTGCGGACGGTGGTGCGATCGAGGCCGACGGCCTGGGGAGGTCGCAGCGGGTGGCGGACCTCGTCCGGCGCGCGATCCTCGACGGGACGTACGGACTGGGCACCCGGCTGTCCGAGCCTCGGATCTGCAGCGACTTCGACGTCTCCCGCAACACGTTACGGGAGGCGTTCCGGATGTTGGCCGACGAGCGGCTCGTCGTGCACGAGCTCAACCGCGGGGTGTTCGTCCGGGTGCCGTCGACCCAGGACGTGTCGGAGCTCTACGACGCGCGGCGGCTGGTCGAGTGTGCTGCAGTGGGGGAGCAGCCGCGTGGCGCCCAGGGTCTCGAGGCGGTCGAGGAGGCGCTGCAGCTGGCCGACCGGATGGCGCTTGCGGGTGACTGGGTCGGGGTCGGGACCGCCGACATCGACTTCCACCGCGAGCTCACCGCCCTGAGCAGCACCAGGATCGTCGCGCTGATGCAGAGCGTGTGGAACGAGATGCGGCTGGCTTTTCACGTGGTGGACCGTCCGGACGCCTTCCACGGGTCCTACCTCGGGCGCAACCACCTGATCCACGAGGCGCTGGTCACCCGAGGTGGCCGGGTCGCCTCCAAGATGCTGCGCTCCTACCTGAACGAGGCCGAGCGCCAGGTGCTGCAGGCCTACCGGCACCGGGGACTCTCCTCGACCTGAGGGGCCGGAGCCCTCCGGTCGAGAGCCTGGCCCGGGGGCACCCGGTTGCCGCCGTCCGTGGTCAGCGCCTGCCGGCGGTCGTGGCGGCCGCGGCGGCCTCGATCAGGGCGACGGTCTGATCCACGACCGCGCGCCGGTCAGCCTCGAAAGCGGGATCGGTGAGGGCTGCGGGGTCTTCGGGATAGTGCAGCGCCGAGATGTGCAGGTGCCCCCCGGGTACGTCCCACGCGTTCAGGGCCTGGCGGAGCCGGTTGGAGCGATACATGCTCTCGTTGCTGAGGTAGTCCCCCCCGGTGCCCGCGGCAGCCGTGCTCCCCGCCGTCGGGTCGGGAAGCGACCGGAGCGTCGCCGGGTCGGGGAAGGTGCCGGCCGGCCACTCCCGGATCCCCTGCTTGAGCACCACCGGCCACGGACCGGTACCGGCGGCGATCATCGCCTGGTAGGGCAGCGTGGTCTCGATCCAGTCCGGGGAGTCGAAGGGCTGCGGCCAGTGCGAGGCCCGCGAGACCGGACCGAAGTGCTGGTTGCGGTTGTTGTCCGGCGTGCCGCCGCGCGCGTTCGCGGCCCACTTCTCCACGTCCATCCGACCGCGGGCCGTCATGCTGATCGTGGTGATCAGGTGCGCCCGGTCGGGTCCTGGACGTAGCACCGGCCCGAAGGCGTCCTCGACCACGCCCTGGTCGAAGTCGGTGTAGTTGACCGGCAGCACCACGGCCCGCACCACCACCGGACCGTCCGGGGTGTCGAAACGCCGCCCGTCGAGCTGCAACGCCGCCGCCCCCGAGGGGTTGGAGTGGCGCACGCTCTCGTCGAGTGAGTAGACGTCGAACCCGCTGACCATCACCCGCAGGTCTGAGGGATCTGCGGTCGGCCACGGCGCACGGTCGATCCCGCGTGACGCGCGGTCGAGCAGGTGCAGCAGCCCGAAACGCTGGTGCTGGACGGCCAGGTGCGGGGAGGAGAACGTGCGTACCGTCGCGCTCATCGCGGTCCGGGCCCAGTAGAGCGGTCGGTCGTCGTACGGGTCCAGGTCGTCATGGGACTGGTCGAGCTCGCCCCGACCCTGGGCGCGGGCCACGGCGGTGTCCCACAGCCGCCGGCCGACGTCGCGCGCCACGACGGCCGCCTCGTCCAGTGATGCCGCGCCGTCGAGCCGGGCGCCGAACTCCCGGACGAGCCGATCCAGGCCCGAGGCGCTGAGCAGCGCCTCGGCGAGGGGGGTCCCACCGGTGGTCAGGGCGACGGTCAGTCGGCTCTCCTCGACGGTGAGCGGAGCGGTTCGGGCCGGTTCCGGATGGGGAGTGGTGCGGTCCATGATGACCTCTCGGGTGGCGGCCCGACGCGGGCCGGTGTCCGGAACGGAGAACTGCCTCTTGCACGATCGTTCAACGATTGTCTACGTTACCAACAGCGCGTCCTCCTCGCGCTGCCTCTAGCTGATTGGCGGCGTCATGCTCGTCCTGCTCGGAATCCTGGTTGTCGTCGTCGGCTTCGCGCTGCGGCTCAACCCCATGCTCGTCGTCACCGTCGCCGGTCTGGTGACCGGCTTCCTCGGCGGGATGACTCCCCTCGAGGTGCTTAACGCGTTCGGGACCGGGTTCGCCGGCAGCCGTTCGGTGAGCATCTTCCTGCTGGTGCTACCGGTCATCGGCCTGGTGGAGCACTTCGGTCTGCAGCAGCAGGCGCGCCGGCTGGTGTCCCGGCTGGCCAGGCTGACCACCGGCAAGATCCTGGCCGGATACTTTCTGGTCCGCCAGGCCACGGCCGCGGTCGGCCTGCTGAGCATCGGCGGGCACGCGCAGACCGTGCGTCCGCTGGTCGCGCCGATGGCCGAGGCCGCCGCCGTCCGCCGCTTCGGCCAGCTCCCCGACGCGGTGTCGCAACGCATCCGTGCCTTCTCCGCCAGCACCGACAACGTCGGCGCCTTCTTCGGCGAGGACATCTTCGTCGCCGTGGGTGCCGTCCTGCTGATCACGTCCTTCGTGGACACCACGTACGGGTACACGCTGCAGCCGTTGCAGGTGGCGCTCTGGGCCATCCCCACCGCGGTCGTGGCGCTGCTCATCCACGGAACCCGCAGCCTGCTGATGGACCGGTCGTTGCAGCGCCAGATGTCGACACTCCCGGTCGTCGCCACCGAGGTGAAGTCATGATCCAGGTCGAGTGGTTCTACTGGCTCATCGGGCTGTTCTTCCTGATGGTCGGCATCCTGGTCGCCCGCGACCGCAGCAACCCACGACGCAGCACCAGCGGAGTCTTCTGGGCCCTGCTCGGGCTCTGCTTCCCGTACAGCTCGTTCGTCGTGGCGAAGGCCGCGCCGGCCTGGCCGCTGGGGCTCACCATCGTCGCCATCGCGGTGATCGCCGGAACGGGTCGGCTGACGCGCAGTGGCGGCCCGTCGGTGGCGGGTGACGTGGAGGGCGCCGACATCGACCGCGACGCCACCGGTGCCGACCGCCGCCGGGGCCGAGTCAACAGGACCGGGAACGATGCGGGCGACGCGGTGGACACGGGCTCGGTCGCGACCCTGACCCGCCAGCGTGAGGCGTTCGCCGAGCGGTTCGGCAACAAGCTGTTCATCCCCGTGCTGACGATCCCGGTGCTCACCGCCCTGTGCGCGACGCTCGGCCCGAAGATCGTCATCGGCGGCCGGCCCCTCTTCCAGGTGGGCAGCGAGACCATCATCGGGCTCGCGGCCGCCGGCATCATCGCGGTGTTCATCGGGATGCGGCTGTTTCGCCTGCGCACCCCGCTGATCGCCCTGACCGAGGGTCGCCGGCTCACCGAGGACCTCGGATGGGCTCTCGTGCTGCCCCAGCTCCTCTCGGTGCTCGGACTGGTCTTCGCCACCGCCGGCGTCGGCACGGTGATCGGTGACCTCGTGTCGAAGGTGCTGCCGAAGGGAGCTCTGCTGCCGGCCGTCATCCTCTACTGCGTCGGGATGGCCGTGTTCACCGTCATCATGGGCAACGCCTTCGCCGCCTTCCCGGTGCTCACGGCAGCGATCGGATATCCGGTCCTGGTCTCGGCGATGGGCGGCAACCCGGCGGCGGTCTTCGCCATCGGGATGCTGTCGGGATACTGCGGGACCCTCTGCACCCCGATGGCGGCGAACTTCAACATCGTGCCCGTCGCGCTGCTCGAGCTGAAGAGCAACTACGCGGTGATCCGGCAACAGATCCCGACCGCCGTTCCCCTGCTGGTGGCCAACATCATCATCATGTACGTGGTGGCCTTCTGATGACCGGCGGATGACGCCGGACCAGACCGCGCCGTCGCTGGCTGACCTCGCCGACGGTCTGGCCAACACGGCCAGGATGAACGTGGTGCGGGAGTTCCCCTGCGCCACGGTCACCGTCTGGGCCGGACCCGAGGACCTGCGCCTCCCGCGGGAGCGTCATCCCGCGTTCTACGGGTGCTACGACTGGCACTCCGCGGTGCACACGCACTGGTTGCTGGTGCGCCTGCTCCGCCGGTACGGTGACCGGATCGACGGCGCGGCGGTCGGGCAGACCCTGGACGCCCACCTCACGGCCCCCAACCTGGCCGCGGAGGCGGAAGTGCTGCGCGCCTGGCCGGCCTTCGAGCGTCCGTACGGTTGGGCCTGGCTCGTCGCGCTGGCCGCTGAGTGCGAGGTCGGCGCGGGGGAGGGTCCGACGAGCCGCGCCTGGGCCGACGCGGTCCGTCCGGCGGCCCTCACCGTCTCCGCCCTCGTCCTCGACTGGTTACCCGGCGCTGGTCGCCCGGTGCGCGACGGTACCCACGCCAACACGGCCTTCGCTCTGGGGCTGCTCCTCGACGCCGCGCCCGTTCTGGGACTGCCGGACCTCGAGGTCGCGATCCGGGCGTACGTCCGGGACTGCTATGTCCCAGACCGTGACGCCCCGCTGCGGTGGGAGCCCTCCGGTCAGGACTTCCTGTCACCGGCGCTTTCCGAAGCCGACCTGGTCCGGCGGGTGCTGCCGGCTGACGAGGTCGCGTCCTGGCTCACCGGGTTCTGGCCTGGTCTCGGCGCCGGTCAGCCACCCAACGTCCTCGGTCCGGTGGTCACCGGCGACCGGAGCGACGGGCAGCTGGGCCACCTCGACGGGCTGAACCTGTCGCGCGCTGCCGCCCTGGCCGCTGTGGCCGGGGCGCTGGATCCCGGCGACGAGCGCCGCCGGGTGCTGACGAACGCGGCGGAGGCTCACCGGGCCGCCGGACTCGCCGCGCTGACCGAGACGGGCTACCTGAGCACCCACTGGCTGGGCACCTTCGCCGTACTGGCTCTGGAGTCATCGGCAGCAGCCGGCCGGTCTTGGACGGGCGGGGAGCGGCTGTGACAGGCTGGACAGGTGCTTGAGTCTGTCGTGCTGGACGCGGTGGAACAGCGGGTGCTGGGTGCCCTGCTGGAGAAGCAGCGGACCGTGCCCGACACCTACCCGCTCTCGCTGAACGCCCTCCGGGGCGCCTGCAACCAGTCCACCAGCCGTCACCCGGTCGTCGCCTACGACGAGGTGACCCTCGTCGATGCGCTGGGCCGCCTGCGCGATCGCGAGCTGGTCAGGTTCGTCAAGGTCACCGGCATCCGGGTGGTGAAGTACCACCAGCGCCTCGAGGAGCGATTGGGGCTCGACCCGGCCCAGACGGCCCTGGTGACCGTGCTGCTGTTGCGCGGCGCCCAGACCGCAGGCGAGCTGCGTCAGCGGACCGAGCGGCTGGTGCCGTTCGCCGATCGCGACGCCGTGGAAGCCGCCCTCACGGCGATGGCGGCGGCCGAGCAGCCGCTGGTGCGTGAGCTCGAACGGGTACCCGGGCAGCACGACCGGCGGTGGATGCACCTGCTAGGCGCAGCCCCGCCCGAGCCGGCTGAGCCCGTCTCGACCGTCGACCGGGAGCAGGTGCTGGTCAACGGCGCGGGCGTTCGTGATCGCCGGGTCGCCGCGGAGTACGACCGGCTGGCCGACCGCTACACCATCGCGCTGGGTGACGAGCTGGACGGCAAGCCGTTCGACCGCTGGTTGTTGTCCCGGCTCGGCGCCGAGGCTGACGGACGTCAGGGTCTGGACGTCGGCTGCGGGCCGGGTCAGGTCACCGGGTTCCTGGCCGACCATGGCGTCGTGATGACCGGTCTGGATCTGTCGCCCCAGATGGTGGAGCAGGCGCGGGCGCGTGAACCCGACATCCAGGTCGTGCAGGGCAGCTTCGTGCTGCCCCCGATGCCTCGGGGCGGTGACCCCCGAGACCCGGGCTGGGGACTGGTCACGGCGTGGTACGCCTTCGTCCATCTCGCCCCGTCGGAGCTGTTGCCGACGATGGTGGCCCTGACCAAGGTGCTCTGCCGCGGTGGCGTCCTCGCCGTCGCCACCCACGTCGGCACCGACCTCCAGCACCCCGGGGAGCTGTGGGGGGTGCCCACCGAGCTCGACTTCGTGATGCACGACGCCGACGCCCTGGTCGCGGCGGCCGAGACGGCGGGTCTGGTCGACGTCGAGTGGTACCGGCGCAGCCCGCTGCCGCAGGAGGCAACCACCCAACGGCTCTACCTGCTCGGACGACGCGGCGGCTGAGCCCGGGGTTCGGTGCCGTCCGCCGGCTCCGGTGACGTCACCCGGTTCGGCGTCGAAGCGCCGCTGCGGCCTCAGCGGGGGACCAGGAGGGTGAGCACCGCTCCGTGCTCGGGGAGCGGCCGGTTGCTGGCCAGGACGGTGCCACCGTGGCGGGTGGCGATCTCGTTGACCAGGGACAGGCCGAGACCGTAATGGCGGACCGAGTCGCCCGACGGGTCGCGGTCGCTGGAGAACCGCTGGAACATGCGCGAGAACGTGGTCTCGGAGATCCCCGGTCCGTCGTCGGAGACCTCGACCGCGATCTGTGAGCCTCGCTTCTCGACGGTGACCTGGACGTGGTGCTCGGCGTGGCTGAGGGCGTTGTCGATGAGGGCCGTGACGGCTCGCTTGAGTGCGGTCGGGGCGCCGGCCGACACCGACATCGCGGCCTGCGTTTCCAGGGCCAGGGTGAGCTGTGAGGTGTCCGCGGCGGCTCGGGCGCCGGACACGGCGTCGGAGACGATGGCGCTGAGGTCGACCGGCTCCTGCGGTACGGGGGTGCGGGTGTCGGCGGCGAGGAGGAGCTCTTCGAGGATGTCGGTCAGGGCGCGGGTGTCGCCGACGATGCCGTCGAGGTCACGCAGGGTGACGTCCTCGGCGGCGGGTCCGGCGTGGGCGTGCACGCGTCGCCGCAGGAGCTGGGCCCGGGTGCTGAGCAGGGTGAGGGGAGTGCGGAGCTCGTGGCCGGCATCGGCGACGAACCGCCGTTGCAGGGACAGCGCGGTGGCCATCGGCTGGACCGCACGTTGCGCGAGCAGCGCGCCGAGAAGGGCCGACAGGATGACCCCGACGGCGCCCCCGATGCCCAGGGCTCCCAGGATGTTTTCGCGTTCCTGATGCTGTTGGAACAGGTTGACCGCGGCTTGGACCACCATGTCGCCGCGGCGGACGGTGAGTACGTCGTAGCGGCCGGTGCGCAACGCCACAGTTCTCCGGTCGGAGATCCCGGTGGTGGCGACCTCCGCCATCGCGGGCTCGACGGGCAGCCCGGCGGGCATCAGGGTGGAGGAGCGGATCTGCCCGCCGTGCAGGACGGCCGTGAACACGCTGTTGGTCCGTTGGCCGGCGCTGTCTTGATCCGTGTCGTGTTCGCGGACTCCGACGCCGGCGGAGGCGGCAGCCAGCGTCAGGGTCTGGGTGGCCTGTTGCCCCTGGCTCTGGACGACGGTGCCGTAGACCAGGGCGCCGACGGCAGCGAGGCAGACGATGACCAGTGCCGCGGTTTGGACACCGATCCGCCAGGCGGTGTGTCTCAGCTCCGAGTCCAGGGCGGGCTTCACAACGTTCCCAGCTGGTAGCCGAGGCCGCGGACGGTGCGGATGGTGTGGCGGCCGAGCTTGCGGCGGACATAGTGGACGTAGGTGTCGACGACCCCTTCGTCGGTGGCGTCGGGAAACACGTGGTCGAGCAGGTCCGCCCGGCTGAAAACCTGCTGGGGTCGCCGTGCGAGCACCTGCAGGAGTACGCACTCGCGGTCGGACAGGAACTGGGGTTCTCCGCCGGCCCGGGTGACGGTTCGGCTGTCGAGCAGCAGCCGCCCGCCGGGCACGACGAGGTCGAGGGCCTGGTCCTGGTGCCGCCGGCGGAGGGCGCGGATCCGCGCCAGCAGCTCGTCGACGTCGAACGGTTTGCTCAGGTAGTCCTCCGCCCCGGCAT
>JBBRYD010000084.1:0-16094 GCA_038238065.1 Propionibacteriales bacterium | reverse complement strand
GTGGCGCTGCTGTTGGTCCTGGTCTTCTCGGTCTGGACCAACGGCGCACTGCCCAACGACGGCGGGTACGACAACGCCCTGACGGCAGGCTGGACCCCGGAGTTCATCCGTTCCGTGCTGCAGCACGCCCTGCTGCCTGCGGTCACCATCCTGGTCGTGTCCATCGGCGGCTGGATCCTCACCATGCGCAACAACATGGTCACGACCCTGGCCGAGGACTACGTCCGGATGGGCCGGGCCAAGGGGCTCTCCAACCGACGGATCATGCTCGACTACGCCGCGCACAACGCCATCCTGCCCAACTTGGCCGGCTTCGCGATGTCGCTGGGCTTCGTGGTGAGCGGCTCGATCCTGGTGGAGTTCACCTTCAACTACCCCGGCGTGGGGTACATGCTGCTCAGTGCGGTCAGCAACGAGGACTTCCCGCTGATGCAGGCCCTGTTCGTGCTGATCACCCTCGCCGTGCTGCTGGCGGTGTTGATCTGTGACTTCCTGACCGTGGCCTTGGATCCGCGCGCGCGGACGGAGACCTGATGACACCCCGACGGAGGCGACGATGAGTGCGATAGCCAGTGGGGGCGCGGTCGACCGGCAGGTCCGCGACGAGCCGGCGGCGTCGGGTCGGATCGACACCGCCCCGGACGGAGGCGGCCACCGGCGGACGCGACCCGGCGCCGGGCTGCTCCGGGCCATCCGCGGCAACCGCAAGGCGATGGTCGGCAGCTTCCTGCTGCTGCTGTTCACCGTGGTGGCCCTCGCGCCGGGTCTGTTCACCTCGGTCAACGACCCCAACAAGCGCGAGTTCGAGATCAGCCTCTACCCGTCCTGGGCGCACCTGCTGGGGACCACATCGTTCGGCCAGGACATCTGGGCGCAGCTGGTCTGGGGCACCCGGCAGACCCTGGTCGTCGCCGTGGCGGCCGGGGCCGGCGCCAGCATCCTGTCGGTCGTGATCGGGGTCTCCGCGGCCTATCTCGGCGGGATCACCGACGACGTGCTGTCGCTGGTGATCGACATCTTCTTGGTGCTGCCGACGTTCCCGCTGATCATCGTGATCGCGGCCTACGTGGGCGGTGGCAGCTTCTGGGTGGTGATCCTGGTGCTGATCGTCACCGGCTGGTCATACGGGGCTCGGCAGCTGCGGGCCCAGGCGCTCTCGCTGCGCAACCGGGACTTCCTGGTCGCGGCGCGGGTCAGAGGGGAACGGCGGGCCTACATCATCGTGTTCGAGGTGCTGCCCACCATGACGTCCCTCATCACCGCCAACTTCCTGGGCGCGGCCCTCTATGCCGTGCTGACCGCGGCCGGACTGCAGTTCATCGGGCTCGGCAACCCGTCCTCGGTGAGCTGGGGGACGATGCTCTACTGGGCCAAGAGCGCAGAGGCCCTGCAGACCGATCAACAGTGGTGGGTGATCGTGCCCGGGCTGTGCATCGCGCTGCTGGGCGCGGCCTTTGCGTTGCTCAACTACGCCTTCGACGAGATCAGCAACCCGGCCCTGCGTCCCGTCAGGAAAATCCGTGCCCGCCGCTGACCCCCGTTCGCGTGACGTGCTGCTCGAGGTCCGCGGGCTGTCGGTGGACTATGCCACCGGACGGGCGCCCGTGCGGGCCGTCGACGGGGTCGATCTGGACGTGCACGCTGGGGAGTTCCTCGGGATCGTCGGAGAGTCGGGCTGTGGCAAGTCCACGTTGCTGTTCGCGATCGCGCAGCTGCTGTCCCCGCCGGCCGGCATCACCGAGGGGTCGGTGGTGTTCCGCGGTGAGAACCTGGTCACGCTCAACGACCGAGAACTCGCCCCGACCCGCTGGCGCAACCTGTCGGTGGTGATGCAGAGCGCCATGAACGCGCTCAACCCGGTCAAGCAGATCGGCGCTCAGTTCACGGACGTGATGCGGGCCCACGGCGAGCGCTCAGCCAACGTGATCCAGGAACGTTCCACCGAGGTGATGCGGCTGGTCGGCATCGACGCGGTGCACCTGAAGAGCTATCCACACCAGCTGTCCGGCGGTATGCGGCAGCGGTCGATGATCGCCATGGCCCTGCTGTTCACCCCCGAGCTGGTCATCATGGACGAGCCCACCTCGGCGCTCGACGTGGTCGCCCAGCGGTCCCTGATGCTGCAGATCAAGGAGCTGCAGCGCGAGCTCGGCTTCGCGGTGGTCTTCGTCACCCACGACATGTCTTTGGTCAGCCACTTTTCAGACCGCCTGATGGTGATGTATGCCGGTCAGACGGTCGAGTTCGGCGACACCCGGCAGGTGTTCGACGCGCCCGCCCACCCGTACAGCGCCGGACTGCTGGACGCCTTCCCCTCGATCCGTGGGCCGCGAGTCGAGCTGCTCGGGATTCCGGGAAGCCCGCCCAACCTGGCAGCGCCGCCACCCGGTTGCCGCTTCGAGCCGCGCTGTCCGCAGCGGTTCGACGCCTGTGCGACGGTCCCGCCGCGGCTCTACGACGTGCACGGGGTCGAGGCTCGGTGTCTGCTGCACGATCCGGTGCTCGCTCCGCAGGCGGTGGGTCGATGACCAGCGCGGAGGTGAGCGGCGTGGGCCCAGAACCGACGGCATCGGTGCCGCTGCTCGAGGCGCGCGCGCTGACCCGTCACTTCGGGGTGGGCGGCTTCCGGCGCCGTCAGCAACTGCACGCGGTCGACGACGCGTCGTTCGCGATCCACGAGCGCGAGATCGTGGCGCTGGTGGGGGAGAGCGGCAGCGGCAAGAGCACCGTGGCCCGGCTGCTGGCCCGGGTCTATCCGCCGACCAGCGGCGACATCCTCTATCGCGGTCGGCCGTTGACGGAGCTGCGCGGCCGCAAGGAGAACCTGGGCTACCGCAGCGACGTGCCGATGGTCTTCCAGGACCCGTTCAGCTCCCTGAACCCGGCCCACCGGGTGTCGCACGGCATCCTCCGCGGCCTGACCCTGCACCGCCCCGAGCTCAACGCGCGACAGCGGCAGGACGAGGCCGAGCGGGTGGTCACGGCGGTCGGCCTCTCACCGGCGGCCGAGATCCTGGACCGTTTCCCGTACGAGCTGTCCGGGGGTCAGCGGCAACGGATCGGGTTCGCCCAGGCGCTGGCCTACCGGCCGAAGGTGATCCTCGCTGACGAGCCGGTGTCGATGCTCGACGTGTCCATCCGGATCGGGCTGCTCAACGTGATGGCGTCGTTGCGGGAGTCCGAGGGCGTGTCCTTCCTCTACATCACCCACGACATCGCCAGCGCGCGCTACGTCGCCGACCGGCTGATCGTGATGTACGCCGGCCACATGGTCGAGTCCGGCCCGATCGAGAACGTGCTGGCCGACCCGCGCCATCCGTACACGCAGCTGCTCGTCGCCGCGGTGCCCGACCCCCGCTCACCCCTGACCGTGACCTCGGAGATGGCGGAGGGCGAACCACCCAAGGTGGTGGACCCCCAGCCCGGCTGCCGGTTCCGGGACCGCTGCCCGCTGGCGATCGACATCTGCCATCGAGTGACACCCGTCCGGGTGGAGCTCCAGCCGGGCCACGCGGCCGCCTGCCACGTGGCCGCCGCCGAGGCCGGAGTCTCGGCCGCCGCCTGACCGGCCACGATTGGCGTCGGCGCGCGCCGAGCGGGTAAGGTCAGTCCTTTGGTTCCGGAGCCGCCATCGGTTCTGGGCCGGCATTCGCCCTCCTGCCATGGGGACGTCCCACGGCCGCGAAGACCAGAGGAGGTGAGGTTCGCGCATGCGTAAATACGAAGTCATGGTCATCATGGACCCCGACACCGACGAGCGTACGGTTCAGCCCACGCTCGAGCAGTTCCTGACCGTCATCACCAAGGGTGGTGGCACCGTCGACAGCCTGGACATCTGGGGCCGTCGTCGTCTGGCGTACGAGATCCAGAAGAAGCCCGAGGGCATCTACGCGGTGATCAACTTGACCGCCAACGCCGCCGACGTGAAGGAGCTGGACCGCCAGTTCTCGATCAACGAGTCGGTCATGCGGACCAAGGTCATCCGGCCCGACGTTCGCTGAGCCTCACTGACCCGGGTCTGAGCTGTCGTTGTGCACAGATCTGCGGCCAGTGGCTATCAGCTGTCAGTGATTGCTGGCACGCTGGGACGCACACCGACCCGACCCGCACGTCCGGGGCCGTGCTCGGGCCACACTGACCACTGACGTACATCACGGAGACAACATGGCAGGCGAAACAACCATCACGCTGGTCGGCAACCTCACGGCCGACCCCGAACTGCGCTTCACCCCTTCGGGGGCGGCCGTGGCCAACTTCACCGTGGCCTCGACTCCGCGGACGTTCGACCGTCAGACCAACGAGTGGAAAGACGGCGACGCGATGTTCCTCAACTGCGCCGTCTGGCGTCAGGCTGCGGAGAATGTCGCGGAGTCCCTGCAGAAGGGCATGCGCGTCATCGTGTCGGGTCGGCTCAAGTCACGCAGCTATGAGACGCGTGAGGGTGAGCGACGCACGGTCTTCGAGATCGACGTCGACGAGATCGGCCCCGCCCTGAAGTACGCCACAGCCAAGGTCACCCGTTCCTCGGGCGGCGGCGGCGGCGGCGGTGGTGGTGGTGGAAACCAGGGTGGCGGCGGAAACTCTGGCGGCGGTCGTTCCTCCGGGGGCGGCGGCGGCAACTTCGGCGACGACCCCTGGGCCACCGGCAACAACAACGCGGGCGCCGGCCAAGGCGCCGGCAACCGCAGCTCCGGCTCTGACCCCTGGGCGACGCCCCAGAGTGAAGAGCCACCGTTCTGAGCTGACGACCTCGGTCCTACGTTCAGCCCGCTAGACCAGTACGAGGCACATTCCGGTGGAGAAACAGGTCTTCACCGGGCTCGAAAGGAGCACCACAATGGCCAACAACCCGCCTGCCCGCAAAGAAAAGCCGATGAAGAAGAAGTCCAATCCTCTTCGCGCGGGCCAGCACATCGACTACAAGGACACCGCAACTCTGCGGAAGTTCATCTCCGAGCGCGGCAAGATCCGTGCCCGCCGGGTGACCGGCCTCTCCGTCCAGGAGCAGCGCAAGGTCGCCATCGCCATCAAGAACGCCCGCGAGGTTGCGCTGTTGCCGTATGCCTCCACGGCCCGCTGAGTCGAGGACATCGCTATGAAACTCATTCTTACTGCGGCCGTGGACAAGCTCGGCATCGCCGGCGACGTCGTCGAGGTGAAGGACGGCTACGGCCGCAACTACCTCGTCCCGCGTGGCTACGCCATCGGGTGGACCCGTGGTGGCGAGAAGCAGATCGACGGCATCAAGCGCAGCCGCGACGCGCGTGAGATCCGGGGCATCGATCATGCGCAGGAAGTCCGCGTCCAGATCGAGGGCCTCCAGGTCGAGCTTCCGGTTCGGGCCGGCGACACCGGCAAGCTGTTCGGTGCCGTGACCGCGAGCGATGTCGCTGGAGCGATCAAGAAGGCCGGCGGTCCGTCGGTCGACAAGCGCGCCATCGAGATCAGCAAGCCGATCAAGCTGGTCGGTACCCATACGGTCGGCGTCAAGCTGCACGACGGGGTCACCGCCCACCTGCCGCTGACCGTCACCGCTGCCCGCTGACCCAGCCTCTTCGACGTCCCAGATCCGGTTCCTGGGTCTGGGACGTTGGGGTTGCGGACGGACCCGGCTCTCGAGGAGGACTGACATCTACCGACCTGACCCGGTGGTCATGGCCCAGCTGGCGGAACAGAAACGCAAGCGCGGCTGGTTCGTGCTGGCTATCGGGGTGCTGTTGGCGCTCAGCCTGGTGCTGCCCCATGTGCACCTGGACAGCCAGCCGTACGGCCACTCGCTGCTGGTCACCGGCTTCTACTTCCTGCACGCCCAGTCGGCGACCTTCGGTCACCCGGTCGACACCGCTCTGCTGGCGTTCGGGTTCAACGTGACCTACCTGGGGATCGGGCTGCACGAGCTCGGCCTCATGCTGGCGGCCACCACGTTCTGGGTGCTCTATCCGCAAGACATCAACCGGTGGCTCTACCGGTCGATGGTCATCGGTGGCTGGGCGCTCATCCTCGCCACGCCGTTCGTGCTCTGGGGGTGGAGCCTGATGCATCGTTCAGCTGCCCCCGCCAGTGTCGGGCTGGCTTGGATCCCCATGCTGCTGAGCGGCGTGGCGATCACCGTCGCCGCCCGCCGCGCCCGGGACCGGGTGGACCACACGACCTACATCACCAAACCAGAGCTGCTGTGACCTGCGCACCCGCTGACCACCTCTGAACCGGCCCGGCTCAGACCTCAGCGCCGACCCTAGCCCAGGTGTCGCCACGGGCACGGAGCGCCAGCGTCAGCATCCGAGCGGCCATGAAGCCGCCGTACGCGACCCAGAGCCAGACCAGGTCTGCGCCAAGGGCATCGACGGTGAGCGCCATCGGGATGTACGCCAGCAGGGCGACCAGCCCGGCCAGCGCGAGGTACCGCCCGTCGCCGGCACCGATCAGCACTCCGTCCAGCACGAAGACCACGCCGGCGACCGGGGTCACCACGGCCACCACCAGGAGCACCCGGCTGACCAGTCGTTGTACGTCCTCGTCGGGGCTGAACAGCCCGACGTAGAGAGGTCGCGCAGTGAGCACCACCAGCCCGAAGACGACGCCACACAGGACACCCCAGCCGACCATCCGGCGGGTCATCGCCCGACCCAGCGCGACCTGGCCGGCGCCGAGGGAGCGTCCGATGATGGCCTGACCGGCGATCGCGATGGCGTCCAGCGCGAAGGCCAGCAGGGTCCACAGCGAGCTCACGACCTGGTGCGACGCCAGCATCACGGCTCCTCCGGTCGCGGCCACGACGGTGGTCAGGGTGATGCCCGCCTGCAGGGTGGCGGTTCGCGCCACCAGCCAGACACCCGCGCGGGCCGCCGACAGGACGCCACGCGGGCGGAACCGTAGCGGTGCCTGCTCTCGCCGGGCACCTCTGATGACGATCGTCGCCACGAAGAGGGCGGCCGCGGTCTGGGCCGCCAGCGTGCCGTAGGCCGACCCGGCGATCCCCAGCCGCAGCCCGTAGACGAACAGCACGTTCAACCCGATGTTGGCCAGGTTCGTCACGACGGCCACGTACAGCGGGATCCTGGTGTCCTGCAGCCCGCGCAGCACTCCGGTGCCGGCTAGCAGGAGGAGGATCGACGGCAGGTTGAAGGTCGCGATCCGCAGGTAGGTGGTCGCGGCAGACGCCACCTCGGGGGACACACCGTAGGCGCCGACCACCAGCGGTAGCGCGAGCTGGAGGGCCACGGTGAGCAACACGCCGAGACCGACCGCGAGGATGAGGCCGTCGAGCCCGCCGGCCAGGGCGGCAGTGCGGTCGCCGGCTCCGAGACGTCGCGCGACGGTGCCGGTCGTGCCGTAGGCCAGGAAGATGCACAGGCCCGTCAGGATGCCGAGCACATTGGCGGCGATCCCCAGACCGGCGAGCTGTGGGGTGCCGAGGTGGCCGATGATGGCCGAGTCGGCGAGCAGAAGCAGAGGTTCGGAGACCAGAGTGGCGAAGGTCGGCACCGCCAGGCTGAGAATCTCGCGATCCAACGCTCGCCCCGGCGTCGAGTCACGACCCGGAACCACCGGCGTGGACTTATCCACAGACTTTATCCCCAATGTGGAGAATCACACGGGTGTCATTCGTGGACGGCGAGCGGGCGGGCCGTCACTTCCAGAGTGTGGCCAGGGCGAAGGCGGCGGCCATGCCACCCATGCCGATCAGGATGTTCCAGTTGCCGAGGTCGGTCATGAAGCCGATGTGCTGCCCCGCAACGTAGTAGGTGATCAGCCAGGCCACACCGAGCAGCCCCACGGTGATGAAGGTCGGCGGGACCCAGCGACGGCTACCGGGGGCCTTGATCTTGGTCTTGGCCGGTTTCGGCTGGGTCTGTCGCCTCTTCTTGACCGTGGCTGACTTGCGGGCTTTGGACTCGGGCACCACTCACTCCTTGCAGGTTGAGTAGGTAGCGTAGTCAATGAAGCGAGGCTTCGGCTATTTTGCGCGTGGCCGGGCACGCCGGTCGGCGCGAAGGGAAGGTGGTGCGGCTTGGCGATTTCGGCGGCGGCATTCACCTGGGCGCGCCTGCGCCGCGCCCTCCGCCGCGCCCGCGCAGCCCAACGCCGACGCGACAGCACTCGCACCCGGACGGGGCGGTTGCTCACAGCCTCGGTCTGCGTGCTGGCCGGTCTGATGATCACGGTGAGTGCGGTCAACGCCCGCGGCACCGACCTTCGCCCCGGCCGGAACACCGATCTGGTCAGCCTGGTGCAGGCTCAGTCCCGGCAGAACACCGACGCGGCCCGTCGGCTGACCGCCCTCCGCGCGGACGTGGATCAGCTCACCCGAGACACCAACCAGGGTCAGGATGTGGAGCCCCAGCTGGAGGCGCAGGCCGGTCTGGCTGGTCTGCGGGCGGTGGCCGGCCCAGCCGTCACCGTCACATTGGGCGACGCGCCGGAGAGCGTAGCCGCCGTCGGGATCGACGCCGATCTCCTCGTGGTGCACCAACAAGACATCCAGGCGGTGGTCAACGCGCTGTGGTCCGGCGGCGCGGAGGCGATGACGATCCAGGGTCAGCGAGTCATCTCGACCACCGGCGTCAAATGTGTGGGCAACACGGTGGTCCTGCACGGCATTCCGTACGCGCCGCCCTACGTGATCAGCGCGATAGGTTCCCAGGCCCGGCTACGGTCGGCCCTGGATGGCTCGCGCGCCGTCACCATCTACCAGCAGTACGTCGAGGCGTACGGGCTGCAGTACGACGAACGCTCGGTCGCCCGAGCCGAGTTTCCCGCCCACGAAGGTTCGCTCGAGCTGGAGTACGCCCAGGTCGGGACCGGCGAGGGCAACCCGGGCGGTGAGTCAGCGACCCCGCGCTGAGCGAGTCTGCTCGTGGACGGGCGCGCCCACCGTTCGCCGGTGGGAGAGAATGGCCGGGTGGGAAGAGCAAAGATCCTGGTGATCGACAACTACGACTCGTTCGTCTACAACCTCGTGCAGTACCTGGCCCAGATCGGCGCCGACGTCGAGGTGTGGCGCAACGACGACGAGCGGTTCGCTGACCCCCACTACGCCGACCCGTTCGACGGGATCCTGCTCTCGCCCGGGCCCGGCACGCCCGAGGCGGCCGGCGTCTGCATCGACGTGGTCCGCAACCAGGCCGGTACGACGCCCATATTCGGGGTCTGCCTCGGTCTGCAGTCCATCGCCGTGGCGTTCGGATCCGTGGTGGACCGCGCTCCCGAGCTGTTGCACGGCAAGACGTCGCTGATCGAGCACCACGGCGGCGGCGTGCTGGCCGGGCTGCCGTCCCCGTTCACGGCCACCCGCTACCACTCGTTGGCCATCGAGCCCGACTCCCTGGCTGACGTCCTCGAGGTCACAGCCACCACCGAGTCGGGCGTGATCATGGCCGTCCGACACCGCACGCTCGCGGTGGAGGCCGTCCAGTTCCACCCGGAGTCGGTGCTGACCGAGGGTGGCTACCAGATGCTGGCCAACTGGCTGGCGGTTTGTGGCGACGATGAGGCTCCGGCGCACGCGGTGGGGTTGGCCCCGCTGATGTCGGCGAGGTCTGCTTGAGTCGCCGTCGGGCCGGTGCCGGTCGTGCTGCTACGGCGTCGGGCGAAGGCGCTTAGGGGGGTGGGGGCAGCCCTCGCCCGACTGCCACATCGGCCCTGGCGCCACCGGCGTGGTGCAGCGGCCAGTTCAAGAATGAGGGCGGCACCGTGTGATCCTGTGCCAGCGATTGTCGTGGACACCCGCCGTTCCTTGTCGGCACCGGTCCACTTTGCCCCGAACATTCGATTAGACAGTAGGTTCCGGTCGGTCGGTTGTCAAGCCGCTCAGCCACCTGCCCCTAGCGGACGCCCCGGGGCCGGAACTGCACGCTCATCCGGGGTCCGACCGCCCTGGCCGTTTTGGGGATGGCATGCTCCCAGGTGCGTTGGCACGAGCCCCCCATCACGATGAGATCGCCGTGGCCCAGGTTGTTCTTGATGGTGGCCTCACCGCCTCGCGGACGGAGCAGCAGCGAGCGGGGCGAGCCCAGCGACACGATGGCGACCATGGTGTCCTCGGCCCGGCCACGACCGATGGTGTCACCGTGCCAGGCGACCGAGTCCTTGCCGTCGCGATACAGACACATGCCTGCCGTCCGGAACGGCTCCCCGAGCTCAGGACCGTAGTGGTCGCTGAGCGCCTCCAGCGCCTGGGTGAGCACCGGATGCGGCAGGGCGACATCTTCACCGTAGAAGCTCAGCAGGCGGGGCACGTCGACGACCCGGTCGTACATCTGACGCCGTTCACCGTGCCAGGGCACCGTGTCGACGAGCTCGTCGAACAGCGTGTCGGCGCCGCGCAACCAGCCCGGCAGGACGTCGATCCAGGCACCGCGGCCCAGCTGCTGCCTCACTACCGTCGAGGCAAGAGATCCCAGGCCGATGTCGTCGGCGAGGTCGAAGAGCGAACCCTGCGTAACCGTGGACATGAGGAGAGTCTACTCCACGAATAGAGCAAGCGTTCGATTATTGCCCTTCTGTACTCAGCCGCCCGGTGTGGCGGTCCCCGGCGTCTCGCTCGGAGTGGGGGAGTCCCTCGGGGTCGCGGACGGAGATGTCGGCGGCGTCGTGGTCGGTGGGGTGGTCGTGGGCGGGGTGGTCGTGGGTGGGGTGGTCGTGGGTGGGGGCGATGGCTTGGGCTTCGCCACTGTCAGTTCGAGCCGAGTGCTCCTGGAGACCACCTTGTTCGCCTCCGGATTCTGCTCGACCACCAGCCCTTCGGGTTGGCTGCTTTCCTTCGTCGTGAACCGGACCTTGTCGAACCCCGCAGCCTTGGCGTCCGCCTCGGCTTGACTGCGCGTCCGCTGGGTCAGCAACGGGACGGGGGACATCCCGGTCGCGTACGTGACGGTGATGTCCTCCCCCAGCGCGGCCGACTCGCCTTCGGCCGGAAGCACCGAGAGCACCTCGTCCTTCTTCGCGGTGATCGGCTCGGTCGTGGCCTCGACCACATTGACGCTGGTGAACCCGGCGTCCTCCAGAGCCGACTTGACCTTGTCCTTGTCCTCGCCCACCAGACCGTCGGGGATGGTCCCGGTCTTCGGGCCCTGGTTGACCTCCACCGTGATCGTGCTGTTGACGGGCACCGAATCTCCGCCCACGGGTGTCTGCTTGGTCGCGGTGTTGACGGTCTGGTCGTTGGGGCCGTTCACCTTGGTGAACTTGGGAACCAGCTTGGCGTTCAGCAGGTTGCTCTCGGCCTCGGCCTGGCTGTTGCCGAGCACGGCGGGCACGGTCACCATCTGAACCGTCGGCGTGGTCGGGTTGTAGAAGCGGTAGAGCCCCCAGGCGCCGCCGCCGAGGACCAGCAGGGCCAGAGCCGTGATGAGCACAACGAGTCCGACGCGGCTCTTGCGGGGTTCCTCCTCCGGCTCCGGGTCGGCCGGGTCCGGTACGGAAGCGACGGCGCGCGTCACCCGGGTCTTGGCCACCTCCTGCTCCACCACCCGGGGCACCACGGCGGTGGCCTGCTGACCGGCGAGCACTCGGCTGATGTCGTTCTTCATCTCGCGCGCCGACTGGTATCGATCAGCGGGATCCTTGGCCAGCGACTTGAGGGTGATCGCATCGATGTCACCGGTGATGACGGGGTCGAGCTGGCTCGGAGGCACGGGGAGCTCGCGTACGTGCTGGTAGGCGACGCTGACCGGCGAGTCTCCGGTGAACGGCGGCCGGCCGACCAACAGCTCGTACAGCAGACAGCCCGCGGAATAGATGTCGCTCCGGGCGTCGACCGTCTCGCCGCGAGCCTGCTCGGGTGAGAGGTACTGCGCGGTGCCGATGACCGCGGCGGTCTGGGTCATGGTGGCCGAGGTGTCGGCGACGGCTCGGGCGATGCCGAAGTCCATCACCTTGATGCCGCCGGTCGGGGTCAGCATCACGTTGGCCGGCTTGATGTCGCGATGGATGATGCCGGCCTTGTGGCTGTAGGACAGCGCGTCCAGCACACCCTGGGTGAGCTCGAGGGCGCGTTCGGGCAGGATCTTGCGACCGTCACGGAGCACGTCGCGCAGCGTCGAGCCCTCCACCAGCTCCATCACGATGTAGGGGATGGACACCCCGGTGTGCGGATCGGTTTCCTCGCCGGTGTCGTAGACCGCGACGATGGTCGGGTGGTTCAGCCCGGCCGCCGACTGGGCCTCACGGCGGAAGCGGGCCTGGAAGGTGGGGTCGGTGGCCAGGTCGGGACGGAGCTGCTTGACCGCGACCGGGCGGCCGAGCCGCCTGTCCATGGCGTAACGAACCTCGGCCATGCCGCCCCGGCCGAGCACGTTGCCCAGCTCGTAGCGGCCGCCGATGACTGTCGGTTCGCCTGTCATCGCCACAATCCTCTCGAACCTCGTTGCCTGGACCAACCGCCCTGCCATCCTCGGGCTGCGTCTGGACCTCTGAGAGATGAACTCTCGGCTCCTGCGCATCGTGCGCCGCTCACAGTGCGGCCTCCATCACGGCCTTGGCGACAGGGCCGGCCACCCGTGAACCGGCGATGTCGTTGCGGGGGATGTCGGCGTCCTCGACGATCACGGCGACCGCGATCTTGGGGTCAGTGGCGGGCGCGAAGGAGGTGAACCAGGCGAACGGCTTGCGTTTCGGGTCGGACTGAGCCGTCCCGGTCTTGCCGCCCACCTCGACGCCCGTGATCGCCGCCCGGGCCCCCGTGCCGTTGGCCACGACCGAGACCATCATCTGCCGGAGCAGGGCTGCATTCTCCTCCGTCATGGCCTGTGAGAGCTTGGTCGGCCGATGGGTGAAGAGCGGGTTCAGGTCCGGGGACTGGACCATGCTGACCACGTACGGGTCCATCAGCGTCCCGCCGTTGGCGATCGCCGCCGTCACCATGGCCATCTGCAGCGGGCTGGCCGCCACGTCGAACTGCCCGATCGAGCTCAGCGCAGTCTGGGCCTCGTCCATGGTGTCCGGAAACTTGCTGGCCACCCCGTTGAGGTCGCTCAGATGCCGCTGGTCGAAACCGAACTTGTCGGCCTGGGTACGCAAGGCGCCCTGACCCAGACTGATCCCGAGGCCGGCGAAGGCGGTGTTGCAGGACACCTCGAGCGCGTGCTGGATGGTGGTCGTGCTACCTCCGCAGTTGGTCGAGTTCGACAGGTCGGTCGTGGTGCCCGGCAGCCGGAGCTTGTCCGGAGAGGCCACCTTGGTGTCCGGCTTCTTGCCCGCGGCCAGGGCGGCGGCGGCGGTGACCAGCTTGAACGTCGACCCCGGCGGGTAGATCTCCCGGATGGCCCGGTTGGACATCGGGCTGGCGGGGTCGCCGGCCAGCTTGGTGTAAGCCTGGTCAGCCTTGTTGATGTCGTGCGAGGCGATGTTGTTGGCGTCGTAGGTCGGGCTGGTGACGATGGCGAGCACAGCGCCCGTCTGCGGGTCGAGGGCGACGACAGCGCCCTTCTGGTTGCCGAGGGCCTTTGCCGCCGCCTCCTGGATCTTGGGCACAATAGTGGTCTGTACGCTCGCACCCTCGGGCGTCCGGTTGGTGGCCAAATCGATGATGCGGTGGACGAAGAGCGAGTCGTCGGTGCCGGCCAGCTGGGTGTTGTACGTGCTCTCCAGCGCCGAGCGGGCGTGGTCGTAGGAGTAGAAGCCGGTGATCGGGGTGTACAGGCTGCCCTCGGGGTAGATCCGCTGGAACTTGAACCGGTCCTTGACCGACTGGGTGGCCGCGATCTCGGTCTTGCCGGCCGCCAGGATCGACCCACGATCCTGGGCGAACTCGGCGTCGCGGACCCGTCGGTTCTGCGGCTGAGCGTCCAGCGAGCTCTGCCGGAACACCATCATGTACGTCCCGTTGGCCAGCAGGAGCGCGAACATGACCATGGCGACGAAGGCCGTCCGCCTGATCTGCTTGTTCATGATTCTCTGCTCGCTCCGCTCGCGCGGGTCATGCGGGCACCCGGTCGAGGTTGGTGGTCTCGGCGTCAGGGCTGAGGTCGCGGATGGTCACGATCGGCTTTCGGACGTGATGGGAGATGACCAGCAACAAGCCGGCCACGATCCAGTTGCAGATCAGCGAGGAGCCCCCCTGGGACATGAACGGAGTCGTCAGACCGGTCAGGGGCAACAGCCGGGTGACGCCGCCGATGATGGTGAACACCTGGAGCGCGAAGGCGAAGGCCAGACCTGCCGACAACAGCTTGCCGAAGGGCTCGCGGCACTGCAGTGCGGTCCGGAGCCCACGGGCCACGATCAGGCCGTAGATCATGATGACCGCCATCAGACCGGTCATGCCGAGCTCTTCGCCGATGGCCGCGGCGATGAAGTCGCTCCGCGCCAGCGGGGTGAGTCCTGGCCTGCCCTGACCGAGCCCGGTCCCGAGGAGGCCACCCCACGCCATCCCGAACTGGGCGTTGATCACCTGGTAGTAGGCGTCGTAGTTGGAGAACGGGTTGAGCCAGGCGCCCACCCGAACCCGGACGTGGCCGAACTCCAGGTATCCGAAGTACGCGCCGCCGGCGAACAGCAAGGTGCCGAGCACCACCCAACCGCCGCGCTGGGTGGAGACGTAGAGCATCATCACGAACAGGCCGAAGAAGAGCAGCGAGGTGCCCAGGTCGCGTTGGAACACCAGGATGGCCAGGCTCAGCAGCCACATGGCCAGGATCGGTCCGAGGTCCCGGGCCCGCGGCAGGTCGAGCCCGAGGAGGCGGAGGCCGGCCAGAGCCAGCACGTCGCGCTTCTCCACCAGATACGACGCGAACGCGATGGCCAGCACGATCTTCGCGGCTTCGGCGGGCTGAAAACTGTAGGGGCCGACGCTGATCCAGATCCGGGCTCCGAACTTCTCCGAGCCCAGTCCGGGGACGAGCGGCAGCAGCAACAGGGCGATGCCGAGCAGACCGAGCGTATAGGTGAAGCGCTGCAGCGGGCGGTGGTCACGCAACACGGCGGTGACCAGGATGAACATGACGATGCCCAGCACTGTCCAGATCAGCTGTTGGCGGGCACCATGCACTGGCGGTTCGTTGATCAGGTCGATCCGGTGGATCATCACCAGACCGAGGCCGTTGAGCAGCACCACACAGGGCAGGATCACCGGGTCGGCATAGGGAATCCGCCGGCGGACCGCCAGGTGGGCCAGCAGCACCAGCAGGATTCCGAAGCCGGCGAGGTAGGCCAGCTGAGGTGACAGCTCGTTGTTCACGTTGAGGTCGACGATCACGTACGCGCCCAGGCTCATACCGAGGGCGAAGGCCAGCAGCAAGAGCTCGGTGCCCCGGCGTTTACGCGGGATGACCTTGGTAGCTGGGATCGCGGTGCTCATCAGCAGTTCGGCTCGGCGGAGGCAGACGCAGAGATGGTCGGCCGTGGTGCTGAGGCCGACGTGCTCTGTTTCAGCGTCGGGGCGATGCTGGGGGCCGCAGGCAGCGAGGGTGTCGGCTTGGCACTGATGGACACCGTGGGTTTGACGGGACTCGCGGTGGGGCGGGCGCTGCCACCGGGCGTCGGGGTCGGGATGGGGGTCGGAGTAGCGCATCGCTGAGCGGCGTCGGACAGCTCCTTCACCGTCTGCCGCGCAGCGGTGAGACTGCCCACGTCGATACTCGCCCGCACCCGGTCCTGGTAGTACTGCGGCAACGCGCTCACCGTCAGCTGCTGCTCCTCGTACAGGCGCGACAGGGGCACCCCGGGCAGGCTGTCGGAAAGCCCCTGGAAGATGGCCACCTTGTTGTTCCAGTCCCCGACGAAGTACTGCGTCCTGGTCCAGGCGTACGCCGCGCCCAGGCCGGCTCCGAGCACCAGGACCAGGACCAGCAGACCCACCAGCGGACGCGCGAACCGGCGCTTGTGTGGCGCCTGCGGGCTGTAGCGCGCCTCGTCGTCGGAGCCGTCAGCATCCAGGTCAGCCGGCGCATCGGACCCAGCCGCCAGCGAGACCGCCGGGGCCACCGCGACGTCTTCGGTGTCGGGGTGGGCTCTCCCGTCGACGTCACCGTCGTCGAGATCCCCGACCGCCGCGGTCTGGGACCGCAGCCGGGTCTCCACCGCGGGGATCGACCGCTCGGCTGCGGCGCCGAGGACCACCGCGGGCTCAGCCGGCGCGGACTCGACCACGTCGG
>JBBRYD010000083.1:0-16261 GCA_038238065.1 Propionibacteriales bacterium | reverse complement strand
CGGCGCGACCACCCTGGATGAGTACCGCAAGTACGTCGAGAAGGACGCCGCCCTGGAGCGCCGTTTCCAGCCGATCCAGGTGGCGGAGCCGACCATTGCGCAGACCATCGACATCCTGCGCGGACTGCGCGACCGTTACGAGGCTCACCACCGGGTGACCATCACCGACCAGGCCCTCGTCGCCGCGGCTCAGATGGCCGACCGCTACATCTCCGACCGGTTCCTGCCCGACAAGGCGATCGACCTGATCGACGAGGCCGGCGCCCGGTTGCGGATCCGTCGGATGACCGCGCCGCCGGACCTGCGGGAGTTCGACGACCGGGTCGCTGCGGTCCGGCTGGAGAAGGAAGCAGCCATCGACGCCCAGGACTTCGAGCGTGCTGCGGGCCTGCGGGACGACGAGAAGAAGCTGCTGGCCGCCCGCGCCGAGCGTGAGGCTCAGTGGAAGTCGGGCGACCTGGACATGGTGGCCGAGGTGGACGAGGAGATCATCGCCGAGGTGCTGTCGTCCTCGACCGGGATCCCCGTGTTCAAGCTGACCGAGGAGGAGTCGGCTCGACTGCTCCGGATGGAGGAGGAGCTGGGCAAGCGCTACATCGGCCAGCACGACGCCGTCCGCGCGCTGTCCCGTTCGATCCGTCGCACCCGCGCCGGGCTCAAGGACCCGCGGCGACCCAGCGGTTCGTTCATCTTCGCCGGCCCGTCCGGTGTGGGTAAGACCGAGCTGACCAAGGCGCTGACCGAGTTCCTGTTCGGCGACCAGGACGCGCTCATCCAGCTCGACATGAGCGAGTACTCCGAGAAGCACACGGCCTCCCGGCTGTTCGGCTCGCCTCCGGGGTACGTCGGTTACGAAGAGGGTGGCCAGCTCACCGAGAAGGTGCGCCGGAAGCCGTTCAGCGTGGTGCTGTTCGACGAGGTGGAGAAGGCGCACCCCGACATCTTCAACTCGCTGCTGCAGATCCTCGACGAGGGCCGGCTCACCGACGCGCAGGGTCGGGTCATCGACTTCAAGAACACGGTGATCGTGATGACCACCAACCTCGGTACGCGCGACATCGCCAAGAGCGTCAGCCTGGGCTTCAGCGCCTCGACCAACGCCGAGGGTTCCTACGAGAAGATGAAGGCCAAGGTCGCGGACGAGCTCAAGCAGCACTTCCGTCCCGAGTTCCTCAACCGGGTCGACGAGATCGTGGTCTTCCGGCAGCTCACGCAGGAAGACATCGAGCGGATCGTCGACCTGATGATCGCCCAGGTGGAGCTGAGGCTGAAGGACCGTGACATGGGCATCGAGCTGACGCCGGCCGCCAAGTCGTTGATCGCTCAGCGTGGCTTCGACCCGACACTGGGGGCCCGGCCGCTGCGCCGCGCGATCCAGCGTGACATCGAGGACCACCTGGCGGAGAAGATCCTGTTCTCCGAGGTCAAGTCGGGCGAGATCGTCGTCGTCGACGTGGCCGATCCGGGATCGGAGAGTGCGTTCACCTTCACCGGTGTGCCGCGTTCCTCGGCTCCGGACGCGCCGCCGGTCGAGTTCGACGGCATCATCGACGGGCTCGGCGAGGGCATCGAGCAGACGGACTAGCCCAGCACCGAACCAGCACGACCCCAGCGGCCTCCGCTACCTCCGGGTAGTCGGGGGCCGCTCGTGTCTCGCGAGTAGGCACTAATCCTGCACTTCTGCCGGCGTGTCACGGCGCTGCCGGAGGAGGTTCCGGGGCTGGCGCTGAAGCCGAAGTCGTGGCTACTGTCGACGACGGCTCCATCCGTTCAGTCGGCGTCGTCGGTCGGGAACCCCGAACCTCTTCGAGCTCCAGGCACGGGCAACGCTGTTCGGCTCTACCTGCCGCGGGCGTTCGTACCGGCAGAAATCACTCTGCCTCACAGTGTGGAGCGACGACACGCCGCCAAACAGGCCGGATCAGTGCCTACTCGCGAGAGGAGGGACGACGACACGCCGCCGAAAGAGCAGGATGAGTGCCTAGTGGCCGAAGGTGTCCGAGTCGTTGGCTTGCGACTCGCCCTTGTCCAGCCCGCTGATCGCAGCCATCTCCTGGTCGGTCAGGGAGAAGTCGAAGATGTCGAGGTTCTCCGCGATCCGGCCCGGGTTGCTCGACTTGGGGACGGTGACCAGTCCGAGCTGGATGTGCCACCTCAACACCGTCTGGGTGACCGACTTGCCGTGGGCGGCGGCGATCGGGGCGATCACCGGGTCTGACCTGAGGTCGTCCGACGAGCCGCCGATCGGACTCCACGACTCGGTCACGATGCCGTGTTCGGTGTCGTAGGCCAGCGAGGCGTCGCGGGTCGTGTAGGGGCTGAGCTGGATCTGGTTCACGTCGGGCACGATGCCGGTCTCGTCGATGACCCGCGCCAGATGCGCCGGCTTGAAGTTCGACGTGCCGATGGCGCGCACCTTGCCGTGCTCGAGCAGTCGCTCCAACCCCAGCACCGCGTCGACGTAGCGATCCTGGTCGGGGTTGGGCCAGTGGATCAGCATCAGGTCGATGTAGTCGACGCCCAGCCGCTCCCGGCTCGCCTCGAAGGCCTCGCGGACCCCCTCGATGCTGTGCCACTCGCGGTTGAACTTGGTGGTGATGAACACCTCGGACCGATCGATACCGGAGTCACGGATGCCCTGGCCGACGCCGTCCTCGTTCCGGTAGTTCTCAGCGGTGTCCACGAGCCGGTAGCCCGACTCGATGGCCTTCCGTACGGCGGCGGCGCACTCGGCTCCCCGCAACGGCCAGGTGCCCAGCCCGAGCACCGGCATCTCGGCGCCGCTGCTCAGCGTGACGGTCGGGGCAGGTGCTGTGCTCACATCGATCTCCTCGTTAGGTCCGGACGTTCCTCTCCACGCTATCGGCCCCGCCGGTGGCCGCTGACCATCCCATCAGGTGGCCTCAGGGCGCCCGCCACGCCTGCTCGACCAGCCGCACGGCCTGGGGCATGGTCAGCCCGGCTCGTCGCGCCGCCCTGACGAAGTCGGCGCCCAGGGGAGCCACCGCCTTGGACACGTCCCGGGGGAAGGTCGCGCTGTGCACGAACGTGCCGCGGCGCCCTTCGGTCACGATTACCCCGTCCGACTCCAGCTCTCGGTAGGCCCGGGCCACGGTGTTGGGCGCCAGACCCAGCTCGACGGATAGCTGGCGGATGGTGGGCAGCTTGGTGCCGGGCTCCAGCTCGCTGTGCGCCGTCATCCTGGCGATCTGGACGCGCAGCTGCTCGAACGGCGGAACGGGAGACTCGGTGTCGATGGTGATGGCGAGGGTGGGCTCCAGCATCACCCCAGTGTGCCAACCCATGGCTCGGTCGGTACGCCTAGGCGGGCAAGGCGTACGAGTCCTCCGCCGTGGGCCCCCCGGACACCGCGACGGCCAGCCCGTCAGCCAGCAGCGATCCGAGCGCCCGCTCGCACTGCCGGGCGTCCGGCCAGCAGGTGACCAGCTCCGACCGGGCCACGGGTCCGTCGGTGGAGCGGAGCACGCCGAGCAGCGCCCCGCGGCACTGCCGGTCAGTGCCGTCGTAGCTCTGCCCCCGCCGCGGAGCACCCTCCCACGCCGGGTAGCCCAGCCGGCGCCAGCTGCACAGCGACCGCACCGGGCAGTCGGCGCACCGCGGAGAACGGGCGGTACACAGCACCGCCCCCAGCTCCATCGAAGCGACCGCCCAGCGGGCCGCCCGGGAAGGGGATCTCGGCAGGAACGTCCCCGCCAGGGAGACGTCCGCCGGCGTGGTCGCCGCTCCCGGATAGGCCACCCCGGCGGCGATGCGCGCGAGCACCCGACGGACGTTGGTGTCCAGCACCACGTGTCGCTGCCCGTACGCGAAGCTGAGGATCGCCGCTGCGGTGTACGAACCGACGCCCGGCAAACTGAGTAGGGTCACCGGGTCGGCCGGCACCACGTCGTCGTGCTGTTCGGCGATGACCACTGCCGACTGGTGCAGCCGGAGGGCCCGGCGTGGGTATCCCAGCCGGCCCCAGGCGCGGACTGCCTCCCCGGACGGTGCGGCCGCCAGGTCGCTGGGGGCCGGCCAGCGCTCGACCCACTGCTGCCACGGCTGGCGGACCCGTTCGACCGGGGTCTGTTGCAGCATGAACTCGCTGACCATCACTTCCCACGGCGTCGCCTCCGGGCGTCGCCAGGGCAGGTCACGGGCGTGGTCGTCGTACCACCGCAGCACGCGGCTCACCACGGCTGCGGTGTTCATGGCGTCACCGTACCCGGCTCGCGGGAACCGGCCCGGCGTGCCTGACGGACCGTGGCGCCGCCGCTGCCTAGGCTCTGGCCATGAGTGGATGGCTGCATCCGGTCGGCCCGGAGCCTGTGCGGGTCTACTGGGCGCGGCGGGCCATCGTGCTCGCCGTGTTCCTCGTGGTCGTGGCCGCCATCATCGCGCTGGCGGTGAACGCGACGAGCGGGCAACCGCCGGTGGCGGCCGTCCCAGCCACCTCCTCGTCCGTCGTCACGCCGTCGCCATCGGTGCTCCCCACCTCCCCGACACCGTCGGCGACGATGTCGGCGTCCGGGTCCAGCCCGTCCATGTCCCCGACCCCGTCCGGCAGGGCCAGCAAACCGTCGTCGACGCCGACCGCCACAGTCACGCCTGCGCGCTGCGACCCCGCCGAGCTGCGCACGACCCTGACCGGGAGTCAGCGGCTCCAGCCTCAGGACCACAGCACCTTCAGCCTGTCCGTTATCAACGGTGGTCCGGCGACGTGCCGGCTGAACGTCACCCCGGCCACCTTCGAGCTCAAGATCTATTCGGGCCTGGACCGGATCTGGAGCTCCAGCGACTGCTCGACCGCGGTCAGGCCGCTGACCGGAAACGTGGCCAGCGAGAAGTCGGTGAGCTGGACCATGACCTGGAACGGGCGCCGGTCGGCCAAGGCCTGTAAGAGCCGTGCCGCCGTCCCTCGGGCCGGCACCTATGTCGCCACCGCTCAGCTCGCCGGCGCCAAACCCGTCCAGCTGCGGATGATCCTTCGCTGACCCGCCGCTGACCCGCCGCTGATCCTGACGGTCCGGACGGTCCGCAGCCGGCGAGCGCTCAGACGCGCTCGGTGTAGGCCGACTCGGCCAGCCGCAGCAGGCCGTCGCGAATGACCCGGGCCCGGCTCTCACCGACGCCGTCCACTTCCTGCAGCTCGGCACTGGTCGCGCTGAACAGTGCCTGCAGACTGCCGAAATGCTCGATGAGCCGAGGCGCGAACGAGGCGGGCAGCCGGTTGATCTGGGCGACCTGGCGATAGCCTCGGGTGCTGATGGGCGCGTCGATCTGGTGGTCCTGACCCAGGCCGAGCGCGCGGGCGACCGTGAGGGGCTTCAGCAGCGCCGCGGTATCCAGGGCCTCCAGCTCGGCGAAGCCGAATGTGGTGTCGGCGTCGTCGGGTCGGTAGTCCTGCTCCAGCAGCTGGCGCAGCTCGTCGACGCCCGTGGTGAGCTCGTCCAGCTGCAGGGTGACCAGGCGGCCGTCGGAACCGAGCTCGACCCCGTAACCCGTCACCTCCGCATGGAGGCGGCGCACCATCTCGAGCCGCTGGACCACCAGGACGAAGTCCTTGACGGTCACCTGATCCTGCACCTCGAGCGCCGACAGCCGGTGAGTGACTTCCCACAGCCGGGCGCGGTAACGCTCCAGCGTCTGCAACGCCTGGTTGGCCCGGGACAGGATCTGGTCGGAGTGCTCCACCGTGTGGCGGTGCTGGTCGAGGTAGAGCGTGATGGTCGACATCGAGGCCGACACCGACACCACGGGCAGGCCGGTCTGGCGGGAGACGCGGTCGGCGGTGCGGTGTCGGGTCCCGGTCTCCACCGTGTCGATCTGCGGGTTGGGCATCAGGTGGACGCCGGCACCGACGATCCGGTCGGTGGCCGAGTCGATGATGATGGCGCCGTCCATCTTGGCCAGCTCACGCAGGGCGGTCGCGCTGTAGGGGACGTCCAGGGGAAAGCCACCGGTCGACACCTGATGCACCTCACGGTTGTCGCCCAGCACCACCAGGGCTCCGGTGCGACCGCGCAGGATGCGCTCGAAACCCTCCCGTAAGGGCGTCCCGGGCGCCATCTGGGCCAGGTGGTCGAGCAGGCGACAGCGATCCTGTGTGTCCGTCACCGGTGTCCCCATCCATCAGCCCTCGGCTGCCCAAGCGCGGCCTCTGCACTCATTCTAAAGGTTTCGCCGCGAGCCGGCCGATGCCACTGACTGCCGTGGTCTGGCCGCTGTGGAGCCGATCCGGGCTGGACTTCAGACCTCACGACCGTGGTCGACGCCCGGGAACGGGATGGTCTTCGCCTGATGCTCAGGGGGGAGCCGAGGTTCGTGCAGGGCGCCGTCCATCCGTCTCGACCTCAGCTCGTAGTCCGATAGGGGCGGTTCCTGGGGGGAGCTCGCGGACCCGCGACCTGGCGATGGGATCAGATCCAGGGCTACCAACGCCTGGACCACGGTCGAGGCGGAGTGGATGCGCATGCCGTAGCGCATGGAGGTCATCCGATCGGAGGGGTTGCGTGACTCGGCCGGCACCACGGCTTCGGTGAAGCCCAGCCGGGCAGCCTCGGCCAGCCGGCGGTCAGTGCCCGGCACCCGGCGCAGCTCACCGGCCAACCCGACCTCGCCGATGGCCACGAAGCGCTGGACGATCTTCTTGTTCAAGGCGGCCGAGGCCACGGCGATCGCTGCGGCCAGGTCGGCTGACGGGTCGCCGACCTTGGCGCCGCCCACCGTCGAGATGTAGACGTCGCTGTTGTAGAGCTTGACCTTGCAGCGACGCTCGAGCACGGCCAGCACCATCACCAGCCGTCCGGAGTCGACACCGTGCATCGTGCGTCGTGGAGCCTGCAGCACTGAGGTGGCGACCAGGGCCTGCAGCTCGGCCAGCAGCGGTCGCCGGCCCTCCATGGTGACCGTGATGCAGGTGCCGGGCACCGGCTCCTCGTGCCTGGAGGTGAACAAGCCGGACGGATCGGCGACCTCGACGATGCCGTTCTCCCCCATCTCGAAGCAACCGACCTCGTCGGCTGGACCGAACCGGTTCTTGGTGGCGCGGACCATCCGGAAGCCGGAGTGCCGGTCACCGTCGAAGGCCAGCACCACGTCGACCAGGTGCTCCAGCAGTCGAGGACCGGCGATCGAGCCGTCCTTGGTCACGTGGCCGACGATGATGACCGCCATGCCGCGCCGCTTGGCCACCCGGACCAGGGCGCCGGTCACCTCGCGCACCTGGGTCACCCCGCCGGGCGACCCGTCGGCCTCGGCCGTGCCGATGGACTGGACGGAGTCGAGCACCAGCAAGGAGGGGGAGACCTCCTCGATGTGGCCGAGGACGGTGCCCAGGTCGGTCTCGGCCGCCAGATAGAGCTCGTCAGCGAGGGCCCCCGTCCGGTCGGCGCGCAACCGCACCTGTGCTGCTGACTCTTCCCCCGAGACGTACAAGGTGGTGCGTCCCGCCTTGGCCCAGCGCGCGGCGACCTCGAGCAGCAGGGTCGACTTGCCCACGCCCGGCTCGCCGGCCAGCAGCACCACGGCACCCGGCACCAGGCCCTCGCCCAGCACCCGGTCGAGCTCGCCGACCCCGGTGAGCGTGCGGGACGCGGCATCGGCGCTGACCTGACCGATCGGCACCGCCTTGCTGATCGGCGTCGACGATCTGACCTGGGCGATCTTCGGCGCCCCGACCTCTGTCACGCTGCCCCAGGTCTGGCACTCGCCACAGCGACCCACCCAACGCACGCTGGACCAGCCGCACTCGGTGCACTGATGGGAGGGGCGGGATGCTGTCTTGGCCATGAAGGGACTCTAAGTCGGCCCTCTGACAATTCTGTGGACCCACCGGCGCGGACGTCGAAAACGCCCCCGGACCCATCCCTATCCCCTTCGGCCGCGTCCGGGGTCGAGGCGTTGCTCGTCGCTAGCGCGTCAGTCCTGCCGCCGCCTGCAGCACCAGCGCGTTGGCTGCCGGCTCGCCCACGGTGATCCGCACTCCGTCGCCGGCGTCTCCCGCGGCGTACGGTCGCACCATCAGACCCGCTGCGGCAAACGACGCGGCGTACTCGGCGGTGCGACGTCCGGCCGGTAGCCAGACGAAGTTGGCCTGGCTGACCGGCACGTCGAACCCGAGATCGCGCAGGCCGGCGCGCAGGGTGTCCCGCTCGGCGACGATCCGCGCCACGCGCTCCAGCAGCGCCGCCTCGGCCTCCAGCGAGGCCAGCACCGCGGCCTGGGCCGGCAGCGAGACCCCGAAGGGCAACGCCACCGCTCGTACGGCGCTCGCCACCACCGGGTCGGCCACGCAGAACCCGACCCGGAACCCAGCGAGCCCGTAAGCCTTCGAGAACGTCCGGAGCACGACCACGTTGGGTCGGTCACCGATCACGTCGAGCCCCCGGGTGGCGTCAGGGTCGGTGACGAACTCCACGTAGGCCTCGTCGACCACCACCAGGATCGAGTCGGGCACGTCGTCGACGAAGCTGACCAGGGCGTCGTGCGGAATCGCCGGACCGGTCGGGTTGTTGGGCGTGCACAGCATGATCGCCTTGGTCGCCGGGGTGATCGCGGCCCGCATCGCGGGCAGGTCGTGCACCTCCCCCGGTGCGAGCCGCACGGGCACCGGCGTCGCCCCCAGTACCTGGATCGCGATCGGGTACGCCTCGAAGCTGCGCCAACCGAAGACGACATCGTCGCCGGGTTCGCACACCGTCTGCAGCAGGTGGTAGAGCACCGCCACCGACCCGGTGCCGAAGGCGAGCTGGTCGGGTGCCAAGCCGAACCGCGCGGCCACCGCGGCCGCCATTGCCGTGTTCGCGATGTCGGGGTAACGGTTCATCTGGGCGCTGGCCAGGGCCGTCGCGGCCAGCACGCCCGGCAGTGGGGGATAGGGGTTCTCGTTGCTGGACAGCTTGTACGTGCTCTGGCCCGGCTGCACGGGCGCCGGCTGTCCCGCCTTGTACGCCGGCAGCGAGGCGATGACAGGTCGGACGGTGAGCGGCATGAAGTCACTATTCCATCGACCGCCGGGTCCGTCCCCAGGTCCCTCGACCCGGTGTGGGCGACCTTAGGCGTTTCTTGGGGAAACGTTGATCGTCCCCGCCCGTCCACCAGAGGTCGACCCGTCAGTCTTCAGTGGTCGGACCGTACGGCTCAGCAACCGAGCTGGACGAGACGACACGAGGGGGTCTCCTGTCGGGGGAGAGCTCCACCACACGCTTGCGTCAGGTTTGACTGTCGGAGGATCGACCGTCGCAGCAACAGGCAGCACATCGTTCGCGTGGATGTGGCTCTGCCGCGAAGGAACAGCCGGACTCGGCGTCGCGTCAGGACCCCGAGCCCGGCTGTTCTCCGTTCGGGCCGGCGAGAACCCTAGATGCGTACCTGCCCCCGCGCTGTGGCGAAGACGGCGGCCTCGAGGCCGGGCTGGCCGTTGGGGGCTGTCCACTCGATCTCGACGTCGTCGAGGATCTTGTCGGTCTGCCCGCCCAGCCATTCGTCCAGCCGGTCGTGCTCGCCGGCGATCTCGAGGCTGAGCAGTTCGATCTGGCCGCCCACCGACGGGTGCAGTGACGTGTCGCTGAGCCACCGTATGAAGAAGGGCAGCTGTGGGTCGCCCTGCATACCCCGCACCCCGAGCTGCTGCCACTCGAGCAGGTTGCCGTCCGGCTGGCGTCGGTTGCCGTCCACGGCGGCGCGGCCGATGCGCTCCTCGATGGGGGTCAGGTCGTCCACCGCCACGACCCAGCCGAGCCACCCACCGCCGGCTTCGGTCCGGGCGCGAACCGCCTGACCGAACGGGGCCTTGTCGGCCGCCGGATGGTCGAGCACCTCGACGACCTCGACGTAGTGGCCGTTGGTGAGCGGCAGGATCTGGTTGCGCGTCCCGAAACGTGGGTGGAAGCCTCCGTCGAGGAACGGTGCTCCCAGCAGGGCCCCCAGTCGCTCTGCGGTCCCCTGGAGTCCCTCGGGGCCGGCGGCGTAGGAAAGATGGTCCAAATGCATGTCAACCATTGTTATCTGACTCGTCTGCGACGTGTGACCGGGGTCACGGCGCTGGCGCTGAAACTCACGCGGTATAAGCCACTGGGTCTGCGGGGTGCCGGAGCGATGACCCGGGCCGAGCGTCGAAGTCCTCGCACATGATGACCAACGCCTGGTAGGCCGGCTCGCCCATCAGAGCGACCAGCTCGGCCCGGTTGGCCAGGTAGACCGGCTCGGTTCCCTGATGGGCGTCGGTGTTGGCCGTGCAGTACCAGTCGAGGTCGTGACCCCCCGGCCCCCAGCCGTCCCGGGCGTACTCCCCGATGCTGATCTCCAGATAGGACGTGTCGTCGGTCCGGGTCACCGTCCGATACTGGCGGCGGAGCGGCAGCTGCCAGCACACGTCGGGCTTGGTCTCCAGGAAGTCCCGTCCCTGGCTGACGGCCAGGTGGTGCAGGGCGCAGCCAGCGCCTCCGGGAAAGTCTCGACGGTTGAGGAAGATGCAGGCGCCGTCCACGATCCGGGTCTTCCGCGACGGCTCCTCCCCAACGGCTGCGGTCTCGACGTCTTCGAGCTCGGCCCAACCCCCGGACCGGCCCTCCCGCCGATACTGCCACTGCTTCGCACCGAGCTGGCGAGCTGCGCGGCCGACCCGCGCCTCGTCGTCGGCGTCGGAGAAGTGGGCGCCCAAGGTACAGCAGCCGTCGTCGGGTCGGTCCGCGTAGATGCCCTGGCAGCCCTGGCCGAAGATGCACGACCAGCGAGACGTCAGCCAGGTCAGGTCGCACCGGTAGGTCTGCTCGGCGTTGTCCGGGTCGACGAACTCCACGAACGCGCGCGGGAACGGCAACAACACTTCAGGCACAGCCGAACCCTACGCGGCGGCGGGTGTGGTCGAGAGCCACGATGCGCCGGGGACACACGACCGGAGCGGAGCAACTGAGGCTAGGCTGGAAAACGTGCCTGATGACCAGCCCGTGCGCGACCCGGAGTCCCCGCCGCCGGAGCAGTTGATCAAGGTGCCGAGTGCCAAGGTCGCGCTCTCGACGTCCTCGGTCTATCCCGAGACGACCTCCTCGGCGTTCGAGCTCGCCCGCCGCCTCGGTTACGACGGGGTCGAGCTCATGGTCGGTATCGACCCGGTGGCGGCCGACATCGACGCGGTGGAGAAGCTGCGGGACTACCACGGCATCCCCGTCGTGGCTATCCACGCACCCTGCCTGTTGGTGACGCAGCGCGTCTGGGGAACCGACCCGTGGGCCAAGCTCGAGCGGTCGGCCCAGGCCGCCAAGCAGCTCGACGCCGACGTGGTCGTGGTGCACCCGCCGTTCAGATGGCAGCGTGACTACGCCCGGGGCTTCGTGGAGGGTATCCGCCGGCTGACCGAGTCGACGGGGATAACGTTCTGTGTCGAGAACATGTATCCGTGGCGCGCCCCGGGTCGCGAGCTGAAGGCCTACATGCCCGGCTGGGACCCGACGGAGCTCGACTACGCCGACCTGACCCTGGACCTGTCGCACGCGTCCACGTCGAGCCAGCAGTCGCTGGACCTGGCCAAGGAGTGGGGTGACCGGCTCAAGCACGTGCACCTCACGGACGGCTCGGGGTCCGTGAAGGACGAGCACATGGTTCCGGGCCGCGGCGACCAGCGCGCCCACCAGGTGCTGGAGCACCTGGCTGAACAGGACTTCACCGGCCATGTGGTGCTGGAGATCAACTCGCGCAAGAGCGAGACCCGCGCCCAGCGGGAGGCTGATCTGGCCGAGTCGCTCGCGTTCGCCCAGCTGCACCTGGCGGCCCCGGTGGTGCCCTCGTACGCCGTCGACGGGAGCGGCACGGCCAGCGTGCTCTGAGCGAGCTCAGCCGGGCCGTACCACGCGCAGCAAGGCGTCGGTCAGCAGCTCCGGCGATCGCTCGACCCAGCCGGTCGCCGCCTGGGGGACGAGCTGGAGCTCTCCGTGCGGCAGCGTCCGGGCCAGCACCGCGCTGGGGTGGCGGTTGAGCCGGTCGCGGGCGCCGCACAGGACCACGGTGGGTGTCTGCACCGTCTTGGCCAGCCCCGTGAAGTCGACCGATCGCACCTCGTCCAGCAGGGCGATCACCTGGGCCGCACCGATCCCGAGGCGGAGGGCGACGGTCGCGGGGACCAGCCGCAGCACCGCCGCAGGGAGCGACATCAAGATGGCTGACTGCCGCGTCTGCCGAGTGACGAGTACCAACCGGTCGACCAGATCCGGCTGGGCGGCAGCCAGCTGCAACGCCACCAGAGCGCCGAGCCCGACACCACAGACGACCGACGACGAGAGTCCGGCGTCGTCGAGGGCACTCCGCACCGCGTCGGCGGCTCGGGGCAGCGTGAACGGCTCGGGATCGGCCGGTTCCAGGCCCGGTAGCTGCGGAGTCAGCACCGGCAGGTCGGCCGGAAGCCCACGACGGACCGGGGACCACAGGCCCGGGTCGGTCGAGGCGCTGTGCAGCAGGACGAGGGCGAGGTCGGCGGTCACGTGCTCAGGTTAGGGCCGAGGGTGCTGGCCCGCTGCCTCAAAGCCAGCCGACGTGCGGGGAAACCAGCGCGTAGCCCACGAAGGCCACCACATCGAGCACGGTGTGGGCGACGACCAGCGGCCCGACCCGGCGGAACTTGAGGTAGACGAGGCCGAAGATCGCGCCCATGATCGCGTTCCCGACAAAGCCGCCGAAGCCCTGGTAGAGATGGTACGAGCCGCGGATCAGCGCGCTGGTGACCAGGATGACCGGCCAGCGCCAGTGGAGCTGGGCCAACCGGGTGAACAGGTAAGCGATCATGATCACCTCCTCCAGGACGGCGTTCTGCGCCGCCGACAGCACGAGCACGGGCACCGTCCACCAGTTGTCGCTCAGTCCGGAGGCCTGCACGTCAGTGTTGAGCCCGAGCGCTCGGGCGCCGAGGTAGAGCCCCAGCCCCGGGATGCCGATGCCCGCGGCGATCACCAGCCCGAACAGCACGTCCGAGCGGGGCCGCCGCAGGTCGAAGCCGATCCCGCGGCGGGTCGGCAGATAGGTCCGCAGCAGGTAGAGCACCAACAGGACCGGGATCAGGGCGAAGGCGATCGCCGCCAGCTGGTAGATCAGGTCCAGCCAGGGCCGGTCCGGCGTCACCGACGCGTTCAGGGTGGAGGTCTGCTGCGACAGCGGCACGTTGCGGGTCAGCCGCTCGACGATGCGGAGCACGGAGTAGACCGCCGACTGGCCCAGCGACAACCCGAGCACGATCCAGATCTCCCGGCCCACCCGGGGGGTCGTCGTCGAGACGTGGACGGGTTCGGGGCCGCGCGGTTCCAACTGGGGCTCGATCACGAGGCCATTCTCGTCGACGACCGGGCACCGGCAGCCCACCGATTGGAAGATTCGGGCAGCAATACCCCGCTGACATAGGCTGTCCGCCATGCGTATAGGGGTGTTCGGAGCGACCGGACAAGTGGGCGGTGTGATGCGGACGTTGCTGCAGCAGCGCAGCTTCGGCGTCACCGAGGTCAGATTCTTCGCCTCCGCTCGGTCGGCCGGCGCGACGCTGCCCTGGCGGGGCGGGGAGATCGTGGTCGAGGACACCGACACCGCTGACTTCTCCGGGCTCGACCTGGCTCTGTTCTCCAACGGCAAGACGGCCTCGCTGGCCCAGGCCCCACGGGTCGTGGCCGCCGGCGCCGTGGTGATCGACAACTCGTCGGCCTGGCGGATGGACCCACAGGTCCCGCTGGTGGTCTCCGAGGTCAACCCCGACGACGCCATCCGCCCGCCCAAGGGCATCATCGCCAACCCCAACTGCACCACCATGGCGGCGATGCCGGTGCTGGCGCCGCTGCACCGCGCCGCTGGACTCGTCCGGCTGCAGGTCGCCACCTATCAGGCAGTCTCCGGCTCCGGTGGCGTCGGCGTCGACGAGCTGGACAGCCAGGTCAAAGCCGTCGTGGACAGCGCCGCCGCGCTGACCTTCGACGGCCGGGCGGTCGACTTCCCCGCCCCGAACACCTACGTCAAGCCGATCGCCTACAACGTGCTGCCGTTGGCGGGCTCGATCGTGGACGACGGCTGGCTGGAGACCGACGAGGAGCAGAAGCTCCGTAACGAGTCCCGAAAGATCCTGCACATCCCCGACCTGTTGGTCGCCGGCACCTGCGTCCGGGTGCCGGTGTTCACTGGGCACTCGCTGGCCGTGCATGCGGAGTTCCGCGACGACCTGAGCCCAGCCGCGGCCACCGAGGTGCTCCGGGCGGCGGCCGGGGTGGCGCTGATGGACGTGCCGACGCCGCTGGACGCCGCCGGCCGCGACCCGAGCTACGTGGGCCGGATCCGGGTCGACCAGTCAGCACCGAAGGGCAAGGGTCTGGTCATGTTCATCGCCAACGACAACCTCCGCAAGGGCGCCGCGCTGAACGCGGTTCAGATCGCCGAGCTGGTCAGCCAGCAGCTGGTCTCCGGACAACGGGCTTGAGCAGGGTGACCGACGAGCTCGTCCGTGACAGCGTGGACGTCCCAGAGGTGGCGGCCGAGCCTGAGCCGAGGCGCTCGCGCCTGGCGATCCTGGGTGCCGGGGTGATGGGGGAGACCGTGCTGTCGGGTCTGCTCCGGGCCGGCTGGGACCCCGACGCCATCGTGGCCACCGATCGGCGTCCCGAACGCGAGGTGGAGCTGCGGCACGCCTACGGCATCCAGATGCTCAGCAACGCCGAGGCGGTTGCTGACGCCGACACGGTGATCCTGGTGGTCAAGCCGCAGGACATGCGCGAGCTGCTCACCGAGATCTCCGGTGTGATCAGGCCGGACGTCCTGATCGTCTCGCTGGCTGCCGGCGTGGACACCATGTCGATCGAGAGCCAGCTGCCCGAGGGCACGGCGGTCGTGCGGGTGATGCCCAACACCCCGGCCCAGGTCGACGAGGGAATGGCGGCCATCTCCCCGGGCTCCCACTCCGACCAGAGCCATCTCGACCACGTCACCGAGATCCTGTCCGCAACCGGGCGCGTGGTCACGGTGCCGGAGCGCTACCAGGACGCGGTAACGGCGATATCCGGCTCGGGGCCGGCCTACCTGTTCTACGTGGTCGAGGCGATGATCGACTCGGGCGTTCATCTGGGTCTGCCGCGCGATACCGCGACCGAGCTGGTGGTGCAGACCATGCTCGGCTCGGCCAAGCTGCTCCGCGAGACCGGCGAGCACCCCACCGTGCTGCGCGAGCGGGTCACCTCGCCGGGCGGTACGACAGCGGCTGCGGTCCGTCAGCTGGAGGAGCGAGCCGTGCGGGCTGCCTTCATGACCGCGATGGAGGCGGCGCGCGACCGGAGCCGCGAGCTGGCCGCCGCCGCTCGCGTCGAGCCCGGAACGACGCCGTCGGCACCTGCGCCCGCTCGGCGGGTCACCGCGTGAAGGGTCGTCTGGTCTTCTCCGACGCCCTGACCCGGTACGACTTCGGTGCCGACCACCCGATGGCGCCGGGGCGGGTCAAGAACACCATCTCGTTGGCGCGTCACCTCGGCGTGCTCGACCGGCTCGATGTCGTACCCCCGCCGGAGATCGACCTCGACCTGCTCGAGACGGTGCACACGGCCGAGTACATCGCGGCCGTGCAGCGCGAACAACCGAACGCGGTCTTCGGCCTCGGCTCCTCGGACAACCCGATCTTCCACGGCATGCACGAGGTGGCGGGCCGGGTGGCCATGGCCAGCGTCGAGGCCGCGCGCAGCGTGTTCAGCGGAGAGTCGTTGCGGGCCACCAACGTGAGCGGCGGGCTGCACCACGCCATGCGCGCCAGGACGAGCGGTTTCTGCGTCTACAACGACATCGCGGTGGCGATCCGCTGGTTGCTCGACCAGGGCGTCCAGCGCATCGCCTACGTCGACGTGGACGTCCATCACGGCGACGGCGTCCAGGCGATCTTCTACGATGACCCGCGGGTGATGACCATCAGCCTGCACGAGACGCCTGCTTGCCTCTTCCCCGGGACCGGGTTCCCCACCGAGACCGGTGGACCCGGCGCTCCGGGTTCAGCAGTGAACATCGCGCTGCCGCCGGGGACCGACGACGCCGGCTGGCTGCGCGCCTTCCACGCGGTGGTGCCGCAGGCTCTCCGCGCCCACCAGCCGACCATCCTGGTCACCCAGCACGGCTGCGACTCGCACGAGCACGACCCGTTGGCCGACCTGGACCTCACCCTGGACGGCCAGCGGGCGTCCTATCTCGCCCTCGCCGAGCTGGCCGACGAGATCTGTGACGGACGCTGGATCTCCACCGGCGGCGGCGGGTACTCGGTGCT
>JBBRYD010000082.1:0-16295 GCA_038238065.1 Propionibacteriales bacterium | reverse complement strand
TTGGCCGTCGTCGCGCTGCTCCTCCTGGGCGCCGCTGTCGTCTTGGCGGTTCGCGGCCCTTTGGGTCGGTTCGCCACGCTACTGCTCGCGGTGACGTGGGCCCTGTTGCTGTGGACTCCACCCTGGTCCCTGGCGTACACGGCACTCTCAGCCCCCGCGATCGCGCTGGTGTTCGGCTGCGCTGTGGCCGAGCTCCCCGCCGTCAGCCGCCGTTGGCACCCGGCCGCCAATCTGGTTGTAGGCGGAATCCTGGTCGTCTACGCCACGGTGTCGTTGCCGGGCTTGCCGTCGGGTAGCCACTTTCCGAGCAAGCGGCTCGAACAGGTCTTCCACAAGGCGCCTGGTTGCGTGACCACTGATGACCCGATCGTGCTGATCGAGACCGGGGCGCTCCAGCGGAACTTCGCCCTGCACTGCCCGGTGGTTGTCGACCTGAGCGGGTACTCCTGGGACCTGCAGCCGTCAGCGGGTCGCCACCTGAGCCGGCAACGCAACGGGCAGTGGCAGAGCCTTGCCCTTGACCATCTCGGAAGCGGGGACGTCTCTGTTGTCATTCGGTTCCGCAAGCTCGCCGGGCTGAGCGACGAGACCACGACGGTGATCTCGAGCTGGCCCCTGCTCGCCGAGATCAGTGGCCTCGCGGTACGCCATCCCCATCCTCGAACGACCTCGCCGTTCCGTTAGTGCACTGGCTACATCGGACCTCCGGCCATTCGTTCGTCAACCCTGGTCGACCGAGCTGTCACCGATGGCCGGTACCTGCCGCTGGGTCACAGGGGGCGACCGACGCGCGGCCCTCTAGCAAAGGCAGCCTCGAGCGACCAGACCCGGCCTCACCGGGTGCGCACCGCCGTTTGCTCATCAACGCCCCATTGCGGCGCTCTTCGACGGCGGAAACCTGCGCGACAACCCCCTAGGTCCAGTGTTCCGCTTCCCGAGAAACGGTGCCATGCTGACCGGCATGAACGACGATGCGACGGTGCTCGGGGCGGTATCGGTTCAGTACGACGACTACCTGGGCAGCGCGGCCGCCGACGATGCGGACGCAACACTGGCCGGGCGCAGCCTCTACCAACTGGTGGGACTGGACCGGGAGCAATGGCTCATCGTGAGCGTCGAGCTGGCCACCTCGAAGCAGTCCGAGCGGATCAGCGTCTACGCCATCGACCGCTACCGATACCCCATCAGCAGCCTCGCCGACCAGCAGGAACAGCCCGACTTCACCTTCGGCGTGCCCGTCGTCGCCTTCGACCTGCCGGCGTCGGTAGGGGTCCAGGAGTTCGTGGCCGAAGCGTTCCAACGCATCTCCGTCCGGCTGGTCTCCCACGCCGTCTCGGGACGGACGCTCAACGTGACGGGGCGTCGGCGGTTGGAGGACGAGCAGTGAGGCACCCGCTCGACCGGCAGGGGGTTCGCGAACCAGGAGAACGGGTCAGATCGCGTCGGCGCTGAGCCGTTGACGGCCAACTACGTTCAACGACTGAGCCCCGACACCGTGCGCCATCAGCCGGATCGTGAGCCGTTGGAACGCCTCCTCGATGAAGTCTGTGACGCTGACGGTCGACGGCAGGTCGAAGGCCACCACCGGCAGACTGCCGATCGCCTCCGCCAGGTCTTCCACGTCGTCACGGGTGCCGACGCCGTGTTGCAGCCGGTCGATGGCGTAGACGCTCACCCGGTCGGCCTGTCTCGACCGGGCCAGCTCGACGCTGACGATGAGCCACTGGTCCCGGTCCAACCCGACCATCTGGTACAGACTCCGGGTGGCACCCATGGCGTCGGCGTCATCGGCCGCGGCGCTCCCCAGATAGTCGTCGTAGTGAACCGAAACTGCTCCTAGCGTCGAACCTTCGTTGTCCATGCCCTCAGCATGGCACCGATACGCCGGCGGGAGGCATCTCCAGGTGAAGCCGGACTCGGGCCAGCACACCCGGCGGCCGATCGCCCGGAGTTCGGCGTCCGGGCGTGCAGCGGGATTGATGGTCGCGCCGATCAGGTGGTGATCACCAACGCCGGCGTGGCGAGCAGACCCGATCGCACACCGTCCATGGCTCGATCCAGCTCCTGCATCCGGAAGCGTCGGCCGTAGCGGCTCTCGCTCTCCGCGACCATGGTCTCGACCTGCTCGTCGTGGGCGAGCGCGTTCGACGCCGTGTTGGCGACGGTGACCTCGACCCGGTTGGGACCGACCTGGACGGCGTGGCTGACGTCCACCACGTAGGGCGGTGCCCACACGACACCACAGTCCACGTCGTTGACCCGGACCTCGGCGACCACACCGATCGGTGGATCGACCTTCGCCCGGTAGGAGTGGCCACGGATCTCTTGCGGGGCCCCGTCCCCCACCGCCGTGACGCCGGCCTCGCCGAAGTCCATCACAGCGGTGCCCGATCCGAGGTCCGGCAGCTCGACCGTGGTGCGGTAGGTCGCCGTGCCGGAGAACGCGAGCCGGTCCGGATCGTCCTCCCACTGGTGCGGCAGGATCACCGCGGCGGTGGAGCCCCGGTCGCCGAACTGCACCTGCCAGCCGTCGCCGAGCGACAAACGCCGGAGCAGGCCTTCCCGCTCCCCCGCGACCCGGGCCGGCTGGGCCGGTTGCTGGTCGCTCAGCACCACCACGGCGCTCTGGTAGGGATGCAGCGTCAGGTCCACCTCGCCGAGCTCGCCACTTCCCACGACCCGTCCCGAATCCGCATCCCACTGCTCGTACCAGCGGCGAGTCGACCGTGGTGACAGCGCGAACGCGGCCGTGGACGCTCCGGTGTTGACGACCAGGAAGACGTCGACCTCGCGGGTACGCCGACGGACCACCCCCACGTCGGGGTGCGGGGGGTTGATGCGGACCGCGGGCGGCCGCACGGCAGCAAGGGCCACGGCGACGTCCGCCGGCTCGCAGGGTGTAGCGCCGGGGATCTCGACGGTGGAGTCGACAGCGATGACGGTTCCGCCGGCGCCGATCAGCCGGTCGAACCAGGCGCGGGCCGCCTCGGTCACCGCGGTAGCGCCGCTGACCACCACGGGCCTGGACGGGTCAGCCGGGACGACGTCGAGGGCTACGTCGTCGACCAGGTCGTAGTCCCAGCCACCCTGTCGGATCTCCCGGATCACGCCGTCCCCCAGCACTTCCCGCGCTTCCCGCCACGCGTCCAGCGACCCGCCCGCAGCCGCGCCCATCCGTGAGAACACGTCCTCGCCCGATACGTAGACCAGCACGTCGGCAACCGGATCCCCCTGACGCATCAGCCAGCACAGCCTGGTCAGGTAGCGCATCAGGACAGGCATCGCCGGCCACCACGGGTTGCGGTCGTCCAGCGCGGCTGCGGCGTAGAAGAACCAGCCCAGTCCCTGCAGGTGAGGAGCCGAGTAGGGCCAGCCGTGACCGATGAACTGGTTGATGCCGGCCAGGAGGTGTTCGTGCGCCTCCCCCTTGAGGTCGAGCGGGGTGGCGCGGAAGGACGGCGAGTGCACCCAGGTCCAGGTCTCCGACGAGACGACCTGCCGTCCGTAGAGGTGCGCCGCCGAGGTAGCCCACCGTGTCTGGGTGAGGTCGGTCCAGCCCCACCCCTCCCCCTCGAACAGGTCGGCGCCGCGATAGCTGCTGACCATGGCCGGCGGCGTACCGTAGCCCTGGATCCGGAACGGGACCCCTCGACCAGCGGCCCAGCTCCTGAACACCGCTACGAAGTTGTCCTCGTAGAGCTCGGCCAGGGTCCGGTGGTAGTCGGCCCGCAGCCGGCGGGCGTCGGGACCGTCCACGACCAGCCGGTACAGCTCGGCCAACGGCTCGTAGCCGCGTCGAGCGCGGAACTCCGCGACCAGGTCGGGAGTCCAGTCGCTGCCGTAGACCTCGAGGCTGTCGCAGAACACCGAACCGACCAGCTCCGCGGGGACCGCGTCCAGCAGCGGATCACCGAACTCGCGAAGATGCTCACGGGCTGCCGAGGCGCTGTAGTGGTCGAGGACCGGGCCCTCGGCACCGGACGCCGCCCGTTTCACGTTCTGACCGGTCAGCCGGGCGTAGGCCAGCAGAACCTGTCGGGTGCCGGTGCCGTCCGGGATCTCGATCGACCCGTCGGCCACCGTCAGCAGACTGAGCTCCGCGGGGGGCTCCTGCAACGATCCCGGCCCGAGGTACGCCGCCACCAGCTCGTCGCCCGGCCACGCCGCCACGACCGGGATGCGGACCGCCCCGGGTCCGATCTCGCGCCGGTCCCAGTGCAGCCGGCGCGCCGCATGCCGCGCGCTGATGTGCGGGCCACCGAACGACCAACCCGATCCCAGCGTGAGGTCGAAGCGGAGACCGAGCGCACGGGCCGCGTCGGCGGCGTAGCGCAGATCGGCCAGGAACACCGGCGACAGCAGCCGTTCGCTGTCCGAAGCCAGCGGGTAGACGTAGGAGATCTCGACGCCGCCGATACCCGCCTCAGCCATGACGGCGAGGCTACGGTCGAGTTCTTCCCGCTCGACCGACGGCCCGAACCACCACCAGCGCATCATCGGGGCACTGCTCGTCGGTGGGTCGAGGAAACTCGCTCGCAGCTGGTCGGCTGCTGATGGGGACGTCACGAATTCTCCTCGTCGAGTCGGTCCCCCTACCCTAATGACCGCCCACGCCCGGTCTCCGGGAGGCGGCTTAGCATGGCGATAGGTGGGCGCGAACCGGTCGGGGAAGGTGATCAGGATGACGACGCAGGAGAAGCCCACGTCGATGACGTCGGAGAGAACGTCGTCACGGGGTGCCGCCGCCAGCAGTCGGGCACCCGGCTCGCTGGCCCTGCGCCGGGCGGCTACGGCTCTGGTGGTGACCGTCTGGGCGAGTGTCACGCTGTTCGGGGTCTACATCCTGGCCCACTACGCGGGCGCCATCTCCGACCGGGACCTTCCGGGCTGGAACGCGGTGCTGCCCCGGCTCTACGAGCCCGCCACGCCGGCGGCCACCGTCGCGATCGGGCTGCACTTCTTCGCCGGCGGGGTGATCCTGGTGCTCGGCTGCATCCAGCTGATGGGTCCGGTCCGCGCCCGCTACCCGGCACTGCACCGCAGCCTGGGTCGGTTGTACGTCGGCGCGTCGCTGCTGGCGGGACTCGGCGGGCTGGCGTTCATCCTCGCCAAGGGCACCGTCGGTGGACTCGTGATGGACCTCGGCTTCGGGATGTACGGCGCGCTGATGATCGTCTGCGCGGTGCAGGCGTACCGGCAGGCGAGGGCGCGACGGATCGACCTGCATCGCGCCTGGGCTCTACGCCTGTTCGCCCTGGCCATCGGCTCCTGGCTCTACCGGATGGACTACGGGTTCTGGCTGCTGCTCAGCGGCGGAGCCGGGCACACCGAGGATTTCCGCGGCCCGTTCGACCGGGTGATGTCTTTCTGGTTCTTCCTGCCGAACCTCGTGGTCGTGGAGGCGTTCCTGCGTGGACGTGGAGCCACGGCGACGGTCGGCGCCCGACGGGCCGCCACCGGCGTGCTGCTCGGCGCGACCGGTTTCCTGCTGCTCGGCACGTACTTCTTCACCACCGAGCTCTGGGGTCCGGCGATCATCAGGCGGCTGACCGGCTGAAGTGCAGTCGAATGACTGGCGCGTACAGCCGTTGACTGATGTCAACGCCCATGGACAGCTGTCCACCTCGGATCGTCGCTGCGCCCTGGGCCAGCTGCACCACCACGTCCGGACCCTCGGAGCTCGCTCGCTTGACAACGGCTGACGCTCGCGATCTCATCGATCGGGTGACGATGAATGCTGCTGGGGTCGGCGCGGCTGTCAGCCGGGGGGCCCGGTGACCGCCGTGCCTGCCCTCGCCGGTCGTCGGCCCGACGCGGTCCGGCGGACGGTGCTGCAACGGCGGGTCCGGCTGGTGGTGGCGGCGATCATCGGCTACAACGTGATCGAGGCGGTGGTGGCCATATCCGCCGGCACCGTCGCGTCGTCTGCGGCACTGGTGTCGTTCGGGCTGGACAGCTGCGTCGAAGTGCTGTCGGCCGCGGCGATCGCCTGGCAGTTCTCTGCCGCCGATCCGGAGCGAAGGGAGAAGGTGGCTCTCCGAACCGTCGCCATCGCGTTCTTCTCCCTCGCCGCCTACGTGACCCTCGACTCGGTGTGGAACCTGCTGGGTTCGTCCGAGCCGGAGCACAGCACGGTCGGCATCGTGCTGGCCGCCACGAGTCTCGTGGTGATGCCGATGCTGTCCTGGTGGGAGCGACGGACCGGCCGCGAGCTCGGATCCGCCAGTGTGGTCGCGGACTCCAAGCAGACCCTGCTGTGCACCTACCTGTCGGCGGTGCTGCTGGTGGGACTGATCCTGAACAGCACGCTCGGCTGGTCCTGGGCGGACCCCGTGGCTGCCCTGGTCATCGCCGGCTTCGCCGTCAGGGAAGGGGTCGAGGCGTGGCGAGGCGACACCTGCTGCACACCACCCAGCGCCCTGCTCGCCGGTTCCGACCCCGACACCCGTGACGGGGAGACGCGGCAGACGGACTGCTGCGGGGAAGCCGGCTGCACCGACGGCTGTTGCACCCCGTCAGCCTCAGCCGTCCTCGGTGACCGGGCTACCGACGAGCACGTGAAAAGCCCAGGCTCGGTGTCCTGACGCGACACCGAGCCTGGGCCTGCTTTCGAGCAGAGCCGGTCCCGTGGGAATCGGCGATGGTGCGTGGTGCTGCGACAGTCGATCCTCCGACAGTCGAACCGGTCGGCAGCCACAGTGAAGCTCTCCCCCGACAGGAGACCTCCCTGCTGTCGTGGCCCGGAGACTCGACTGGCGAGCCGCTTGACCTGACCCCTGAAGAGTGACTGTCCGACCTCTGGCGCAGGACGTGTTCGCGCTCAGCCTTGGCCGAAGAAACGCCGAAGTTCTGCTTGGAGCCCCCAGACGTCAGGTGACGGGTTGTCCTCCCGTGACCGCGAGCATCTCGCACGTGATGTAGCTGGACTCCTGGGAGGCGAAGAAGACGTAGGCGGGGGCAACTTCTGCCGGTTGCCCCGCCCGGCCGAGGGGTGTGCTCTCCCCATGCGCCTCTGCTCTCTCGACCGGCATGGTCGCCGGGATGAGCGGCGTCCAGATCGGACCGGGTGCGACCGCGTTGACCCGGATGCCCTTCTCGGCGAGCTCCTGTCCCAGCGCCTTGGTGAAGTTGTGGATCCCTGCCTTGGTCGTGGCGTAGTCCAACAGCTCCGGCGACGGGCTGACGGCTTGCACGGACGACGTGTTGATGATCGTGGCGCCGGCTTTCAGGTGTGGAACAGCCTTCTTGCACAGCCAGAACATGGCGTAGAGGTTCGTCTTCATGACCCGGTCGAACTGCTCGGTGGTGATGTCTTCGATGCCGCCCATCTGCGCCATCTGATAGGCCGCGTTGTTGACCAGGATGTCGATACCGCCGAGCTGCTCCACGGCCGTGTCGATGATCCGCTGGCACATGGCTTCGTCCCGAATATCCCCTGGGCAGCGGACCGCCCTCCGTCCGGCGGCCTCGATCAGCCGGACCGTCTCGTCCGCGTCGACCTCTTCGCTGTCGAGATAGCTGATCAGCACGTCCGCGCCTTCGCGGGCGAAGGCCAAGGCGACAGCGCGGCCGATCCCGGAGTCGCCTCCGGTCACGATCGCCCGTTTGTCTCTCAGCCGGCCGCTACCTCGGTACGTGTCTTCGCCGTGGTCCGGGGTATCCCGCATCTCCGAGGTCAGTCCCGGATGGGACTGCTGCTCATCGGTGTTCTCCGGCTGGTCGTACTGCTCGGTCGGGTCGCTCGGTGTCGTCTGATCGGTCATGCCGAGGGACTACCCCCGTGTGATGGTCTCAAACGACCGGTCAAGGCGATTCGGTGGTGCACGATCTCACCGAACGCAGCGGTTCGGTCCTGCGCTACAAGGGATCCGACGGACGCCTGCAGGTCTCCCTGCGTCGCCTGGACCAGACGCAGTCCATCGACACCGTGCCCGTCCACAGCTTCGACCGGGTCGACGAGCTCGCTCCTGGCGAGGCCGTCGAGATCGATATCGACCTGCTTCCCATCGGCCTCGCCTTCCACCCCGGCGAGCAGCTCCGTTTCCTCATCAGCGGCCGAAACCTTCTGGGACAGATATTTCCCGGAAACCGTGACGACAACCCTGTGAACCGCGGACAACATCTCATCCACACCGGGGGCGTTCACTCCTCGTACCTGCAGCTTCCCGTCCAGGCCCAGTAGCGGGCGCCCACCCGCTCAGCGAGGTAACTCCTCCCGAACGACCGTTCGGGCTTGTGGTCGCCGACGTACTTCCATGCGGTACCAGGCCAAGGCCGATCCCGTCAGGACGAAGACGAACCCGGCCAGTAGCAGCCAGGTGAGCGGTCGGTGAGCATCGAACTCGGTCCGCGCCCGAACGGACGCGATCAACATCAGCCCGATCATCAGCATGTCGACCTGAAGCATCAACCTGATGGTCGTCCAGCGCGAGTCGACCAGCACCACCAGTCCCGCGCTGCCCAGGCAGAAGATGGCCCCGAGTACGCGGCAGGTCAGGGGGGTGAGCGGCCAAGGCCAGACCGCGATGGTCCACGCCGGTTGGAGGAACATCACGACCCCCTGGACGAGGGCGAGCACCCCGACCAACCCGATCACCCGTCGGGCCGGGCGGCCGATGCGTTCCTCACCCACTTCGGCGATCGCAGCGAAGCGACGGTTGACGAGCCAGGCGATCATGACCAGGACCGGTGCCGTGAAGTACAGCGCGGTCCAGACCCAGAACGGCACGTGTCCATGGTTAAACTTGTCCCAATGCACGACCGTCGCGACGGCGAGCAGGCCGGCGAAGACGGCAACGGCCACGAATCCGGTCTTGACCACATGCCAGTGCCGCTCCCAGAGGACTCGCCCGAAGAAGTACGCGCCGCCGAGATAGGCGGACCCGAGGGTCATGGCGGACATGGTCGACTTGATGGGCCAGGCGAACAGACGGCCGGTATCGCCCGGGAAGATGTAGAGCACCACGAAGGCGGCCAGCAGGAACGGGATGATGACCAGTGACAACACCCGGGTGTACGCGAGCACGCGGTCGTCCCGGATGATGCCTGCACGCGTCGTCATAGCGCCCTCGATCGTCCACCGGAGGCCGAGCACCCTGCTCGATGTCACAGCTCGGGTCAACGATAAACGTCGGCACCGTGCTCTGGGCGAAGATGCCGGAATCGCGCGTACAGATGGCTCCACCCGGAGGATCATGGTCTTCGTTCCGGGACGGACCGCACGGTCAGCTTCGAGTGGAGGAGCGACCATGGCGCAGGGTGAGACGGGGGCCGTCGAGCTACCAGCATCGATCGCGGACGTGATGGCCAGGATGGAGCAGCGTCTGCACCGGCTACCCGAGCGGCTCAGCCATCAGCAGGTCTTTCTGTCCACCTACCAACGGACCACCCGGGCGGTGGGAGCAGCCATCACGCAAGGGCTGTTCGAGGACCCATCCTGGGTCGAGCGTTGGGACGTAGCCTTCGCGAACCTCTACCTGACCGCGCTCGACGCCGAGCTCACCGGTGAGGGCAGCGTTCCCCGACCTTGGCGCTTGGCGTTCGCCGCCGCACCGGAGCTGCCGGCCCTGCGCCACGTCCTCCTCGGCATCAACGCCCACGTCAACTACGACCTGCCGCAGGCCCTGCTGGCCGTCATCAGTCCGGACGAGTTTTCTGATGCCGAGCTCATGGGTCTGCGGCGGCGAGACCACGAGCGGATCGACGAAGTCCTGGCGTCGCGGGTATCGGCCGAGGACCACGAACTGGTGACGGCCGGCGGGCAGTCCCTGATCGACAAGGTGCTCAGGCCGTTGAACCGGTTGGGCTCCAAGCGCTTCCTCGCCGAGGCTCGGCAGAAGGTGTGGCACAACACGCTCCAGCTCGACGACGCACGACGGGGCAGCCAGCAGGAGTACGCCGTCCGGCTGGCCGAGCTCGAGCTCCTCAGTGCAGCGAAGATCGACGACCTGCTGCGTCCCGGCCAGGTCCTGCTGCGGCTGGCTCTCGCGGGCTTCGGCGTCACCCTGCCACCCCCCGACACCCTCTGAACTCAGCCACCCCGGCGTCTCCGACAACCCCCGGATCGGGCTGCGCATCGGGTTGCTATTTGGTGTTGCTACCTAGCGGTACCTAGTGTTATCGTTTACTGGTAGTCACCAACACAGAGTAGATCGGAGTTCGCGGTGGCCAACCAGATGACGGAGATGCTCAAGGGCACGCTCGAGGGCATCGTGCTCGCGCTCCTGGCCGTACGTCCCGCGTACGGCTACGAGATCACTGCGCAACTGCGAGAACAGGGCTTCGCCGACCTCGTCGAAGGCACTGTCTACGCCTTGCTCGTGCGTATCGAGCAGAGAGGCTTCGTGGACGTGGAGAGGGTTCCCTCCGAGAAGGGGCCACCGCGGAAGGTCTATTCGATCAACGCCACAGGGCGTGAACAGCTCGACGAGTTCTGGAGGACATGGAGCTTCCTCGCGGAACGTATTGCTCAGCTCCAAGGAGGAGACAGGTAGTCATGGCCAAATGGATCGAGACCGTCACCGGATCGCTCGAACAGAAGAAGCAGTACAAGCAGTACAAAGCACGCATCGATGCCCTCGCCGAGCCTTACCGCACCGCCGCGAAAGCGTTGCAGCGGTACTTCACGTACTACGGGGGCGTCACCGACGGCGAAACCGTCGTCACGATGATGCACGACTCCGTCGAGCTCTGGGAGCGCGCCGCTGCCGACGGCACGCCGGTGCGCGCGATCGTCGGTGAGAACCCGGTCGATTTTGCCGAGACGTTCGCTCAGGCGTACAGCGGCGCCCAGTGGATCGACAAGGAACGCGCGCGCCTGACCAAGGCCATCGACGACGCGGAACGAGGCGAGCAGCCGTGACCACGGATGCCGCCATCCGGGTGGAGGGTCTACAGAAGTCCTATTCCGACCTACAGGTGCTGCGCGGCGTCGACTTCGACGTGGCGTCGGGCAGCGTCTTCGCGCTACTCGGCGCGAACGGAGCGGGCAAGACCACGGTCGTGAGGATCCTCTCCACGCTCCTCAAGCAGGACGCCGGCTCAGCCTGGGTGAGCGGCTTCGACGTCACCGCGCAACCGCAGAACGTGCGGGAGTCGATCAGTCTCACCGGACAGTTCGCGGCCGTCGACGAGATCCTCAGCGGACGCGAGAACCTCGTCCTGGTTGCCCGGCTGCGGCACCTGAAGGACCCGGGCGACATCGCGGACGAACTGCTGACCCGGTTCTCCTTGACCGAGGCCGGCGGCCGGAAGGCGTCGACCTACTCCGGTGGGATGCGCCGCCGTCTCGATATCGCGATGAGCCTCATCGGAAACCCCCCGGTGATCTTCCTCGACGAACCGACGACCGGGCTCGACCCTCAGGCGCGCATCGAGGTGTGGCAGACCGTGAAGGAGCTCGCAGACAAGGGCACGACGGTGCTGCTGACGACACAACACCTGGAGGAGGCCGAGCACCTCGCCGATCGGATCGCGATCCTCCACCGGGGCCGGATCATCGTGAACGGAACCCTCGCCGAGCTCCGGCAGCTCCTCCCGCCTGCGAAGGCCGAGTACATCGAGAAGCAGCCCACCCTCGAAGAGATCTTCCTGGCCATCACCGGTGACAACAGCGAGAGCGTCGGAGCCGGTACCCTCAGCAGCGCTCGCACGAACAGTGAGGAACAGTCATGACGACCACGCACTTCTTCGGCGACACCGCGGTCCTGACCGGGCGGTCGCTCCGCCACATCCTGCGCAGCCCCGACACCATCATCACCACGGCGGTCACACCGGTCGCTCTGATGCTGCTGTTCGTCTACGTGTTCGGCGGAGCGATCGACACCGGGTCGAGGTCCTATATCGACTACATGCTGCCCGGCATCTTGTTGATCACGATCGCCTCAGGCATCGCGTACACCGCCTACCGCCTCTTCCTGGACCTGCAGGGCGGGATCTTCGAGCGCTTCCAGTCCATGCCGATAGCCCGGTCGGCCGCGCTGTGGGGCCACGTGCTCACGTCGCTCGTCGCCAACCTGATCTCACTCGTCATCGTGGTCGGTGTCGCCCTCCTGATGGGCTTCCGGAGCGGTGCCGGTGTGCTGGGGTGGCTCGCGGTGGCCTGTCTCTTGATCTTGTTCACCCTGGCGTTGACCTGGGTCGCGGTGATCGCCGGGTTATCGGCCAAGACGGTCGACGGCGCCAGCGCCTTCTCCTATCCCCTCATCTTCCTGCCGTTCATCAGCTCGGCGTTCGTCCCCACCCAGACGATGCCCGGTCCCGTGCGCTGGTTCGCTGAGAACCAGCCGGTGACGTCGATCGTCACCACGATTAGAAACACCTTCGCCCAGCAGCCGATCGGTACCGACATCTGGATCACGCTCGCCTGGTGCGTCGGCATCCTGGTCGCTGCGTACTTTTTCGCCATGTCGATCTACCGGCGCAAGATCAGCTAGCCACACCACGAGGACCGGGTCAGGTGGTCGCTGCCCATGGCGTACCCGGCCGATACCGTAGTGGTCGGACCGGGAAGCGGTAGTGACTGAACCCGGCCAACCGAACGTCACAGCACGAGAGGCGGCTGGTGCAATGCCTGCGGTGAGGCCATGTCAGATGTGATCAGCGTGTTGGGTCTGGTGAAAGACTTCGGTCGGACCCGTGCGCTCGACGGTCTGGACCTCACCGTCAACCGAGGAGAGGTCCACGGCTTCCTCGGCCCCAACGGCGCGGGCAAGTCCACAACCCTCCGTGTGCTGCTCGGCCTGCTGCGGCCCACGGCCGGAACGGTACGGGTACTCGACGGCGATCCATGGGCCGACGCCACCGCACTGCACCGCCGGATGGCGTACGTCCCGGCCGAGGTCAATCTGTGGCCCCAACTGACCGGCGGTGAAGTCATCGACCTGCTCGGCCGACTCCGCGGCGGCACAGACCGGGTCCGCCGCGACGAGATGTTGCAACGCTTCGAGCTCGATCCCACCAAGAAGGGAACCGCCTACTCGAGGGGCAATCGACAGAAGGTGGCGCTGGTGGCGGCGTTGGCCAGCGAAGCGGAGCTGCTCATCCTGGACGAACCCACGACGGGCCTCGATCCGCTGATGGAAGAGGTCTTCGCTGAGTGCATCAACGCCCAGCAACAGCTCGGCCGCACCGTGCTCCTCAGCAGCCACATCTTGTCCGAGGTCGAGGCCCTGTGCGACCGGGTGAGCATCATCCGCCAGGGCCGGAACGTCGAGACCGGCACCTTGGCCGAGATGCGTCATGTGACCTACACCAGTATCGACGTCACCCTCGACTCAATGCCGTCCGATCCCGCGCCATTTCTCCGGGCGAGCGCGATCCAGGTCGACGGCACCCGGTTGCGGTGCGACGTGCCCACCGAGCAGATCGGTGCCGTCCTGTCGCAGCTCGAACCGTACGGAATCCGGACCCTGACCTGCCAGCCTCCGACGTTGGAGCAGCTGTTCCTCCGCCACTACGACCACACCCTGACGGCCCCAGTCCCCGCCGCCGGGCCGGAAGAATCGCGATGAACGAGTTGCGTGGCACAGGGATGCTCCTGGCGGCCAACCTTCTTCGGGACAAGATCCTGGTGCCCCTGTGCGTGATCGCCTTTGCTTCCGCGGCCGCGAGCAGCGCCGCAGCGACAGCCGGCGTCTACCCCGAGGAGCGGTCCCGGCTCCAGGGTGTTGAGCTGATCAACTCCACGCCGGCGCTGGTGGCCATGTACGGGCGCATCTATGACCCCGGCTCACCGGCAGCGGTGGCCGTCTTCAAGTTGGTCGGAATGGGAACGGCCCTGGCCGCGCTGTTCGCCGCCCTGATGGTGATCCGGCACACCCGCGCCGATGAGGAACTCGGTCGATACGAACTGCTCGCCAGCGGCTCGATCGGGCGCTTCGCCTCCCTGGCTGCTGCGTTACTGGTCGCTACCATCGGCGCGGTCGCGATCGGACTGGTGACGACCGCAGGACTGGTCGCCACGGATCTGGCCACGGCGGGCTCGGTCGCCTTCGGACTCAGCTGGGTCGTGGCGGGGTTCGCCTTCGCCGCCGTCGGGGCGGTGGCCGCGCAGCTGACGACGAGCGCTCGGGCCGCACGAGGACTGGCGGTCGGCACCCTCGCGGTGGCTTACCTGCTCCGAGCCGTGGGCGACGCCAACGGCAAGGTCGAGCCGGGCTGGCCGACCTGGCTGTCCCCGATCGGTTGGGCGCAGCAGATCCGACCGTACGCGGGCGATCGTTGGCTCGTCGGACTGCTTCCTCTCGTGTTCGGCGTTGCGCTCATCGGGGTCGCCCTCGTGCTGATCCGTCATCGTGACGTCGGGTCGGGGCTGCTGCCTCAACGGCGAGGGGCGGCACGAGCCTCAGCGATGCTGTCCGGACCTCTGGGACTGGCCTGGCGGCTGCAACGGGCGGCCTTGCTCGGCTGGCTGGCGGCCTTCGTGCTGATGAGCGTGGTGCTGGCGCAGATTCTGACCCGGATCGGCGACTTGTTCGGCTCGCCGGCGGCACGGCAGCTGATCATCGCGATGGGTGGGGTGGACGAGGTGACTCAGGCGTTCCTGGCGGTCGAGTTGAGCTTCGTCGCCGTGTTCGCGTCCGCGTACGGGATCAGCGCAACGCTCCGCCTGAGCGGTGAGGAATCCGCCGCACGAACCGATCTGGTGCTCAGCAACCCAGTGGGTCGGGTCCGGTGGGCCGGCAGTCACCTGGTGATCGCCCTCGGCGGCACCGCGATGTTGATGCTGGCTTGCGGTCTGGCGCTGGGGCTGGTCCAGCTGACGAAGACCGGTGATGCCGGCACGTTCGGATCCAACCTGCTGGCGGCCGTCGTCCGCATCCCCGCTGTGTGGGTTCTGGTCGGGGTGACGGCGGCCCTCTACGGGCTTGCCCGGCGCGTGGGGCCCGTCGCCTGGGTGGTGCTGGTCGCGACCTTCCTGACCAGCGAGATCGGCCCTCTAGTGGATCTCCCGCGCGGGGTCCGTGACCTCTCACCGTTCACCTATGTGCCGAATCTGCCTGGCGGAGAAGTGACAGCTGGACCGCTGCTGGCCCTGCTCGCCGTAGCTACAGTGCTCATCGCCGCCGGGCTCTGGGCAGTACGCCATCGCGACTTGGCGGTCAGCTGAAGGAAAGTACACCTCGTCGACAGGTGCGACCGTCGGCCGGAGCGCCCAGCAGGATGCGTCTCCCGGGCGATCGGTCGTCACCTCCCCGATTGACCCGACGCCAGGTTCCTCACGAACGTTCCGCCTTGTCAAAATGCTGTTTCACCCTACGTGGTCGGCGGCACGCCGGAGCCGACAAGCCGTCGCGGCCACAGATCGCAGCCAGGACGACGGCGTGATGAGATTTCATGCCGTGTCGAACCCCTTCTTCGCCACCAGGTCAGCGGGGCGGTGGGTCGCTGAGGTGGTGCCGGTGGGCGTAGACGGCGGCTTGTACCCGGTCACGAACAGCCAATTTGGTGAGGATCCGAGCGACATGGGTCTTCACGGTTCCCTCACCGATGAAGAGCTGTCGTGCGATCTCAGCGTTGTTGAGCCCGTCGGCGAGCAGGTTGAGCACTTGGGCTTCCCGGTTGGTCAGGGCTGAGGCAGGCAGGTCGGCGGCCTCGTTGCCTGGACGGGAACCGGTCAGGAACCGTCGGACCATCACGCGGGTCGTCTCTGGCCCCAGGATGCTGTCGCCCGCGGCAACGGCACGGACGGCTGTCACGATGTGGTCTGGGGGGTCGGTCTTGACGAGGAATCCGGCCGCGCCCACCTGCAACGCGTCATAGACGTTCTCGTCCAGGCCGTAGGTGGTGAGCATGCAGACCCGGCAGCGGGCACCCGATTCAACGAGGGAGCGGGTCGCGGCGATGCCGTCCATCCCAGGCATTCGGATATCCATCAAGACAACGTCCGGATCCAATCTCGAGGCCAGTGTCAGAGCCTCGGCCCCGTTCCCGGCCTCGCCGACGACCCGCAGATCGTGGTGGATCTCCAATATGGTGCGGAGGCCAGCCCTGACGACTCCCTGGTCGTCCACCAACAACACGGTGGTGGCCGGAGCGTCCGGTTCGCGTGTCGCTGGTGCTGCAGGTTGGTCGTCAGTTGTCATCGTCCGGTCGGGAAGTGGGCCTCGAGTGCCCATCCGCCCCCCTCTCGGGGCCCGAACCGCATGGACCCGCCGAAGATGCTGACCCGTTCGCGAACACCGACCAATCCGGCTCGCGAGCCGTGTCCGGGCGGCCCGCTGACGCCGTCATCGACGACCTCGATCCGGACGTCGTGGTCACGGTACTCCAGCAATACTTTGCAGGTCCGTGCC
>JBBRYD010000081.1:0-16367 GCA_038238065.1 Propionibacteriales bacterium | reverse complement strand
GACGGTGATGTTGTCGATGCCGACCTCGTCGAGGGCCTCATCGACCAGCTGACGGAGCGCGTCCTCGATGTCGGGGTGCCGCATGGCCTGTTCGATGACCTGGTCGTCCACCAGCCCGCACAGGCCGTCGCTGCAGATCATCAGCCGGTCACCGGGCACCACCTTGACCATGGTCAGATCGGGGTCGTTGGCGGGCTGTCCGTTGAGGACCTTGAGCAACAGAGAGCGGTGGGGATGGGCCGCCGCCTCGTTCTCGGTGATCTTGCCTTCGTCGACCAGCGACTGGACCCAGCTGTGGTCGTGGGTCAACCGCTCCAGACGTCCGTCGTGCATCAGGTAGGCCCGGCTGTCTCCGATGTGGGCCAAGCCGAACTGGGCTCCGTCGAACAGCACCCCGGTGACCGTGGTGCCCATGCCCTCCAGCGAGTAGTCCGCGTCCACCAGGTCGGCGATCCGGTCGTTGGCCTTGTGCAGAGCGCCGGCCAGCACCTCCAGCATGTGGTCGCCGTCGATGGGGGCGTCCACCCGACGGATGGTGTCGATGGCCACCGCCGAGGCCAGGTCGCCCGCGGCCGCGCCGCCCATGCCGTCGGCCACCACCAGGAGGTTCGTGCTGGCGTAGCCCGAGTCCTGGTTGTTCTTGCGAACGGGTCCGACCTCGGAGTGGGTAGCGATGTGCAGCTGCAGCGGCATCGACTCAGGTCTCCAGCTTCATCACGGTCTTGCCGATGCGAACGGTGTCGGCGAGGGTGACGGTCGTGGGGGCGGTGATCCGCTGACCGTTGACGTAGGTGCCGTTGGTGGACCCGAGGTCCTCGATGTAGATGCCGGTCTCGGCGGCCACGATGCGTGCGTGTCGGGTCGAGACGTAGTCGTCGTCCAGGATCAGCGCGCAGTCAGCTCCGCGCCCGATCAGCACCAGACCGCTGGCGAGCTCGGCCTTCGTCCCGGCCTGGTTCCCCTGGGTGATGGCCACGATGCGCGGGTCACCGCGCGACCTCCTGGTCTTCTTGGTCGGCGGCGGCGGTGACTCCAGCTCCTGTGCGGTGGGCTGGTCCGGGGCCGCGACGGTCTTGCCGAACAGGTCGCTCCGGATCACCGAGACAGCGGACAGGATGAACAGCCACAACAGCGCCAAGAACAGCACCTTGATGACCGTGAGCGCGATCTCCGACATGTCGGCTCAGCGCCCGGCAGGTGCGTGCACCAGCATTCGGGTCGACCCGATCTCGATCCGTGAGCCGGCCCGCAGCTCGGAATGGCGCACCCGGTGCCCGTTCACGAGGATGCCGTTGGTGGAGCCGAGGTCGACGATGTCGACCTCGAGCACCGCCCCCGTTCCCTTGACCCGGATCTCGGCGTGCCGACGGGAGATGCCGGGGTCGTTGATCCGCACGTCGGCCTCGGTCCCGCGGCCGATGACCAGACCCGGTGGGTTCAGGGGGTGGCGCATGCCGTTCACCTCGAGCACGAGCTCGGCTCGGTTGATCGCTGCCGTGTTGACCTGGTCGCGGTCGGCCTCGATGCCGGCGACCGCGTCGGAGGCGACGGTGAAGCGGCCGGTGGGCAGCGCCGTGTCCAGCTGGAGGTGGATGCTGATGGGTCCGTTGAAGACGTAGCCCATGTTGGTGGCGTGACTCTTCAGCTCGGCGGCCAGCTCACGGGTGAGGGTCTTGCCGTAGGGGGCGAGCTTGTCGTGGTCGTGCGGGGACAGGCCGACCACGAACTCGTTCGGGACCAGGCGCGTGTCACGGGACAGCAGCTTGGCCTCGGCGTCGAGCTCGCGCTGCAGCCGTGCGGTGATCTCCACCGGTTGCACGTCGCCCTTGAAGGCACGCGCAAACACGCCGTTGACGGCGCCTTCCACCTTCTTCTCGAAGCGATCGAAGATTCCCATGTTCCCTCCCTCCACGCCGGGTGCAGCCTCGATCGTAACCGGCCAGCCCACGAGTCCACCGAATCTGGAGGTCAACGCGCCCGACGCTGGGCGGCCCGATCGATCGAGGCGACCGGGGGGCTCAGACCGTGCTAGCCTTTCCCGGCTGGTTCGCACCCGTTGGTGTGGACCGAGCGCGAGTGGCGGAACGGCAGACGCGCTGGCTTCAGGTGCCAGTGTCCGAAAGGACGTGGGGGTTCAAATCCCCCCTCGCGCACAGGTATCCGGGAAGGTGTCCCGGCGGCGAGGTCGGGCATCCCGGAAGGGGGCCCGGCCTCGACGCACATGTGGGTCGGTGCTGCGGGTCAGCCCACGGATGCAGAATCTGCGTAGATGGCCGCCAAGCCGGCTAGGAAGCCGGTTGCTGCTGCTTCGATGTGGCCCAACCCTGGTAGAACTGCTGATTCGAACCGGAGAGCACTGTAGTTCCGCTCGCGCAGCTGCGTGATGAAGGACTCGATGTGCGGGCGATATTCGTGGTCGGCCGAGCCGACGGAGACGAAGAGGCGAGCGGGTAGGGCGCTGCCGACTGGAGGCCAGTTGTGCGTGTCCAGTTGAGCGACTCCTTGGTCCACGACTCCCGGGCTGGTGGCGATGAACCTGTGGAACAGACCTGGCCGCTCGAGCAACAGGTAGAGGGCGAACACCCCCCCGTAGGAGTGTCCCCAGAGCGCTCGGTCAGTGGTGTCGGTTCGGTAGGACCGGTCGACGAACGGCACGAGTTCGGTGCGGAGACATTCCGCGAACTCCGCGCCGTGCCCTGATGACGGGTCGTCAGGAACCGCGACCGCTGCGTAGTCTCGTGCCCGGTTCGGGCCCCAGTCGTAGGCGCTGGCCAACGGTTGGCCGACAGCCACCACGATCACTTCTGGCACCAGCTCCCCGAAGATCAAGTTCAACGTGCCCTGCGCCGCGAACCCGAACGTCATGGGTCCGTCCAGGACGTACAAGACCGGGTACGTGTCCGTCGAGGAGGCATAGCTCGGCGGAAGCCAAACGGAGAGCTGATACTCCTCGGCCACAACATCGGACCAGACGACATGGGAGTGGCTGTCCAGGATCACCGCTGGTGAGTCGTCTGTCGTCATAACGCGCGCTCCATTTCTACTCTAGGGGCCATGACGTGATGCGCCGGCCGTTCCCAACCGGTCGATCTGCTCCGCTGTGAGTCTGAGGTCGGCAGCGGCGAGGTTCTCGCGGAGCTGCCCGCACGTGCTGCCGCCGACGATCGGGACGATCGACTCGCCACACTGCAGGAGCCAGGAAATGACCACCTGATGGAGCGTCGCCCGGCTCTCCTCGGCGACGGCGCGGAGCACGTGCATTCGAGCGTCGGTGTCCGCTCCTCGATACTCGGGGGGCAGTTCGCGGTCGGCTCGGTCGTACGAGCCGTTGAGCAGGACCGAGTAGGCGACCATGGTGAGTCGGTAGTGGCGCGCGAAGTCCATCAGCTGCCGGTCGGCGGCAACCTGGTCGCCGAAGTCCGCACCGGCGACCGGCCGCAAGTACGTATGACGGAACTCGAGCGCGGACAGCCGAGCCCAGCCGTGCACCTCACTCAGTAGTCGCGCCTCTGCGAGTCGCCAGGTCAACCAGTTGCTGGCTCCGACGAACCGCACTTTTCCGGATTCCACGAGCCGTTGAAAGGCTTCGACGATCTCCTCCAACGGGGTGTGGCGATCATCGACGTGCGCGTAGTAGACGTCGATGACGTCTGATCGGAGCCTGCGCAGACTCTTCTCGCACTCACGCTCGATGTCGACGGCGCGGAGTCCCCTGGGCACATCCTGGTACGGTCCCGCGACCTTCGTCCCGATGAACATCTCGTGCCGGTTGCCTCGCGCCGCCATCCAGTCTCCGATGACCCGCTCACTCTCGCCGCCAACGAAGCCGGGTATGAACGCGGCATAGATGTTGGCCGTATCCACAAACGTCCCGCCGGCCTCGGCAAAGGTATCCAGCAAGTCAAAGGCCACCTCTGGCGAGGTACGGCTTCCGTAGTAGTCGGTGCCGAGACACAGGTTGCTGACCACAGTGCCGGTGTCGCTGAGCGGAACCGAACGCATCTGTCGCCACCTTCCGAACGCCGACCCGTACTCGTGACCATGCGTGGGAGCACCGCGAGGCTATCGGCCCGATCAGCGGAGGTCAATGAGTCAAGCGGTTCGCCTACCCCCCGTTCCCTTACGGTGGCGGCGCTCCTTGGCTCAGGGCGGCCCTCGATGGATCTCGAGCCTGGTCGGCGCGACCCGATGCCCGGGCCGGGCCGGGAGTCCATCACGACCAGGCGTGATCGAGCCCAGCACACTGGCGTGGCGGGCTCCGGTGCAGCTGGGGATCGTGGCCGGCAGGCCGAGAGCGGTGTAGTACCCCAGGACCGCGAAGGCGTACGCCTCTTTGGCCGCGGAAGCCAGGCCCAGCTCGTCCGACGTCAGGATGGGAACACCCGGCAACCGATCGCGGAGCATCGCCATCAGCGTGGGATTACGGGTCCCGCCGCCGCTGGCGATCACCTCGTCGGCTTGGACGTCGCGAACCGCCGAGGCGACGGTGTGAGCCGTCAGCGCGGTCAGGGTGGCGACCAAATCGGCGGTCTCGATGGGTGGCAGCCGCGACGTGAACCCCCGCAGATACGCCAGGTTGAACAGCTCCTTGCCGGTGCTCTTGGGTGCTGGGACACGATAGTAGGGCTCGGCCAGCAGGGCCTCGAAGAGCTCCGGGTGGAGCTGGCCTGAGGCGGCTAACGCTCCGTCCGCGTCGTAGTCGCACTGTCCCTTTGTCGCCTCGAGGACCACAGCGTCGATCAGGGCGTTGGCTGGGCCGGTGTCGTAGGCGAACGGCTCTGCCTCAGCGGGAACGACGGTGATGTTGGCGATCCCTCCGAGATTCAGAGCCACGGAGGTGCCAGGGTCACTCAGGTGGCGGCGTCCCCGCAGCCACACTACGTCCAGGGTGCTGGCCAGCGGCGCCCCCTGACCTCCGGCGGCGACGTCGCGGCTGCGCAGGTCCGAGACGACGCTCAGCCCGCTTCGCTCAGCGATCCACGCCGGTTGGCCCAGCTGCAGGGTGCCGCGGACCTGACCGCTTTCGGTCCAGTGGAAGACGGTTTGGCCGTGCGACACCACCAGCTCGGCGCGACCGCCACACAGGTCGGTGTTGGCCCGGACGGCAAGGTCGGCGAACGCCTGGCCGATGCCGGTGTCGAGTCGGCACACCTGTTCCAACGTGGTCGCGTGGGGTGGCAGCGAATTTCGCAGCGGCTGCTTGATCTCGGTCGGGTACGGCTGGCTGACCAGTCCCATCGGACGCAGTCGCAGCGTCTCGCCGGTCAGCTCGAGCTCCACTGCGCCGGCGTCAACCGCGTCGAAGGACGTGCCAGACATCAAGCCAATGACCAGCACGGGGTCTCTCCTTCCTGGACGACCGGCCGCTAGCCGGCCGGACACAGCGGCAAAGGTCAGCGGCGCTTGCGCTGCTCCAAGGCGTTCCGGATGCGGCTCTCCTTCTGGCCGGTGATCTTGGCAATCAGCGGTACTCGGTAGCGGTAGGCCACGACGGCACCCACCACGAGAATGAGGAAGTAGAGGAAGGTCACGGTTGCTCCAAACGGATGGGCTAGGACTTTCCAACCTACGCGCCGTTCAGCGACCGACCGGGTCCTCTGACCCTGGCTTCTCCCTGAATCATCCTGGCGCCGCGGGTCCGGCTGGTTCCGGCGTCCTGTGTCCGAGGGCTACTTCCTGCTGACCATGAAGATGGCCATCAGGGCCACGATGAAGATGACACCCAGGACGGTTCCCTCGACGCCGTGGTTGGTCGCGATCAGGAACACGCAGGCGGCCAGGAACGCCAGAGTCACGATGATGCCGTAGTTGAGACTCCGCTCGTTGAGGTCGAGCTCGCGGTTGTCGAGGGCGTCCACACGGTCGAGCTCCTTCTGGATCACGGCTCGGGTCTGCTCGTCGGCTGAGGCGTAGACCTGCAGTGCCTGCTTCGACCGGTCCAGGCGGGTTGATGGCTCGCTCACGCTTCATCCTCCCATCGATGACCTCGGTGCGGAGCCTCACTCGAGGACCTGGTCCGTGCCGGCAGCGGTGGATCGTCGAACACCGACGGTGACGAGATCAGACCGACCTCAGCCAGCGCGCTGCCGATCCGGCGCTGCACCACGTAAGGGTCGATCGCGTCGATGCGGTCACACGCCCGAAGCAGATTGTCCTCGACACTGCGAACGCGACGAAGCCGAGGATGGGTACGCCACCGAAGACGAGCGCGACGGCGATGCCCCATCAACGGCTCGACTCTGGTCGACGCCGGCTGCGTGGCCCCAAGTTCGGTAGCACCCGTCGCCCGGATGGTACGGAGCACGAAGCCGACGGCCACCACGGCAACGACGGCGGCGGACCCGATGACAATCGTCAGCCACGCGTTTTCCGACAAGCTCGCCTCCAGCCCAGTTCGCTGACGACGGGGCCGACATGCGTGCTGGCCCCGGTCGCGAGTGACGACACGGTTCGTTCAGGACGATCCTGTCACAGCGGGCAGATCGTCACCCACCGCGTCGTGCACCGAGCTCCAGGACTCCAGCACTTTGCGGACATCCCCCCGCTGCTCGTCCTGCACCGCGAGGGTGTAAGCATCGTCGAGCACCTCGGCGATCAGCACCCGTCGGTGCTCGGTCGCCGACTTGATCGCCGCCTCGACCATCGCCAGGCTCAGCACGTTGCTGTGGGCCTCGCCGGACGGCGTCCGCCCGTGGCGTACGGCGTGGACGAACTCCGACAGCGAGCCGGCGATCTGCTCGGGCACGTCATCGACCCGGGCGGGCATCGGGGCGCCTTCGGCGTCGGCCGCCTCCGGCGCGTGGTCGCCGTCCCAGGTGGCGCTGCCCCCGGCCGCGCTGACCCGCCAGCTGCCGTTCCAAGACGTCTCCAGGCCCGGGCTGCACCAGCTGCCGTGGAACCCGAACCGGACGCCGCCGGCGAACTCGAAGATCACCTGGGCGGCCGCGTCACCGCGATACCAGCTCCAGCTGGGGTTGGACGAGTCGCAGTAGACGGCGATCGGCTCCCTCCCGATCAGGTCACGAGCGAGGTCGAACTGGTGGATCGCCATGTCGATCAGCAGCGGGAAATCCATCTCGTCGCGGAAGCCCCCGAAGTGCGGCGCCTTGAAGAAGTCGCAGGTCACGGTGCCGATCGCGCCGAGCGAGGAGATCTGCCGCCGGTAGGCGGTCAGGTTGCTCCAGTAGCGGCGCGACTGAGACACCATCAGCAGGTGGCCGCTCAGCTCGGCCGCGGCGATCATGGACAGGCCGGCGCTGACCGACTCGGCCAGCGGTTTCTCGCACAGAACGGGCAGGCCACTCAGCAGCGCCGTGGTGCTGACGCTGGCGTGTGCGGCCGGGATCGTCACGTTCAGCACCGCTTCAGCCCTGACCTGCCCCAACAGCGCGTCCAGCGACGTCGCCACCGGGACGCCCGCATGTCCGGCCTGGTCAGCGGCAACGCGCGCGGCTCCCTGGTCGAGATCGACCAAGCCGACCAGCTCGGCATCCGGGGAGTCGGCGATCACCTTCAGCCAGGCCCGCCCCATCGCTCCGGCCCCGACCTGGACGATGCGCAGAGGTTCGGTCCTCGTCGGTTCGGCGCGAAGCTGCTCAGCTGAGGACGGCATCGGTCTCCGCCGGGTTCTCGTCGGCGGCTTGATCCTTGATGGCGCCGCCGTAGCCGTGACCGTTGAAGAAGTCGTCGGTCTCATAACGGAGCAGGGTGGGGATGGCCCGTGGAAAGTCGCTCTGGGCCCACTGCACGCCGTTCGCGATCACCCGCCGGACGTCGCGGTGGTGGTACACGGGGAAGTCCTGGTCGCCCGGCGAGAAGAAGAAGATCTTGCCGTGGCCGCGACGGAACGTGCAGCCGGAGCGGAAGACCTCCCCGCCGGTGAAGGAGGAGATGAAGATGAGCTCATCGGGGGCGGGGATGTCGAACGTCTCGCCGTACATCTCCTGGGCGTCGATGACGATCGGGTTGGGGACGCCGCGGGTGATGGGGTGGGTCGCGTCCACGGTCCAGACCAGTTCCCGGTCCTGTTCGCTCCGCCACCGCAGCGTGCACGTGGTGCCCATCAGCTTGCCGAAGATCTTCGACCAGTGCGCGGAGTGCAGCACGAGCAGGCCCATCCCGGACAGGACGTGCTGATGCACCCGCTCGACCACGGCGTCCGAGACTTCGCCGTGCGCGGCGTGTCCCCACCAGACCAGCACGTCGGTCGCAGCCAACACCTCCTCGGTCAGCCCGTGCTCGGGCTCGTCCAGGGTCGTGGTGCTGACGGATGCCTCAGCACCCAGGTTCTCGGTGATCCCCTCCGCGATCGTGGTGTGCATCCCGTCCGGATAGATCTCCGCGACGTGCGGCTCGACCTGCTCGTGTCGGTTCTCACCCCAGACGAGGACTCGGATCGGCGTGGTGCGGGACGGTGAAGACATGGTGGTGGTCACTCCTGGTCGTTGGAAGGCGGGCTTGGTGGAGGTACGGGTCGGGCCGGCGCTACTTGATGGCGCCACCCATGGCGCCGGAAGCGATGTATTTCTGGGCGAAGACGAGCAGCACGATGGCGGGGATCGCCGACAGCACCGCCGTCGCCATCACGGCGTTCCAGGTCGACACGTTGGCGCCGAGGTACTGGTAGATGCCGAGCGTGACGGGACGGATCTTGTCGGTGGTGGTCAGGGTGAGGGCGAACAGGAAGTCGCTCCAGGCGAACAGGAACGTGAAGAGTGCTGCGGTGATCAGCGAGTTGCGGCTGATCGGCACCACGATGGAGATGAACGAACGCACCAGCCCGGCCCCATCGACGCGGGCCGCCTCCACCAGTGAGGGCGGGATGCCCAGCATGAACGATCGCATGATCAGGATGCAGAACGGGATCGCACTCGTCGAGTTCGCGATGATCAGGCCGGGCAGGCTGTTGAGGAGGCCGAGCTTCTCGTACGCGGCGTACAGGGCGTTCGCGATCACGATGCCGGGGATCATCTGTGAGATCAAGATGGCCAGCAGGGCGATCCCGACCCAGCGGAACCGGAACTGAGCCAGAGCGTAGGCGGCCGGGGTGGCCACCAGCAGCGTCACCGCCACCGTGCCGACGGCGATCAACAGGCTGGTGACCAGGTTGCCGCCCTGGTCGCGGATGGCCGTCTGATAGCCCTCGAAGTTGGGGTGCAGCGGGAAGAAGCTCGCGTTCAGCGTGTTGCCCGACGCCTGCAGGGAGGCGTTGATCATCCAGTAGACCGGGAACAACATGATGGCGAGCAGCACGATGGCGACGGCGGTACGGATGCCCCCGCGACGAGCCGTGGTTGACGACAACTCAGGTGCTCCTACTCGTCGACGGCGCGGCGGTTGCTGCGCAGGTAGATGACGGCGAACACCAGCGAGATGACGATCAGGATGTTGCTCAGTGCTGCACCCTCGCCGAACTTGAACTCGACGAACGATCGCTCATAGGACTGGGTGTTGATGGTCTGGGTGGCGTTGGCCGGTCCGCCGCCGGTGAGCCCCAGGATGATGTCGAGCACCTTCAGCGTGTAGACCACACCGAGGACCAGCACCACACTGACCACCGGTCGGAGCGTGGGCCAGGTGATGTGGCGGAACGCCTTCCAGCGGGTTGCTCCGTCGAGCGACCCGGCCTCGTACAGCTCCTCGGGAATGGCTTGCAGACCGCTGTAGAGCAGCGTCATGTTGAACGGGATGCCGATCCAGATGTTGACGATGATGATCGAGACCAGAGCCGCATGCGGTGAGGTCAACCAGGGGATGGGGCTGTCGATGACGCCGAGGTTCTCGAGCGTCACGTTGACGATGCCGCTGTCCTGCTCGAGCATCGAGCGCCAGCTGGCGCTCGCCACGATCAGCGGCAACAGCCAGGGCAGCAGGAACAGGGCCCGTACCGCGCCGCTCAGGGGGAAGTTCTTGTGAAAGAACAACGCCAGGGCCATCCCGATGACGAACTGCCCGAGAATGCTCCCGGTGGTGAACAACGCACTGTTCACCACCGACTTGGTGAACACCTGGTCGTGCAGGACTTCGACGTAGTTGGCGAGTCCGACGAATGGTGCATTTCCGGTGAAGAACGTCTTCAGCCCGTAGTCCTGAAAGCTCATCACGAGATTCTTGACGATGGGATATCCGAACAGCAGGGCCATCGCTAACGTCGCGGGGACCACGAAGAGCACTTTCCCGAGGCTCTCCCGGCGGTGTCCTCCCGATCTTCTGGCTGGGGTCTCACCCGACGAGGAGAGACCCGTTGTCGCGGCAGTGTCAGCAGTCTCAGTCCTCGACATGCCTTTACTCCATTCTCGTGGCGGTCCGGACTTCTGCGCAGAGGGGGCGGTCAGCCACCGGCCTTGGCCATCGCGTCCGCGGGCGCCGACTGGCCGGTGAGCACCAGCTGCAGGCCCGTGTACATGATCTTGGCTGCGTCCGGCCACTTCTCGCCGAGCTTTCCGGTGCGAGCCTGAGCCGTGGACACCTGCTCCGCGAAGGCCTTCATGTCCGGCACCTCCTGGACGAACTGTGCCGTGAGCGCCGTCTTGGACGGGACGTAGCCGTTCTCCTTGGCCCAGGCGATCTGGTTCTCGTCGTTGCCCATGCACTTCACCAGTTCGGCCGCCTTCTTCTGCTTGGCGTCATTACCGGTCAGCGGCACGGTCCAGGCCTCACCACCCAGCGGCGCGACCGGCTTCTGGTCGGCCGACTTGACCGGGAACGTCACCACGCCGAAGTTCACCTTCGCCTTCTTGAGCGCCGGGATCTGCCACGGGCCGTTGAGCATCATGGCCGCCTTGCCCGCCACGAACTGGTCCTTCACGGCCGCCTGGTCCCAGTTGACGACGCTCTTGGACACCGAACCGTCGTCGACGAGGTCCTTCCACAGCTGCAGCGCTTCGGCGACCTGCGGCGACTTCAGGGCAGTCTCGTCGCCACCGTTGGTCCACATCGGAGGCAGGAACTGCCAAGCCCCCTCGTAGTCGTTGGTCGCGTCGAACGCGAAGCCGTAGACGCCCTTCGAGGTCAGCGCCTTGGCCGTGGACTTCAGCTCGGCCCAGGTCTTGGGCGGCTGGACGCCCGCTTTCGTCAACACGTCCTTGTTGTAGAAGACCGCGATGGTGTTGGCGCCGGGCTGGAGCGCATACAGCTTGCCGTCCGTGGTGGACGCATCGACGACACCCTGGGCGTACCCGTCGGCAGTGACCCCGAGGTCGTTCAGGGGCATCAGGGCGCCGGTCGCGGCAATCTGCTTCACGTCGGGGTTGTCCAGCATCAAGACGTCGGGCAGGGTTTTCGACGACGCCTGCTGCAGCACCTTGGCGATCAACCCCGGACCGGGAACGGCCTCGCGGTTGATCTTCACGCCGATGGACGTGCCGCACTTCTCCAACAGGCCCTTCACGATCGTGTTGGTCGGTTCTTGGGAGAAGTAGTCCAGCACCGACAGGCTGTCCACCGTCTCGGACGTTCCGCCCGAGGATGAACCCTTCGAGCCGCCGCAGGCGCCCAACGCCAATGGGGCCACAGCGACCAGTGTGGCCACGGCCATGAGTCGTTTCTTCATCATGAAAACCAGCTCCCTTGCTGACGGACGACGCACTCGGTGTAAAGACCAGGCCTTGGCCGTTAAGCGCTTAACCCGATTCACGTAGTCTGGTCAGCGAGCCCTGCGTGTGTCAATAGTCAGCGGAAATAATCTTGTCGGGGCAAAGCCTCTAAGGTCTAGGTCATCGCCCAACTGCCGACTGAGGATTCCGTCGGGAATGGTGTCGAGCAGCTGTCGTGAGGGAGGTGGACATGAGGGCCGCAACCATGAAGGACGTGGCCGAGCGGGCCAATGTGTCCATCGCCACCGTGTCGTTCGTGGTGAACAACACCAAACGCGTGACCCCCGATACCCGCGAACGGATCGAGCGGGCCATGTCCGAGCTGGGGTTCCGGCGCAACATCCTTGCTCGGGCGCTGGCCAGCCAGCGGACCCGGATCATCGCGTTGTTGTATCCCACCCTCGAGCGCAGCGTGCGCAGTACGGCGTCGGACTTCATCGCCAGTGCAGCGCAGGCGGCCAGCGACGCCGATTACCACCTCGTCATCTGGCCCGACCGTGGCGACCTCGCCGAGCTCGACGCCCTGATCGGCCAGGGTCTGGTCGACGGCGTGCTGGTGATGGAGGTGGCACTCGACGATCCACGGGTAGAGGCCCTTCGCCGCTTGCGGTTCCCGTTCGCGTCCATCGGTCGGACCCGCGAGACCGACGGACTCTACTGCGTCGACATCGACTTCGACACGTCGCTGCGGCTCGCGATGGACTACCTCGAAGGTCTCGGTCACCGTGAGATCGTCCTCGTCTCCGGCAGCCGAGGTGACGACGGGGCCGACCTGTACGGTCCGCACGTGCGGACACTCGAGGCGTACGCGGAGGCGGCCGCCGCCCGGGGCATCACGCCGATCGTGATGTCGTCGGCGCAGAGCGCGACGTCGGGCCGGTTCATAGCCCAGCGCCTGGCCGACCTGGCCCCGAACGCCACAGCGGTGATCGTCCGCGACGACGCAGCCGCGGCCGGCCTGGTCGCCGGTCTGCAGGGTCGAGGTCTGCGCGTGCCGGGCGACATCTCGGTGCTGTCTCTGCTCAGCTCGCCTGAGATGGCGTCGGTGTGTCATCCGCCGCTCACCTTCGTTTCTTCGCCTGGCCAGGAGCTGGGTCGGCTGGGCGTCGAGGCGCTGCTCCACCAGCTCGACGGGTCGGGGCCGAGTGCACCCCTCCTTCGGGCCGGTGTGCTGGAGCTCGGTGAGTCGACGGGTCCAGCGCCCCAGCCTCTGGCGCGACACGCCGGCGAAAGCGCAGGATAACTGACCGGTCGGCGTCAGTGGGGTTCGGCGGTGACCACGATGTTGTCGCGGTACCCGGTCGAGCGGCGGTAGGGTCCGCCGCAGGTCAAGACCTTGAGCTCCGGGGGGCCGTCGAGCCGGAACAGCTGGTCGAGGGCGATGTCGGACTTCTTGACGTCATCGACCGCCGTGACCGTGTAGGCGTGGGTCCGGCCGGCGGCGTCGACCACCTCGAGCTGGTCACGCGGGTGCAGCCTGCGGAGCCGCGCGAACGGTCCGAGCCCTTCGGCTCTGGTGTCCACATGCGCCGCCATCACGGTGGTGCCGGTCGGGTCTCCGGGACGCGAACCGAAGGCGTACCAGGCGACTTCCTGGTTGGTCTCCGGCAGCTGCATCCGGCCGTCGTCGGCCACACCGGTGGTGATCACCGGCAGGTCCACCTCGATGCCGGGCGCCCGGAAACGGGCCGGCCCGGGACGTTCCTTCGTCACCGGAGCCAAGGTGGCCCGGTGCTGCGGCACCGCCGGGGCGGTCGCAGCGGCGCGCCCCGGAGCTGTGGGGCGCACAGAACCCGGAGCCGCAGGGGCGACCGTGGTCGATACGGCGGCGGACGGGACCGCTTCGCCAGACCCGCCGGATGTGCCGGCGTTCGGTCCGGCCGCAACGCACCCCGAGGGCAGCAGCAGGAGACCGACCACGACGCTCGTTGGCCAGGTCGCCGATCTCCGGCTGCTGCTCATCGATGGTGTGCTTTCTGTGATTCCGGGCTCAGCGACCGTTACGGCCCACGGCGAGCCGACGGCGACCAACCAGAGCCGCGGCACCGAGGGCGAGCATGCCGCCGGCCACCAGGGGCAACGGGCTGTGGTCAGCCGCCAGGCCCGCCTCGCCGGCGTTGACTCCACCGGGGCCGGAGTGCAGACCGGAGATCGTCTGCACAGCCAGGGCCAGGTTCTTGTCCTGCAGGCTGCCCCAGGCGTAGACGATGGTGTTCACGCCATCTTTCACGGCCACGTCGGCCGGGCCGATCAACGCTTTGGTCGTCCCCGCCGCAGCGACCGAGGCCGAGACGGTGCCGGCGCCCAGGTTGAGCACCTTCTCGTCCGGGTTGGTCAGGCCGCTGATCACAGCGTTGCCGCCGGCCAGGACGTCCACCGCAGGCGCCGCGGCGACGTGCCGTACGGTGAGGCGGCCCTGTCCGGCCTTGGTACGAGAGATGTCGTTCTCGTACAGGGTGGCCGTCGGCTTGCCACCCTGCGTGAGATGCGCGACGGCGGTGTAGTCAGCGCCGGCGGCGAGCTTGAGGTCGATCGGGCCGATCGCGGGGTTCGAGTCGTCCTTGGCGTCACCCTTGGTGATGGCCACCGAGTAGGTGCCGGGCGCCAGCTTCAGTGGTCCGGCCATCATGCCGGGCTTGAAGTTGTCCAGGGTTCGCTTGCCGTTGACGTAGACGTCGACGGTGAGGCCGGGGACCGCGTGCAGCACCGACAGCTTGGCGTCGGTGGCTGCCTGTGCCGGGGCCCCGGTCAGGGCCATGCCGGCCGCGATGATGCTTCCTGCCGCAGCAAGAGCGAGGGCGCGAGAGCGCATGATTCTCCTTGGGTTGGGGGAGTGTGTTTGGCCCTTCTGCGTCGGCCAACCACGATCCGGATGCACTTGTCGTCAACCTGTTTCGCAGCTGAGAGAGGTGCATCCAAAACGGGCGCGTCGAGCGCATAGGAGTACAGCCGCCTCACTCGGGGGCGTCATTCGTCGGACGAAAGGCCTAGACCCATGAACCTCGGACGTCTTGCTCGGCTGGGGGCGGTGCTCGTTCTCACGGCGGCCACCACCTTCGCCACCATCGCACCCGCCAGTGCTCGCTCGATTCACCACGAGCCCGGCACCGCCAGCCTGGCCACGCTGCTGGCCAAGGACGGGTCCGGCTACGACCGCAACCCGGGCGACTTCGACATCCTCGACCACGCGGTCACCGCCGTGCTGACGGCCAAGCCGTCGAGTCCGGTCGCGGTGCTCGCCGACGGAAAGGTGGCGTTGACCGCCTTCCTGCCCACGGACCGGGCCTTCCGCCGTCTCGCCCACGACCTGACCGGCCACTGGTACCGCAGCGAGTCGAAGGTGTTCACCGTCCTCGCCGGGCGGCTCGGCGTCGACACGATCGAGAAGGTACTGCTCTACCACGTGGTCCCTGGCGTCACCGTGACGTACAAGCAGGTGAGAGCTGCCAACGGCGCCGTCCTCACCACGGCCCTCGCGGGCTCGACGGTGAAGGTCAAGGTGGGGCCTTGCCGCGTCGCGCTGGTCGATGCCGACCGCAATGACGCGAACCCTGTCGTGGTGCGGAAGGACCTCAACCGCGGCAACCTACAGATCGCGCACGGCATCAGCCGGGTACTTCGACCGGTTGATCTCTGAGCCCAGCGCAGGTACTTCTGGACGAGTAGGGTGCGAAGGGTGGTGAGCCGTGTCCGTCGATGACGGTACGGACACGGCCGTCACTGACGGGTGGGCGAACCTGCCCACCCGTCCGCGTCCGCCGACGAGCGCGAGGGGTCAGAGCGTGACGATCGAACCGCCGCTACCTCGCGCCGTCGACTCCTCCGACTGGGCAGACATGTCGGAGCGAGACCTGGGCCTGGCCTTCGTGGCCGGGATCGAAGGCAGCCTCGAGGAGTGCTACCGCCGTTGGGCTCCGTTGGTCAACACCCTCGCCTGGCGACTGCTGGGCACGTCGAGCGAGGCGGAGGAGGTGACTCAACAGGTCTTCGTCACGGCCTGGCGCGGCCGTCGGACCTTCCACCCCGAACTGGGCAGCTTCCCGGCCTGGCTCGTGGGCAACACCCGCCATCGGGTCCTGGACCGGCAGCGGGGCCGAGCCCGCGAGGTCCGGCTGGTGCGGGCCGTGCAGCATGAGGCCGCTGAGCGGGACAGCATCGAGGCGCCGGAGGTCGTGATGGATCGGCTGCTGCTGGCCGAAGAGATCTCCAAGCTGCCGGACCCCCGTCGTTCCATCCTGAAGCTGGCGTTCTACGACGGATACACCCATGCAGAGATCTCCGACCGGCTTGGGCTCCCGATCGGAACCGTGAAGAGTCACGCGCGGCGCGCCCTGCTGCACCTCCGGCAACGGTTGACGACGTCATGAGGCACCTCCATCAAGAGTTCCTGGCCGGCCTGGCCCTCGGCGACCCGGCTTCGCTCTCCCCGCGCGACCGACTGCACCTGCTCGCCTGCCGATACTGTGCCGCTGAGCTGACCGAGCTGCGCGCGATCGTCTCGACCGGACGTCAGGGCATGCCCTACGACCTCCTCCCGCCCCAGCCTGCGGTCCTCGCCCAGATCCAGGCCGAGCTGGCCGGCGAGGCGTCGTCCACCACCAGGACCATCTCCGCCGTCGATCGGGATACGAGGACTGTCGTCGACCTGTCGAGTCGGCGAGCGGCGTCCCGTCGGGGCCGGAGGCTGGCGACGGCCGCGATCGCCGCCGCCGCACTGGTCGCGGTATCGGCGGGCGGCGTCATCTGGTATCGGCAGGCCACCCAGAGCCACGG
>JBBRYD010000080.1:0-16472 GCA_038238065.1 Propionibacteriales bacterium | reverse complement strand
GCTGATCGGGGGAAGGCCTCCGATGGCTGAGTGGCGTCGTCCAGTGTTGTAGAACTCGAGCCAGGGGCAAGAGCGGTGCTGCGCTCGGCGTTGGTGAGGAAGACCTGCCGGTATGCCCACTCGACCTGCAGCGTGCGGTTGTAACGCTCGACCTTGCCGTTCTGCCAGGGGCAGTGGGGCCGGATCAAGACGTGCTTGGCGTTGAGGTCCGCCATGGCTTTGGCGACGTCGGTGGACAGCTTGTAACTGAAGTGGTTGTCGGTCATGACGCGCTCAATGCGCGTGATTCCGAAGCTGGCGAAATAGGCGGCGGCCCTGATTAGGAATGCTGCGCAGGTCGGGCCCTTCTCGTCGGGGAGTATCTCGGAGTGGGCGAGCCGGCAGTGGTCGTCGACGAGTGAGTGCACGTAGTCAAACCCGATCTTTGCCCGCTTCTGAGCGCCGGTTCGGCCCATCTGGCGGCCGTGGGCCTTCCAACCGCCGCCGTCGGGGATCTTGCCTCACCGATCACCCGCTCAACGAGAAGACGACGGCCATGCAGATTCAAACGAGCGTTAGCGTGGGCCACGAGGACCTCCTGGTCGGTAGAGACGTCAGACATCTCCACTAAGCCGGGAGGTCCTCCCTTTTCACAAGACCCGGCCTGTCACCAGCGTCCCTGCCGGGTACACCTAGCGGCGGTTCGGGGGCGGATCCACCCGGCTGTCTCCCGCATTGACGAGGCAAAGTCACCGCCAGCCCCAGAAAAGAGTAAGAACTCCCCCAGTTCCGACGGCTGTCCCAAAACCCGAGGCAGACTGCACTGTATGGAATGGCTGATGCTCTTGATCCTGATCGGTCTCGTGGGGGGCGGTGTCGGGGTCTACCGTCGACACGCTCAGCATCAACGTGACGCCGCTGCCCGGGCTGAGCTGGAGAACACGCTCTCGGTGTCCAAGCGCGCCGCTGACGAGGACGTGACCAAGTTCGGCGAGGAGCTGCAGCGACTCGACACGGATGTGGCCGGCCATCCGCTGGACGAGCCGATGCAACAGGACTATCAGCGCGCGCTGGACGCGTACGAGAACTCCAAGACGTCGCTCGACGCCGTGACCAAGCCGGACGAGATCAAGCACGTGACCGAGATCCTCGAGGACGGTCGCTACGCCGTGGCCTGCGTCAAGGCGCGGGTGGCCAACAAGCCGTTGCCCGCCAAGCGTCCGCCGTGCTTCTTCAACCCGGCCCACGGCCCGTCCTCCCAGGACGTGGAGTGGGCTCCCGCCGGTGGCGCACCCCGGCCGGTGCCCGCCTGCCCCGCCGACGCCGAGCGCGTGCTGGCCGGCGCGGACCCCTACATCCGGACGGTTCAGGTGGGCGCCCAACGCGTCCCGTACTGGGAAGGCGGCCAGGCGTACGCACCGTGGGCCCAGGGCTACTACAGCCGCTGGAGCGGCAGCGACATGCTGTCCGGCATGCTGATCGGCAGCTTCCTCTTCGGCGGGATGGGTCCGATGTTCGGCGGGATCGGCGACGGCATGGGCGACATGATGGGCGGGCTCGGCGACATCGGCAGCGGGATCGGTGACGGGCTCGGCGACATCGGCGAGGGCATCGGCGACATGTTCGGTGGCATGTTCGACTGAGGCGTCAGGCCGAGGACCCGATCGCGGTGTACCCGAGCTGACGGCGGGCCTCGTCCAGGATGGCCATGATGGCGACCGTGTCGTCCAGGGAGTGCAGGGGCGACTCGTCTCGACCTTCGCTCACGTAACGAGCCAGCGCGACGGCCTCGTGGACCATCCCCTCGCGACCGACCAGACCTGAGGGATCCCGCCAGCTCAACGGCGTGCTGCCGAGGCCGTGGACGTCCAGTCCGCTGGGAGCCCAGAAGGGCGAGTGCACCTCGACACTGGCCCGGGTGCCGGCCAGCGTGGCCGTGGACGGGGTCCGGGCGAGCAGGCCGGTGCTGAGCAGCGATTGGGCGCCATCCTGACCGGTCAGCACCATCGCCGACTGCTCGTCGACGCCGCTGGCGGACAGCTGGCCGGTGGCGTGGACGGAAACCGGCAGCCCCATCGCGAACACGGCCCAGGAGACCGGGTAGATGCCCAGGTCGAGCAACGCGCCGCCGGCCAGCCGCGGGTCGAAGATGCGGCTGGCTCGGTCGGCGGTCGATGCGCTGCCGAAGTCGGCAGTCACCACCCGCACTCGGCCGAGGGCGCCGCCCTCCAGCAGCTGGCGGATCACGTCGGTCTGCGGAAGGTAGCGGGTCCACATCGCCTCCATCGCGAACACACCGGCGGCCCGGGACGCGTCCACGATGGTCTGCGCCTCGGCGGCCGTGACCGCCATCGGCTTCTCGACCAGCACATGCTTGCCCGCGGCGATGGCGAGCAGGGCCATGCTCGCGTGCTCGGTGTGCGGGGACGCCACGTAGACCACCTCGACGCCGGGGTCGGCGACCAGCTCCTCGTACGACCCGTACGCCCGCTCGATGTCCCGTGGCTCGGCAAACGCGCGGGCCCGTTCCAGACTCCGCGACCCGACGGCCACCACCCGCTGGCCGGTGTGGGCCAGCAGGGCGTCGACGAAGTCCCTGGCGATCTGGCCGGGCGCCAGCACCCCCCAGCGCAGGATCGGCCCGTCCCGCGGATCAGGCGTGCGCGGTGCAGGCAGCGCCCGGTCAGCCATCCGGCTCAGCTCAGGTGGACGGGCTCGGGATCGGACTTGTGGGACCAGTCGGAGCCGGTGGCGTTCTGGCCCCCGCCGGAGGTGCTGCTGGCACCCGTCCCTTCGGGGACCAGCGCCACCATGATCGCCTTGTAGGTCGGGGTGTTGCTCCCGGTGGCTGTCGAGTCGAGGGGCACCAACGGGTTGGTCTCCGGGTAGTACGCCGCCGCCGAGCCTTTCGGGGTGTCGTATTCCACGATCCGGAAGGAGGGCGCACACCGGGTGTTGTCGTCGTCGTCCCAGCGCGAGACCAGGTCGACCATGTCACCGGGCTTGAAGCCCATGGCCGTGATGTCCTCTCGGTGCATCAGGACCACCCGGCGGCCGCCCTCGATACCGCGGTACCGGTCGCTGAGACCGTAGATCGTGGTGTTGAACTGGTCGTGGCTGCGGAGGGTCTGCAGCACCACGTGGCCGGGCGGCACCTGCAGCACCTCGATCGGGGAGACCACGAACTCGGCCAGCCCCGACTCGGTCTGGAACCGACGGCTGTCGCGCGGCGGGTGCGGCATCACGTAGCCGCCGGGGCGGTGCACGTTGACCTCGTAGCTCTCACAGCCCGGCACGACACGAGCGATGTGCTCACGGACGTTGCGGTAGTCGTCGCGCATCTCGCGCCAGTTGATCCCGTACCGGTCGCCCAGGGTCGCCTCCGCGATGTGGGTGATGATGGCGGTCTCGGACCTGAGGTGCGGGCTGGCCGGCTCCAGCGGGCCCCGGGAGGCGTGCACCGAGCAGGTGGAGTCCTCCACCGAGATCCACTGGGGACCGCTGGCCTGGACGTCTTTCTCGGTGCGACCCCGGGTAGGCAGGATGAGCGCCGTGTCGCCGGTGACCAGGTGGGACCGGTTGATCTTGGTGGAGATCTGCACGGTCAGGCGACAGTTCCGCAGCGCCATGGCGGTGACGTCGGTGTCGGGGGTGGCCTGGACGAAGTTGCCGCCCAGCCCGATGAACACGTGCACCTTGCCGTCGCGCATCGCCCGGATGGAGTCGACGGTGTCGTGGCCGTTCTCGCGCGGCGGGTTGAACCCGAACTCCTTCTCGAGGTTGTCGAGGAAGAGTTTGGCCGGCCGCTCCCAGATGCCCATGGTGCGGTCGCCCTGCACGTTGGAGTGGCCACGGACCGGCAGCAGGCCGGCGCCGGGCTTGCCGATGTTGCCCTGGGCCAGCGCCAGGTTGACGATCTCCTTGATCGTCACCACCCCGTTGCGGTGCTGGGTCAGCCCCATGGCCCAGCAGAAGACCGTCTGGTCGGAGTCGCGCAGCAGCTCGGCGGCCCGGGTGATCTCCGCTCGGGTCAGTCCGGTGGTCTCGACCACGACGTCCCAGTCGACCGCGCGGACGTGTTCACGCCACTCCTCGAAACCGGTGGTGTGCGTGTCGATGAACTCGTGGTCGAGCGCGTCCCACTCCACCAGCAGGGACCCCAGAGCCTGGAACAGCGCCAGGTCCCCGTTGATCTTGATGTTCAGGTGCAGGTCGGACAGCTTCGTACCCTTGCCCACCACGCCGCGCGGGACCTGCGGGTTCTTGAACCGCGTCAGCCCCGCTTCCTTGAGCGGGTTGATCGAGATGATCTTGGCGCCGTTGCGCTTGGCGATCTCCAACGCCGACAGCATCCGCGGGTGGTTGGTGCCCGGGTTCTGGCCGGCCAGGATGATCAGCTTGGCGGTGTGCACGTCCTCGAGGATGACGCTGGCCTTGCCGATGCCGATCGACTCCTGCAGCGCCATGCTGGTGGACTCGTGACACATGTTGGAGCAGTCCGGCAGGTTGTTGGTGCCGAACGCGCGGACGAAGAGCTGATAGGCGAACGCGGCCTCGTTGGAGGCGCGGCCGGACGTGTAGAAGGTGGCCTCGTCGGGTGAGTCGAGGGCGTTGAGCTGCTCACCGATCAGGGCGAACGCGTCGTCCCAGCCGATCTCCTCGTAGTGGGTGCCACCGGGCCGCTTGACCATCGGGTGGGTGATCCGACCCTGCTGACCGAGCCACATCTCACTGTGGCTGTCGAGCTCGGCGATGCTGTGCGCGGCGAAGAACTCCGGGGTGGCCCGGTCTTTGGTTGCTTCCTCGGCGACGGCCTTCGCGCCGTTCTCGCAGAACTCGGCCACGTGCCGGTGACCCGGATCGGGATCGGGCCAGGCGCAGCTCATACAGTCGAAGCCCTCGGCCTGGTTGAGCTTCAGCAGCGTCTGAGCGGTCCGCTTCGGGCCCATCCGCTCCAGGGACCGCTTCATCGAGACCGCGACGGCGGTCGGGCCCGCCGCGTGGTCTTCCCGCGGCTCGACCGTGAGATCTGACTCGTCGTAGTCGACAGTCTGGCGCTTACTCATCGCAATGGCCCCTTCCGTTGCCTGTGTGCACCACGGTAGTACCCAGTGCTGACAATCTCGATCACCCCTGTGGGTGAAGCGCGGCTACCGATAGGTTTCCCGCTGGCGGCTGTGGCGAGCCGCCGAGCCGGCTCCACATTTCGTTGCGGCGACACCTATCTCCGTGTCCCACCGGCGCCGCGGTTCAGGGTAGACAAGACTGTGCGGAGTTGCCGTACGACGAGAGGACCAGCAGATGGCGAACGTGAGGCAGGAACCCCAGGCAGCAGCACCGTCGAACCCGACCCGAGGCAGATGGCTGTTGGTCATCGCTGCGCTTTTGCTGCAGTTCTCCATCGGTGCGGTCTACGCCTGGAGCACCTTCAGCAAGGCCCTGCAGAGCGCGCCGGCCTTCAAGCTGACCAAGAGTGAGGCCTCGCTACCCTTCGAGGTGGCCATCGGGATGATCTTCATCGGTACGTTCCTCGGCGGCCGTATCCAGGACCGACGCGGCCCGCGGACCGTCGCCCTGGTCGGCGGCACGATCTATGCGGTCGGGGTCATCCTCGCCTCGTTCGCGCACGACCACGCCCACCTCTGGCTGCTGGTGCTGGGCTACGGGGTGGTCGGTGGCTTCGGCCTGGGACTGGCCTACATCGTTCCGATCGCCATGCTGCAGAAGTGGTTCCCGGACCGCCGCGGCCTGATCACCGGTCTGGCGGTCGGGGGCTTCGGTTTCGGCGCCGTGGTCACCTCGCCGGTGGCGCAGCGGCTGATCAACAGCAACCCCGACGTGCCGACGAGGGTGTTCCTGCCGCTGGGCATCGCCTACCTGGTGTTGGCCCTGATCGGAGCGTCCTTCTTCCGCAACCCGCCGGCCGGGTACACCGTTCCCGGCTGGACGCCCGCGACCACCGGCAAGGTGGTCGACAGCGGGACGAACTTCACCCAGGGTGAAGCCATGCGGACGCCGCAGTGGTACCTGCTGACCGCCATCCTCACGCTGAACGTGATCGCGGGGATCTCGCTGATCTCGCAGGCCGCGGCCAGTGCCACCGACATCGCCGGCTACACCGCGACGGGAGCGGCCACCCTGGTCGGCGTGATGGGGCTGTTCAACGGTGGCGGGCGGATCGCGTGGGCGGCCGTGTCCGACAAGATCGGCCGGATGCCGACGTTCGCGACCCTGCTCGGGCTCTCCGGCGCCTCGCTGCTGCTGTTGCCGCACGCCGGGAACGCGGTGCTGTTCTTCATCCTGGTCGCCATCGTCTACCTCTGCTACGGCGGCGCCTTCGGCACCATGCCGTCCACCGCGGGCGACTTCTTCGGGGTCAAGAACGCCGGGGCCATCTACGGCCTGATGCTCATCGGCTGGAGCCTCGGTGGGGTGATCGGACCGGTCATCGCCTCCGCGCTGATCGGCAGCGCCAAGAACTACACCGCGGCCTACACCACCATCGGGATCATCGCCCTCGTCGCGGTCGTGCTGACCTTCATCACCAAGATGCCTCGGACGCGGACCAGTAGGGACCGGGCCACGGCCGGCTAGACCGCTCCGCCGCCCGGGGCAGCTGACCGGCTCGGGCACCGGTCGAGCGTCCACCGGTCAGCGGGTGCGCGTTCTACCCGGACTCCTGTCACCTGACCCAGGAAGTTTCCTGGGTCAGGTGACAGTTCCCCATGTTTACCTGGGGAACCGACACCCGGCGCGGCGGCGGACCCGGGCGGTCAGAGCAGCTGGGTGAGGGCGGTCAGCGTCTCGGAGCATCCGGTCTCGAGCTTGACCGTGGCGAAGTCGTCGCCCCGGGTGGTGCCTCGGTTGATGATGATGATCGGGCGGCCCTGCTTCCACTGGTGCCGGACGAAACGCAGACCCGACATCACGGTCAGCGACGATCCGGCCACCAGCAGCACGTCGCCCCGGTCGACCAGGTCGTAGGCGTCCTGCACCCGCGGCTTGGGCACCGACTCACCGAAGAAGACGACGTCGGGCTTCAACCGGCCGCTGCAGGTCAGGCAGTCGGCGAGGACGAAGGCGGACCAGTCGTCAACCACCGCGTCACCGTCGGGCCGTAGCTCGGCGTGCTCCAGCACCGGCGAGCTGACCACGTCGGGGTTGAGCGCCGCCAGCCGGGCCTGCAGCTCCAGCCGGGACGTCCGCTCGCCGCAGTCCAGGCAGACAACCGCCCCGATCTCGCCGTGCAGGTTGATCACCTCGCTGCTGCCGGCGTCGGTGTGCAGCCCGTCGACGTTCTGGGTGACCAGTCCGGTCAGCCCGCACTCCTCCAGATCCACCAGGGCCCGGTGCCCCTCGTTGGGGTATGCCTGGCCGATCTGTCGCCAGCCGAGGAAGGACCGGGCCCAGTACCGACGCCGGGACGCCTCGGAGGCGACGAACTCGCCGAACTGCATGGGGGTGGCCCGGATCGAGGTCGGACCGCGGTAGTCGGGGATACCGCTGTCGGTACTGATGCCCGCTCCGGTCAGCGCCACCCAACTCCGCCCGCGCAGCAGCCGAGCCGCGTCGTCCAGCTGGACGACCTCAGGTGGTGAGGAGCTGATCAACACTGTGTCCGTGGAGTCGACGGGCCACCTCCGCCAGAGAGCCCGACAGCGAGGGGTAGACGGTGAAGTCGTGCGAGAACTGGTCGACGGTGATCCGCTCGGCGACGGCGATGGCCACCGGATGGATCAGCTCGCTGGCCCGCGGAGAGACCACGACGCCACCGACGATGATGCCGGTGGCGGGCAGACAGAACAGCTTCACGAAGCCCTCGTGGATGCCCTGCATCTTGGCCCGGGCGTTGCCCTTGAGCGGCAGGATCGCCGACGTGGCCCGGACCGCACCACTGTCCACCTGCGCCTGGGTGGCGCCGACGGTCGCGATCTCCGGGGCGGTGAACACGTTGGACGAGACCGACTTGAGGTCGAGCGGCGACACAGCGTCGCCGAGCGAGTGCCACATCGCGATCCGGCCCTGCATGGCCGCGACCGAGGCGAGCATGAACACGCCGGTGCAGTCACCGGCTGCGTAGACGCCGCGAGCCGTCGTCCGAGACACCCGGTCGACCTGGACGAACCCGCCACGGTCGAGGGTCACGCCGGCTTCCTGCAGGCCCATGTCGGCGGTGTTGGGCACCGACCCGACGGCGAGCAGGCAGTGCGAGCCGGTCACGGTACGACCGTCGGTCAGGGTGACGACCACCTCGTCGCCGTGCCGGACCACCGACTGGGCCCGTGACTTCGACAGCACCTCGAGCCCGCGCTGGGCCCAGACGTCCTCCAGTACCTGGGCGGCGTCGGCGTCCTCACCGGGCAGCACCCGGTCCCGGGACGACACCAGGGTCACGTAGACGCCCAGCAGCCCGTACGCGCTGGCGAACTCGGCCCCGGTCACGCCGGAACCGACCACGATCAGCCGTTGCGGCAGCTCGGTCAGCCCGTACACCTGGGTCCAGGTGAGGATCCGCTCCCCGTCCGGTACCGCTTCGGGCAGGATCCGCGGCCGGGCACCGGTGGCCACCAGGGCGAAGTCGGCCGGAAAGCTGTGCTCGCCATCGGCGGTCTCGGCGACCACCCGGTCGGCTCCGTCCAGCCGGCCGCGGCCGACCACGATCCGGACGCCCTCGCGCTCCAGCCGTTCCACGATGTCCTTGGACTGCGCCTGTGCCAGGTCGAGGACCCGCTGGTTCACCGCGGCGAGGTCGACGCGGACGGCGGACTCGGCGTTGCCGTCGGCCCCGGGACCGAAGCGCAGACCCAGCTCGGCCGAACCCTCGACCTCCGACATCACCTCGGCGGTGGCGATCAGGGTCTTGGACGGCACGCAGTCGGTCAGCACCGCGGAGCCGCCGAGACCGTCGGTGTCGATCAGGGTGACGTCACCGCCCAGCTGGTTACCGACCAGCGCAGCCTCGTAACCGCCCGGGCCACCTCCGACAATCACTACGCGGGTCACGGAGGCAATTCTTCCACGGCGTACCCGATACCCTCGCAGTTGTGTTGTATGCGGCGTACGGGAGCAACCTCGACCCGGGACAGATGGCCGAGCGCTGTCCCCACTCCCCGGCGCGCGGAACGGGCTGGATCACCGGCTGGCGGCTGACCTTCGGCGGGGAGGGCTGGGACGGCGCCCTGCCCACGGTGGTGGAGGAACCGGCCTCGCAGGTCTTCGTCGCGCTCTACGACGTCACCGACTCCGACGAGGCCGCGCTGGACGTCTGGGAGAGCGCCGACTCGGGTCTCTACCGCAAGATCAAGCTGACCGTCGCCACCCTCGAGGGGGAGCAGGTGGCCTGGGTCTACGTGCTCAACGACTTCGAGGGCGGCATGCCCAGCGCCCGCACGATCGGGCTGCTGTCCGTCGCGGCCGAGGTCGCCGGCGCCCCTGACGACTACGTCAAGGAGCTCCGCAGCCGACCGTGCAACAGCGGCTGGTGACCGGTCCGCTGTACCTCCCCGTGACCCATCCCCGCCGGGACGGCCACCGTAGCCGCGCAGCACAGAAGGAGCAGCCGAGATGCCCAAGGCCTACTGGGTCAACACCTTTCGTGTCGTGCACGACGAGGACAAGCTGGCCAGATACGTGGAGCTGTCCGGACCGGCGATCCTGGCCGCGGGCGGGCGCTTCGTGGCCCGCGGTGTGGCGGCGGAGGCGTTCGAGCTGGGGACGAGGCAACGCACGGTGCTGATCGAGTTCGACAGCGTCGAGGCGGCCGTCGCCGGCTACCGCAGTGAGCCCTACCAGGAGGCGCTGCGTGCCCTGGACGACGGCGCCGAACGCGATATCCGGATCGTCGAGGCGGTCCAGTGATGACGAGTTCGGCCACGCCCGGTCCGGTGCTCACGCCGGCCGAGCTGGCCGCCACGGCGGCCGAGGAGGTGCGCAGCCGGTTCGGTGTCCCCCGGATCGAGCTGGCGTTCGTGCTCGGCTCCGGGTGGTCCGGCGCGGCCGAGTCGATGGGCGAGACCGTGGGGGTCTGCCCGCTGGGAGACCTGACCGGCTTCACCCCGCCGCAGGTGCAGGGACACGGTGGGGACCTGCGTGTGGTCAGGGCGGCGCGCGACAAGCTGGCCGCCATCTTCACCGGCCGTACCCACTTCTACGAGGGGCGCGGGGTCGCCGCCGTGGTGCACGGCGTCCGGACGGCCGCGGCCCTGGGCGCCCGCACCATCGTGCTGACCAACGGCTGTGGCGGACTGAACCGCGACTGGGCACCGGGACGGACGGTGCTGATCCGTGACCACATCAACCTCACCGCCAGCACTCCGCTGGTCGGCCCGACCTTCATCGACATGACCGACACCTACGCCCAACGGCTGCGAGACCTCGCGCGGACCGTGGACCCGACGCTGCCCGAGGGTGTCTACGTCCAGTTCCGGGGGCCGCAGTACGAGACGCCGGCCGAGGTGAAGATGGCCGGCATCCTGGGTGGCGACCTGGTCGGGATGTCCACCACGCTGGAGGCCATCGCGGCCCGCGAGGCGCGGATGGAGGTGCTGGGGATCTCCCTGGTCACCAACCTGGCGGCCGGCATCTCGCCGGAGAAGCTGCATCACACCGAGGTGCTGGCGGCCGGCGTCGGCGCAGCGCCGCAGCTCCGCAGCCTGCTGAGCGGGCTGGCCGGCGTGCTGTGACGTCGTCGGAGCCCGTCCCCCCCGAACTCGTCGCCGCCATCGCCGCCTGGAGCACCCAGGACCCCGACCCGGCCACCGTCACCGAGACCAACCAGCTGCTGGCTGCCGCCCGGGCCGGCGACCCGACGGCCCGCGCCGAGCTGACCGACGCGTTCGGCGGTCGACTGGAGTTCGGAACGGCCGGCCTGCGAGGTGCACTCGGTCCCGGCCCGAAACGGATGAACCGTCTGGTGGTCGGTCAGGCGGCAGCCGGGCTCGCCGCCCACCTGGTGGCGACCGGGTCGGGCGACGGGCCGGTGATCATCGGCTACGACGCCCGCTACAACTCCGACGTCTTCGCCCGCGACACCGCCGAGCTGATGGCGGGCGCGGGGGTGGCGGCGCTGCTGACCGAGGCTGCGCTGCCCACCCCGGTGGTGGCCTTCGGCATCCGGCACCTCGGTTGCGTGGCCGGCGTCGTGGTCACCGCCTCGCACAACCCGGCGGCTGACAACGGCTACAAGGTGTACCTCGGCGACGGCTCGCAGATCGTGCCCCCCGCAGACGCCGAGATCGCGCGGCACATCCACGACGTGGCGGCCGTCCGGCTCGCCGACCGGCCGCGCTCCGAGGCGTTCACCGTGCTGGACGAGTCCCTGGTGGAGGCCTACCTCGACCGGGTCGTCTCGCTGGTGCCACCGGATGCACCGCGGCAGATCTCCTGGGTCTACACCGCGATGCACGGCGTCGGCGCCAGTGTGGTCGCCGCCGCGGTCAACCGGATCGGCTTCCCCAGCCCGAGCGTGGTGACCGAGCAACAGCACCCCGATCCGGACTTCCCCACCCTGGCCTTCCCCAACCCGGAGGAACCGGGTGCGATGGACCTGGCGCTGGCCCTGGCCGAGCGCGACCAGGTGGACCTGGTCATAGCCAACGACCCGGACGCCGACCGCTGCGCCGTCGCCCTGCCGCTGGACGGAACCTGGCGGATGCTCCGGGGTGACGAGCTGGGCGCGCTGCTGGCCGACGACGCGCTCCGCCGCGGCGTCCAGGGGACGTACGCGTGCTCGATCGTCTCCAGCTCGCTGCTGGCGGAGATGGCCGCCGCCCACGCCCAACCGTTCGTCCACACCCTGACCGGGTTCAAGTGGATCGGCCGGGTGCCGGGGCTCGTCTTCGGCTACGAGGAGGCCATCGGCTACTGCGTCGACCCCGAGGCGGTGCCCGACAAGGACGGCATCTCCGCGCTCGTCAGGGTGCTGGCCCTGGCGGCCGGGCTCCGGGCCCAGGGTCGAACGCTGGCGGACCGGCTCGACGAGATCGACCGGACCTACGGTGTGCACGCCACCGACCAGCTCGCGTTCCGGGTCGCTGACCTGAGCCTGATCCGCGAGGCGACGGCTCGGCTCCGCGAACAGCCACCGACGTCGCTGGTCGGACAGCCGATCACCGTGGTCGACCTCGGCACCGGGTCGCCCGAGCTGCCGCCCACCGACGGCATCCGGCTGCTGGGGTCCTCGGTGACCGTGGTCGTGCGACCGTCCGGCACCGAACCCAAGCTGAAGTGCTATCTCGAGGCCCGGATCCCGGCCGACCGCAGCCAGGACCTGCCCGCAGCCCGGGCGGAGGCGCGGCGTGTGCTCGATGCGCTCCGAGCCGAGATCAGCGGCTTGCTCGGGCTGCCCTGAGGTGGGCCAGCGTCGACTTCTTGGAATCGACTAGCGTGCCGGGTCGTCCCAGCCGGTCTGCGGCGTCGCGCAGGTGCCACGGAAGACGTACTGGGAGGCGACCCTGCGCTGGTGGCTGGACCAGTCGATGGCGGGACGTCGCTGCTCGGCGGGCAGGTACCCGAGCCGGTAGACCGCCATCAGCTCGAGCTCGGCGGGCACGGCCAGCAGCTCGACGATCTCGTCCCAGGCGCCGGGCACCTCCATCGGGAAGGAGATGAACTGGATGCCCATCCCGATCTCCACCGTGGTCAGCCACACGTTCTCCATCGCCGCGCCCATGCTGAACACCGAGTAGAAGGACGACAGCTCTCCCGGCCGGTATTCGGTGCGGTCCAGCATCACTCCGATCAGCAGCGGCGAGCCGGCCACCAGCCGACGGTTCTCCTCGCCCAGCGTCTGCGGCACCCGTAGGCCGTTCATCAGCAGCTGACCGCGCTTGGTGAACACCTGCTTGGTGAACGGCCGCAGCGGGGCGGGCAGCTTGTCGAACAACATCCCGTCGCGCCGCTCCTCCATCTCCGCGGCGCTGAACCGGAAGTACGGCTTGTAGCGCTCGAAGAACGTCCCGTTGGACATCGCCTCGGTCATGCTGGCGCCACTGATGGTGGCGATCTGGTCGATGGTGTGTCGGTCGTCCACCAAAACGAAGCGCCAGGGCTGGCTGTTGAGCTGCGACGGAGCGCGACCGGCCACCTCCATCAGGAGTCGCTGGTGCTCCTCGGACACCGGATCGGGCAGGAATGGGCCGTTGGTGGTCTTGCGCCGGCGGACGACGTCGAGAAACTCCATCGCTACCGCCAGGCCCTGACCAGGCCCGCAGCGAAGAACGGGGCCGCGCTCACCGCCACCACGATGTGCCGGCGGGAGTGTGAGCTGATCCGAGGGATCAGGGCCAGCGGTACCGCGGCCGGCAGCAACCACCAACCGGCTCGGCTGCGGCTCCACAACACCGAGCTCGCGGCTGCGCCGGCGAGCGTGGCGGTGCAGATGTAGAGGGCGTGGTGGACCCAGTGCGCTCTGGACGTGGTGATCACCCGAGTCGCCACCCCCACACCCAGCGCACAGTTCGCGACGTAGCTACCGGCCGCCGCGGTGAAGAGGATGGCGGGCTTCATGCCCCGATCGTCTCATCCGGGCCAGGGCGGCCCGCGGATGGCTACAGTGCAGGAGTGCCGCTTCGACGTCTCCGCCCCGACCAGCAGGACGCCGGATGACGCGGGAGGTCGCACGGCGGTGGCCGACGGCGGTGGGTTCGGCGCGGTCGTCACCCTCGGCGCCTGGTCGGCCTTCGGCTCGCGCTCCCAGCTCTACGGGCGGTTCCCGTACCGCGGCACCACCACCGCCCGGACGGTGGCCCTGACCTTCGACGACGGACCCAACGAGCCGTACACCTCCCAGCTGCTGGACACCTTGGACCAGCGGGACGTCCGGGCCACCTTCTTCCAGGTCGGCCGCTGCGCCGAGAGGTTCCCGTCGACCACGCGACGCGTCGTCGACAGCGGGCATGTGCTGGGCAACCACAGCTTCAGCCACTCGTTCCGCAGCTACGTCCGGGAGCCGAGGCAGCGAGACGAGATCGAACGGACCCAGGAGGCGCTGCACCGGATCGCCGGAGTGGTGCCAGGGCTGTACCGTCCGCCGTGGCTGTGTCACTGGCCATGGGTGCTGAACACCGTCACCTCGCAACAGCTGCAGGTCGTCTCGGGCACCTTCGGTCATCCACTCGAGGTGTTCCAGCCACCCCGGGAGTGGATGGCCGCTGGGGCCCTACGCCGTACCGAGCCCGGGTCGATGCTGATCTTCCACGACGGGCGGGAGGCGCGTGGCGGACCCCGAGCCGAGAGTGTCGGCGCCGTCGGTCCCCTGATCGACCGGCTGCGCGATCAGGGCTACACCTTCACCACGGTCGACCACATGCTCGGCGTGCCGGCCTACCTCTGAGGTCGGGGCCCGATTCGGCGCCCCGTGGACACTGGCTCCATGGACATGGGGGGCACGACCAGGGACCGCAGCACACCTCGCGACCCGGACGAGGGGTTGTTCGGGCCGGATTCGGTGACGTGGCGGATCCACGCCGACCCGATCATGCTGGTCGCGGGCTTCCGGGCGCTGCTCATCCAGGCCACTCACCCGCTGGTGATGGCCGGCTTCGACGACAACTCGTTCTTCCGCGGCGATCCGTGGGGGCGTCTCCGGCGTACCGGTGACTGGTTGAGCGCGGTGACCTACGGCACCACCGAGGAGGCCCAGGCGGCAGGTGCTCGGCTGCGGGAGCTGCACGCCAGCCTGGCCCCCGGCGTCGAACCGGAATCGGGGATGACCTACCGGGTCGACGATCCCGACCTGCTGCTCTGGGTGCACGTCACGGAGGTGGAGTCGTTCCTGACTACGTACCGGCGCAGCGGTGGGCGGCTGCGCCGCGGCGACGCGGATCGCTACGTGGACGAGATGCGCGCCAGTGCGGAGCTCGTGGGCCTCGACCGCGACCAGGTGCCGGCCAGCGAGACCGAGATCGCCGACTACTACGCCGCCGTCCGGCCGCAGCTCCGGGTCACCTCGGTGGCGCTGCGCAACGTGCTCTGGGGGTTCGCGCCACCGATGCCGCGGTGGGTGGCCCTGGCCACGCCGGCGCGACCTGCCTGGGCCGGCGCCGTGGGCCTGGCGGCGGCGATGCTACCCCCGTGGGCGCGTCGCCTGTACGGACTGCCCGGCCTGCCCACCACCGACCTGGGCGCCAGTCTGGGCGGCCGTGTGCTCCGCCAGTCGGTGCTCGTCCCGGCGGCGATCGTCGGGAACCGCCCGCACCGCGAGGCCCAGCGGCGGATCAAGCTCAAGGTCTAGCGCCGGACGGCGACTGGTAGCACAGCCACACCCTTTCCTCGGATCCACACCCGCTATAGAGGATGTGGATCCGACAAGAGGGTGTGGCTGCTCGAACTGGCTCTCGGTTGAGCCCCGTTCAGCAAATTCTTACGTCACCGACGCATCCGCTCACCCGATCGAGGAGAAACGGTTCGGTCAGCACTTCCCTGCGTCGAGCGAACGGAACCCAGCCTTGCCCAGCACGTCCTCGCCCCACCCGGTCATGGCTGAGAGCACGCGGTGAGTGCTGCCGTCGAGGAGGCCTCGCGTCAGCAGCGGAGTTCGGGTGTCCGAGGCTCCGCCCAGGTGGCGGTGGCGCCAGAGCGGCGTCGTACCAAGCTCCTGTTCGTCGGCCTGATGATGGGCCTGTTGCTGGCCGAGCTGGACCAGAACGTCTTCTCCACCGCCCTGCCGACCATCGTCGGCGAGCTGGACGGGGTCGACCAGATGCTGTGGGTGACCACGGCGTACGTGCTCGCGGCGACGGTGGTGATGCCGATCTACGGCAAGCTCGGTGATCTGGTCGGTCGCCGACCGTTGTTCCTGGTGGCGCTGTCGATCTTCGTGGCGGGGTCGCTGGTCGGTGGCCTGTCGCCGGACATGGCCTGGCTGATCGTCGCCCGCGTCGTCCAGGGTCTCGGCGGCGGCGGTCTGCTGATCCTGGTCCAGGCGATCGTCGCCGACCTGATCCCGGCTCGTCATCGAGCGGTGTCCATGAGTGTGGTCGGGGCGGTGTTCGCCCTGTCCGCGCTGGTGGGCCCCCTGCTCGGCGGCTGGCTGACCGACGGTGTGGGGTGGCGCTGGGCGTTCTGGATCAACCTCCCGCTGGGCGGACTCGCCATCACGCTGGCCGCCACCCTGCTCCCGGTCACCCATCGGCGCACCGGTCGGATCACGGTCGACGTCTGGGGGATCACCAGCATGGCTGCGGCCGTCACCGCCGTGGTGCTGCTAGCCTCCTGGGGTGGCACTCAGTACGCCTGGTCGTCACCGATCATCATGCTCGTGGCCGGCGTAGCCCTCGTCGCTGCGGGCTCCTTCGTCATCGTCGAGTGCCGCGCCGTCGAGCCGCTGATCCCGCTACGGATTTTCGCCGACCGAAACTTCGCCACCACCACCGTCGCCGGGTTGCTGATCGCGGTAGCCGCGTTCGGTACCGTCGGCTACCTCCCGACGTACCTCCAGATGGTCAGCGGCTTGACCCCCACGCGCTCCGGGCTGGCGCTGCTCGCCCTGGTCG
>JBBRYD010000079.1:0-16624 GCA_038238065.1 Propionibacteriales bacterium | reverse complement strand
GGTGGTCTGCTGGTCATCGCGGCGTTCTACGTACGGTCGCCCGAGCCGGTGGGCGAGATGTCGGAGCCGGAGCCGGAACGCTCCTGACCCGCCGACCTCAGGCGGGAGGCAGCGCGGCCAGGTACTCCTTCAGCGACACCCCGGCGTCCACGGGCGTGAAGCCGGTGGCCGTGATCTTGTCCAGGTTCAGCACGCTGTGTCGGGGGCGCGGCGCCATCGCCTTGCCGGTGCCGTACTCCTCAGTCGAGACCCGTTCGACGTCGGCGCTGTCCCGGCCACGCGCCTCGAAGACCGCCGTCGCGATGTCCGCCCACGAGGTCGGCGGACCGGCGTTGCTCACGTTGTAGGTCCCGTACGGGGCTCGCACGTCGAGCAGGTGCTGCACCGCCCTGACGAGCTCGTCGGTGAAGGTGAGCCGACCGTACTGGTCGTCCACCACCCCCGGCGAGATCCCCCGGTCGGCCAGGTTCGCCATGGTCCGGATGAAGTTGTTTCCGTCCCCGATCACCCAGCTGGTCCGGATCAGGTAATGCGTCTCGAGCAGGCTCAGCACCGCATCGCCGGCCGCCTTGGTCTGGCCGTACACCCCGATCGGGGACAGAGGCTCGTCCTCGTCGTGGGTTTCCGCGGTGCCGTCGAACACGTAGTCCGACGACACGTGCACCACCGTCAGTCGGTGTCGTCGGGCGGCCGTCACCAGGTTCGCGACCGCCGTCACGTTCGTCGCCCAGGCCGACCGACGACCTTCGGCGGTCTCGGCCGCGTCCACCGCCGTGTAGGCGGCCGCGTTGACGACCACCCCGTACCCGCTCCACTCGAACGTCTCGACCGCCGCCCGGTCAGTCAGGTCCAGCTCGTCGCGCCCCATCGCCACCGCGTCCGGCAGGGCGGCCGACATCGCCCTCCCGAGCTGGCCGCCAGCACCCAGGATCAGCACCTTGCGGGCGGGCATCGGCACCACGTGGGCCAGCCGCGGGTGGGTGCGGTCGGCATCGGAGAGCTCAGCCTCAGTCAGTGGGATCGGCCAGTCGATGGCCAGGGTCTCGTCGGCCAGGTTCACAAACGTGTACGAGGCCTTGCCGGCCAGGCTCCAGTGGTCGTTGACCAGGTAGGAGTAGGCAGTCTCGTCCTCCAGCGTCTGGAACGAGTTGCCGACGCCGCGGGGGACGAAGACCGCGGTGCCGACCCCCATCTCCAGGGTGAACGTGGTGCCGAAGCCGGGACCCGGGCGCAGATCCACCCACGCCCCGAAGATGCGTCCCCGGGCCAGCGAGACGAACTTGTCCCAGGGCTCGGCGTGGATGCCCCGGGTGGCCCCGGCCGCCGTGTTGAACGACACGTTGTTCTGTACCGGGCCGAAGTCCGGTACGCCGAGCTCGGCCATCTTGCTGCGCTGCCAGTTCTCCTTGAACCAGCCCCGGTTGTCCTCCCGGACGTCCAGCTCGATGACCAACAGGCCGTCGACGGCGGTCTCGTAGACCTTCATGCTCGCCTTCCCCTACTGGCCGAGCTGGGCGTACTTGGCCTCGGTCTCGGCCTTGCCGGCGCGCCACCAGTCCTGGTGCTCGCGGTACCAGTCGATCGTCGCGGACAGACCCGAGCGGAAGTCCTCGTACAGCGGCAGCCAGCCCAGCTCGGTACGGAGCTTGGTCGAGTCGATGGCGTAGCGCAGGTCGTGCCCGACTCGGTCGGTGACGTGCTCGTACGCGTCGGCCGGCTGCCCCATCAGCTCCAGGATGGTCTCCACGACCTCCTGGTTGTTCTTCTCCCCGTCGGCCCCGACTAGGTACGTCTCGCCCAGCTTGCCCTCTTCGGTGATCTTCAGCACGGCTGCGCTGTGGTCGTCGGCGTGGATCCAGTCGCGCACGTTGACCCCTGCGCCGTAGAGCTTGGGCCGGTGACCGTCCAGCACGTTGGTGATCTGGCGTGGGATGAACTTCTCCACGTGCTGGAAGGGCCCGTAGTTGTTGGAGCAGTTGCTGATGGTGGCCTGGACCCCGAAGGACCGAACCCAAGCCCGGACCAGCAGGTCGGAGCCGGCCTTGGTGGAGGAGTACGGGCTGGACGGGTTGTACGGCGTCGACTCGGTGAAGCGCTCCGGATCGTCCAGCTCCAGGTCGCCGTACACCTCGTCGGTGGAGATGTGGTGGTAGCGCGTCTCGTGCCGCCGGACCGCCTCCAGCAGGGTGTAGGTGCCGATCAGGTTGGTCTGGATGAACGGCGACGGGTCCCGCAGCGAGTTGTCGTTGTGCGACTCCGCAGCGAAGTGGACGACGCGGTCGTGGCCCGCCACCAGCTCGCCGACCAGCGCGGCATCGCAGATGTCACCCTGGACGAAGCGGAAACGATCCTCGGGTAGTCCCTCGAAAGAGCGGCGGTTGCCCGCGTAGGTCAGCAGATCGAGGACCGTGACCGAGTCGTCGGTGTGCGCCAACAGGTGACGAACGAAATTGGAGCCGATGAAGCCCGCTCCGCCGGTCACCAGGTATCTAGCCATGACGGATATCTTAGGGAACCGATCGCCGGCCGCTGAACTTGACGCGGCGGCGGCCCACCGCGGGAATTCACCGCCGGTGTCGCTGGGTGCCACACTGAGCGCCATGCAAGGGATAATTCTCGCCGGCGGATCCGGGACCAGACTGCATCCGGTCACCCTGGGCATCAGCAAGCAGCTGGTGCCCGTCTACGACAAGCCGATGATCTACTACCCACTGTCGACGCTGATCTTCGCCGGTATCCGCGATGTTCTGGTGATCACCACCCCACACGACGTGGACGGGTTCGTCCGGCTGCTGGGCGACGGTTCCCAGTTCGGGATCTCCATCACCTACGCCACTCAGCCGTCGCCGGACGGATTGGCGCAGGCTTTCGTCATCGGGGCCGACTTCATCGGCACCGACAAGGTGGCCCTGGTGCTGGGCGACAACATCTTTTACGGCCAGGGCCTCGGCTCGCAGCTGCAGCGGTTCTCCGACGTGGACGGCGGCGCCGTGTTCGCGTACTGGGTGGCCGAGCCGTCAGCCTACGGCGTGGTGGAGTTCGACGACGCCGGCCAGGCCATCTCACTGGAGGAGAAGCCTGCTCGACCGCGCTCGAACTACGCGGTGCCGGGACTCTACTTCTACGACAACGACGTGATCGAGATCGCCCGCAACCTGCAGCCGTCCCCCCGCGGCGAGTACGAGATCACCGACGTCAACCGCGCTTACCTCGAAGCGGGCAAGCTGCAGGTCGGCGTCTTGCCGCGGGGCACCGCCTGGCTGGACACAGGTACCTTCGACTCGTTGAACGACGCCAACAACTTCGTCCGTACCCTGGAGGCCCGGCAGGGTCTCAAGGTCGGCGCGCCCGAAGAGGCCGCCTGGCACCAGGGCTTCCTGACCGACGACGAGCTGGCCGCCCGGGCCAACGCCCTGGCCAAGTCGGGTTACGGGACCTATCTGCTCGAAATGCTGGCCCGGCGGCACCAGTCGGGACCGAGCTGATCGACGGGCAACCGGAAGCCGTGGCTGCTGTAGCTCCCGGTCATACGTCCACGGCGGTCCTCGCCGGACTGGTGACGGCGGTGGTCGGCTTCTCCTCATCGTTCGCTCTGGTGCTCACCGGCCTGACCGCCCAGGGCGCGACCACCCGGCAGGCGGCCTCGGGCCTCTTGGTCCTGCTGCTCGCCATGGCGGTGGGCATGCTCATCCTGACCTTGCGCTACCGGATGCCTCTCACCCTGGCCTGGTCGACGCCGGGTGCTGCCCTGCTGGCCGGCACCACGATGCACAGCCGTGACTGGTCGGCAGCGATCGGCGCGTTCCTGGTGGTGGCACTGCTGACGGCCCTAACCGGACTCTGGCCGTGGCTGGCCCGGGTGATGGCCTCGATCCCGACCTCCATCGCCAACGCCATGCTGGCCGGGGTCCTGATCCCCATCTGCGTCAGCGCTTTTACGACGTTGGGTCGGACCCCGCTCTACGTGCTGCCGATCCTGGTCGTGTGGCTGCTGGGCTTTGCGTTCGTCCGCCGTTGGGCGGTCCCGCTGGCGCTGGTCGCGGCGCTCGTGGTCGTCGGGGTCACCACCGACCGTGTCCCCGCCGTCGCCGACCTCGTCCCGCACCTGAGCTGGACCACGCCGACGCTGGACTGGCGGTTCATCGTCGGGCTGGCGGTGCCGTTGTTCCTGGTCAACGTCGCCTCGCAGTATGCGCCAGGCGTCGCGGTGATGAAGACGTTCGGCTACACCGTGCCCTGGCGTTCGACGCTGCTAGTCACCTCCGCGGTCTCCGCCGCCGCCGCGCCGTTCGGTGGGCATGCCGTCAACCTCGCCGCGATCTCCGCCGCGCTGGCCGCCTCCGAGGAAGCTCACCCGGACCCGAAGAAGCGCTGGCTGGCCGCCTTCAGCGCCGCTGGTTGGTACGTGCTGCTCGGCCTGCTGTCCACGGCCGCCGCTTTCGTGCTGACCAACGCTCCGGCCGGCCTGATCATCACCGTGGCCGCACTGGCCCTGATCGGCACGCTCGGTAATGCCCTGCATCAGGCGCTGACCGAGCTGGAAGACCGGGTCCCCGCGGTCATCACAGTGGTCGCCACGGCGTCCGGCCTCACTCTGCTGGGCATCGGCTCCGCGTTCTGGGGACTGGCCATAGGCCTCACGGTCCGGGCCGTGTTGGGGGCCGCCCGCCGGCGTGCCGGCCGGTGAGGCCGACGCCATCAAGGCGGCCCCTCCTCACGGTGGCTGCGGTGCTTGGCTCAGGTAGGTGTGTCCGGTGGGGGTGGTGACCTGGATGGTGTCGGGTCGGTCGCTGAGGCCGTCGTGGACCACTTTCACTGGACACCGCGGCTGTTGCTCTGGCCAGCCGGGTATTTCGCGGACGTGGTTCCCGCACTCCAACACCGCGATCCGGTCGACCCGGTCAGCATCGGTCACGTCAGCATCGACGGCCCGCGACGGGTCGTCCCAGGAGCTCAACATGGTCAACACCTGAGCCAGCTCCGCCACCCGAGCGTCAGCAGCGACCGGCTCCACCCAGCCGATCGACGACTCAGGCACTATCCGTGGGGACATACTCCGACTCTAGAGGAGGCCACCGACAGAATCGTACGCGTGTTCGAAATTGTGGATAATGGGTGCTCTCCTCCAGGATCACGGTCGGGCGCTAGGCGCCTGGGAGCGCCGTCCAGGACCCTCCCGAAAGGCACGACCATGCAATTCACTTCCGAACAACGCCTCGACGACGGCGTGCTCGAACGCGATTTCACCCTCGGCGAGGTCCCCGGGGTCCTCTGGACGCCCGGATCTGCCCCGGCCCCACTGATCCTGAGCGGCCACAACGGTGGTTTGCACAAGCGGCTCCCGCGGCTGGTGGCCCGGGCCCGGCACTACGCGGCGGAGTACGGCTTCGCGGTGGCGGCCATCGACGCTCCCGGGTGCGGTGACCGGCCGCGTTCCGCTGGCGATGAGCAGTTCCGCGCCGACCTCCGGCGAGCGATGGAGGTTGGCGAGCCGGTCGACGAGATCGTCGACGCCTTCATCCTCCCGCTGGTCGAAGGGGCGGTCCCGGAATGGCGGACCACCCTGGACGCCCTCCTATCGCTGCCCGAGATCGGCGGCCCCGTCGGGTACGAGGGGATGACCGCCACCGGCATTCGGCTGGCGGTGGTCGAGCCGCGCATCTCGGCCGCCCTGTTCTTCGGCCAGGGTTTCGTGCCCATCACTTTGCGTCAGGAGGCCCGGCAGGTCACCATCCCGTTGCAGTTTCTGCTGCAGTGGGATGACGAAGGAATGGAACGGCAGCCGATCCTGGACCTGTTCGACGCCTTCGGCTCCCGGGAGAAGACGCTGCACGCCAATCTGGGCGGGCACGCCGGTACCCCCTGGTTCGAGGAGGACGACGGAGCCCGCTTCTTCACCCGGCACCTGAAGTGAGGCCGGGCCCTGGTGACCCCGCTGCGCTACCGGTCCCAGCAGGTCCAGGGCAACCCCACGAAGGTTCAGCGGCACGGGATCCGGGTCTGGCCAGCGGTCGCGCCAGGCGGCATTCTGGGAGGGGAAGGAACGCCACATGCTCGAGTTGGTGATCGTCGATGGCCTGCAGATCGCGCTGCGCCGGCGTGGGCATGGCGAGCCGGTACTGCTGGTTCACGGCGGGATGAGCGACTCGCGTGAGTGGGGCCCGCAGATCGAGGACCTGTCGAGTGACTACGACGTGATCGCCGTCGACGTCTTGGGCTGCGGCGGCTCGGCCGACCCGCCGGAGGAATTCGGTCTCGCCGATCACGCTCACGTCCTTGCGGGGATGCTCGACGCCCTCGGGGTCACGTCGGCCCACGTCATCGGCCTGTCCCTTGGATCTGTCCTGGCGCTCGCCCTGTATCGCGAGCATCCACAGACGGTGCGGAGCCTCGTCCTTGTTGGTGCCTACGCTGGGTGGTCCGGATCGCTTCCGCCCGAGGAGGTGGAGTCCCGGACGCGGGTGGTGCTGGAGACCCTGGATCGGCCGGTCGAGGAGTGGGGTCCGGCGTTCCTCTTCACGGTCCACGGAGCCGAGGCTCCGGCCGACCTGATGGACGCGTCGATGGCGATCCTCCGCGACGTCCGGCCGTCGGCGGCGCGACACCTCGTCCTTGCCATCTCCTCCGCCGACTTGCGGGGGATGTTGCCGACGATCACGGTGCCTGTCCTGCTCGTCTACGGCGACGCCGACCAGCGGGCACCGGCTGCTGTAGCGGCCCAGCTGCACACAGCCATCCCGGGGTCGAGGCTGGTCGTGCTGCCCGACGCTGGGCACGCGGTCAACGTCGAGGCGCCCGCGGAGTTCAACGCGGCGACGCGGGCGTTTCTGCGTACGGTTACCTGCTCCACGTCGGCCGTGACGTAGAGCGCACTGGGCGGTGTCCGGCCCTGGGGTCTAGGTTCCTCGGCATGGGCAGCGTTGAGCTTACGGTCGACGGCCATTCGATCCGGGCACTGAGCGAAGAGACGTGGCCGGCCTTCGCCGACCTCGCCGGGCGCCACAACGGAGTCTTCGGCGGGTGTTGGTGCATCTGGTTCCATTGCTATCCGGACCCGCCCGAGCGGGCTGAGCTCGGCAACCGATAACTCAAGCACCAGCTGGTCGCTCACGAGCGAGCCCATGCCGCACTGGTGTTCGCAGGGGACGAGGCGATCGCCTGGGCCGAGTACGGACCGGTCGAGGAGCTACCGAACATCCACCACCGCAAGCAGTGGGAACTGGAGACCACGCAGGTCCCCGACTACCGGATCACCTGCCTCTTCGTCGATCGTCGCTTCCGCCGCCAGGGTATGGCGGCGGTCGCCGTCCGAGGTGCGCTGGCGCTGATCGCGGAGACAGGCGGTGGTCTCGTCGAGGCGTACCCCCACGACCTGCCGCCGGAGAAGAAGATCTCATCGTCGTTCCTCTACAACGCCACCCGCACCATGTACGAACGGCTCGGCTTCGCCTACCAGCGACCCAAAGGCGCAGGCAACTGCGTGATGACCACGACGATCGCGTCCCGTTAGCCTCCTCCCGGTCAGCGACAGCTCCCCCGTTACCACGGCGCCGACGACACCTACTGCCCTATTCCGGACGTGGAATGTCCGCATCACCCCATACCGTGCTGACCATGACTGATGTATCGACTGACCTCAGCGCTGCGCACTCCCCGCTGCTGGACCTGATCGTCGTGGACTGTCCTGACGCCGAGCAGCTGGGCCGGTTCTACTCCCAGGTGTTGGGTTGGGACCTCGAGGATGGTTCGAACCGCGACTGGGCCACCCTGGTGCCCCCCGGCGGCGGGATCAGCCCGGGCCATCCCGAGGGCCACGCCACCCTGGCTTTCCAACGCATCGATGACTGGGTGGCACCCACCTGGCCTGGCGGCACGCATCCGCAGCAGTTCCATCTGGACTTCTCCGTCGGCGATATCGATGCCGCAGAGCCCCGCATCCTGGAGCTCGGCGCCATCCGCGCCGAGCAACAGCCGTCGACCGACGGCAACTTCCGGGTCTTCCTCGACCCAGCCGGTCACCCGTTCTGTCTCATCCGCTGACTCACACCCCATGAGCAGGAGCCTTCGTGCTCGATAGACCGACCGGCACGGTTGCTGCCGGTCACTGAGCGTGCGAAGGTCAACTGGTGACCGACGCGCGGGAGGCGATGGAGGCAGCTGGGCGGGCCACAGGCGCGAACGCTGAGTTTCATCCCGTGAGGATCGACGAGGACGTCGTCACCCGTCCGGCGTCCGAAGTGAGTCAAACCGTCCACAGCTACCTCGGTCACCTCCGGCGCAAGGGACTTCGTTGCGTTCCAGAACCCATCACGATCCGTGACGGGGTGGAGACGCTGCACTACCTCGAGGGGGCCTCGGGGGGTGACGGGTGGTATCACCAGCACACCGAGCAGGGACTCGTCTCCGCCGCTCGCTTGTTGCGCACAGTTCACGACGCCGGGCGAGACTGGACTCCTCCCCCGACGGCCGGCTGGGGCGCGCCACCCGTAGCGGGCGACGATGTTGTGTTCTGCCACGGTGACCCCGGTCCGTGGAACTTCGTCTGGCGAGACCAAGAAGCTGTCGGGCTCATCGACTGGGACTATCTGCACCCGGCACCACGATTGGATGACGTCGCCTATGCCCTGCGGTGGTTCGGGCCCCTACGCCGCGACGAGTTCGTGCTCGACTGGCACCACTTCCCGGCCATCCCGAACCGCCGGGAACGCGTGCGGGCCTTCGTGGACGCCTACGGCGGCCTCCCCCGTTTCGATGTGTCCGACGCAGTCGTGGCCAGGATGCAAGCCACGTCAGAGCTGATGCGCAGCCTCGCGCAGGCGGGTCAGGAGCCGCAACGCACATGGGTGGGCGATGGTGCCCTTGATCGGGAGGCGGCCGAAATAGCCTGGGTGCGCGACCACTGGTGAAGAACTGCCTTGGTGGCCGGGTCCCGTTGACCGACGACCAGTGACCAGGCCATCAGTCGAACAGGCGAAGCAAACTGCGACGCGAGTGCGGACCCCACAGAATCTCTCGCACCTGGTCGATGCCGCCGGTTGGGTACTGGTCCGCGATGCGCTGCACGGCTGGGTCCAGTATCTGAGCCCTCAACATTTCAGGGAAGTTGCCCCAAGGAACGGTGAAGGGTCCGTTCCACATCCGCTGCGCCTCGATCTCCACCGGTGGCGTGATCCGGAGGGTGTTGTGCAGGTCGGCCACCGAACGGTAGGCGTCGGCCAGTGCGTCCTGACGCTGTGACCAGGCGTCTGCCCGCACGACGGCGTGCAGGAGTGGGCCAAGGGTCGAGGCGCACTCCAGCTGGGAGAAGGCAGTCCCGAACCACTTCGAGTAGGGCGCGTACTGCTTCTCCAACAAGAAGCACAGATGCATGAGATCGCGGACGAGCTGCGTGGCGATCACTGAAGAACCGAGCTCGTCTCCGACGAATCCGGCCCGACCCATCAGGTTGGCTTCAGGGTGCACCCGCCACCAGGCGGCGATCAACAGGTACAGCCACACGTCTCGCGGGTAGTAGGCCAAGCGGTCACGCAGGGCCTGTAACCCGACCTCGTCGTGAAACACAGCTCCGGCCGTGACCATGCGGAGCCGCTGTTCGGGCAGCGTCAGCCAATCACGCGCTTCGATCTCCCCATCGATGTCGAGATCGAGGTGCTCCACCACGTAGGTGCGCAGGGTCGAGACGGTGAACTGGGTCGGATAGCCCTCGAATCGGGCGGGCAGCGCGTCCTTCAGGGATCGCTCCAAGGGTCCGCCGAAACCAGCCTGATCGGACTCGCGCAAGAAGAGCAGCACGCGCGGTTCCCAGTTGTGATCTCTGGACATCTCGTCGTCGAAGCCGAGAACTTCTGAGCCGCGACCCAGGAGCGCTGCGCTGTAGGGCAAACCGGAGTAGCCGGAGTCCAGCGCGGGGCGGACCTGTTCCTCGTAGAAGCGCCTACTGAGCTGGCGACCGGACACGAACGCTGCCATTGCGCGATCGTAGTCTCAGAGAGAATGGTCAGGAACGGTCGCGTCGTTCAGATCCGTGTCATACCAATCGTGGCCGCGTAACTAGATGGACAGGTACGGTGCCACCATGTCGGCTGACCACAGTATGCAAGCGCTGCTGGTCAACGGCACCGTCGGTGTGGGGAACACGTCAGTAGCCGCTGCGCTGGGGCGTCGGCTCGCCGATCGCGGGCTGCCCGGTCTGGTGATCGACCTGGACGGGCTGCGCGACATCTGGCCGTCACCGTCCGACGATCCGTTCCACCTCGAGCTGACGCTGCGCAACCTCGCGTCGGTGACTCGTCACGGCGTCGAGGCGGGCGCACGTCACGTGGTGCTGGCCGGCGTGCTGGAGAGCCGGGACGAGCGGACCCGGTACGCCGAGTCGGTGCAGATGCCCCTCATCGTGTGCCGGCTCCGCGCCGACCACGCTGTGGTGTCCGAGCGGCTGGTCCACCGGCATGCGGGTGACCCGGACGGGTTGGCGTGGCACCTTCGGCGCTCCCGGGAGCTCGCTGAGATTCTCGACCGGGTCCAGCCCGACGACTTCGTCCTGGACGCGACTCGAGCCGACATCGGCGAGATCGCCGACGACATCCTCAGCCGGTGGCTGGGACCCTCCGAGGCGACAGTGCGTCTACCGCAGTGACCCGGCCGGAATGAGATTCTCTTCTAGGTGGTTGAAGGTTCAACAACCACGACATACTCGCGGCTCCGGCTACGGCCACAAAGACAGGAGAACCCACCATGCACGTCGGCGTCGACAGCTTCGTCTCGGCGGTGACCGATCCCTCGACGGAGCGGGTCATCGGTCCCGAGGAACGCATCGAGCACCTGTTGGAGGAGATCACTCTGGCGGACGCCTCGGGTCTGTACTCGTTCGGGATCGGCGAGCACCACCGGGAGGAGTACTACGACTCCGCACCACCGGTGATCCTCGGCGCTGCGGCGGCTCGCACCTCCCGTATCCGGCTCGGCAGCGCGGTCACCGTGCTCAGCGCCGCCGACCCGGTCCGGGTCTTCCAGCAGTTCGCCACACTCGATCTCATCGCCAAAGGTCGGATCGACCTCGTCGTCGGACGCGGGTCGTTCACTGAAGCTTTCCCCCTGTTCGGGCTGGACCTCGCCGACTACGACACCCTGTTCGCCGAGAAGCTCGAGCTGCTGCTGAAGATCCGCGACTCCGCCCACGTCACCTGGTCGGGTCGACACCGCCCGGCGCTCACCGGGCAGGGCGTCTACCCACGGCCGGCCCAGAACCCGTTGCCGATCTGGGTCGGGGTCGGGGGGACGCCTGAGTCGTTCGTCCGGGCCGGCCTGCTCGGCCTGCCGCTCATGGTCGCGATCATCGGTGGAGAACCGCGTCAGTTCGCGCCGTTGGTGGACCTGTACCGCCGCGCGGGCGCCGAGGCGGGTCATCCGCCGGAGGCTCTCCAGGTCGGACTGCACGTCTTCGGCTTCGTCGGCGACAGCCTCCGCGCCGCCGCGGATACGATCTACCCGGGCTGGCACCAGATGTTCACCTCGGTGTCCCGAGAGCGCGGTTTCGCACCGCCGACCAGGGCCCAGTTCGACGCCACCAGCGGTCCGAACGGCGCCTTCTTCATGGGTGACCCGGACACGATCGCCACCAAGCTACGTCGTGTGTCGGAGCAGCTGGGCGGCGTCGACCGGGTGTCGCTGCAGATGACCAACCCGCGGCTCGGCCACGGAGATCTGCTGCGCGGCATCGAGCTGCTCGGCACCGAGGTGGCGCCGCAGGTGGCCGACGTCTGAGGCCCCACCAGCCTCAGCGGCGGCCGCGCCGGGCCCGGATGTAGTCCGAGACCACGTACTCACCCAGTCGGCCGATGTCCGGGGTGAACACCCTGCCGGCCGAGCGACGAGCGATGGCGTCGACGAACCGGGCCAACCCCTCGTCGTCACCCAGCATGAAGGTGTTGATCGTCGCCCCGTACCGCGCCAGCTCGTCGACCTGGGCGATGGTGGCCCGCAGAGTCTCCATCGTGGTCGGCCAGCGGAAGAAGGCCTCCCCGTCACGGGTGATGTGCGCGGTCGGCTCGCCGTCGGTCACGATCAGCACCACAGGCTCAGCGTCCGGGTGGCGGCGCAGGTGTCGAGCGGCCAGGATCAACGCGTGCTGCAGGTTGGTGCCCTGGACGTAGTCGGGTTCAGCTTCGGCGAGCTGCACCGGGGACAGCTTCACGGCGTGCCGGTTGAAGCCGATCACCTGTAGCGCGTCCTGACGGAACCGCGTCTCGATCAGATGGTTCAGAGCCAGGGCCGTCTGCTTCATCGGACCCCAACGGCCGTCCTGCACCATCGAGAACGACAGGTCGACGCACAGCGCGACCGCCGCGCTGGTCCGACGCTCGGTCTCGCTGACCTCGAAGTCCTCGACCTCCAGGTCGACGCCGCCGTCGGCCAGCCCTGCGCGGCGCAGGGCGTTGGCCACCGTCCGGGGAGCGTCGATCGGCAGCTCGTCCCCGAACACCCACTGCCGGGTCAGGCCGGTCGCCTCGTCGGCCGCTCCGGTCCGATGGTCTGAATGGTCCCCGTTGCCCGTGGCCTCGAGCTGGTCGAAGACCCGCTTCAGCGCGGTCTGCCCGAGCCGACGCACTGCTCGGGGGGTCAGCCTCAGCCCGTCATCACCCCGGGTCAGATAACCCTGCTGCTCCAGCTCGCGCTCGAGGTCACGCAGCGCCTGCAGGTCCCGGACCGCCTCATGTCCGAGACGCTTCTCCAGCATGTCCACGTCCACGTCGTCCAGCGTGGTGCCGGGATCGCCCTGGGACAGCTGAGCCTCCAGCGCCTCGAGATCGGCGAGCTCGGCCACCGCCTCGACCGCCTCGCTGTAGCCCAGCGACTCCCCACCCGGCCGCATCCCCACACCGGAGTCCCGGTCCAAACCCGGGCGCAACGAGCGCAGGGTGTCGCCCAGCTGCGCCATCTCCGAGGCCAGGTCGGCGTCCTGCAGGGCCTGGCTCATCAGCTGCGCCATCTGCTCGCGCTGTTCAGGGCTCAACGACTGCATCATCCGCTGGGCTGCGGCCTGCCGGCGGGCGAGCGCGTCGATCAGCTCCTCGATCGTCTCGGGCTGCTCCGGGAAGAACTCCCCGTGCTTGTCCATGAAATCCGCGAACTGGTCGGTCGTATCCTCCTGCCGGGCATGGGAGGCCAGCAGCGAGTTCAGGTCCGCCAGCATGTCCTTGATCCGGGCCATCACCTCCGGGTCGGGGGACTCCAACGCCTGCTTCATCCCCGCGAACTGGGCGTCCAGCACCTCGCGCCGGAGCATGTTCTGGATGGCCCCGTAGGTCGCCCTCGCCTCCTCGGACTGCCAGTCGTACGTGTCCAACGCCCGCACGGCGCCGGCCACGTCATCGGGCAGCGTGTCCAGCTCCATCTCGGCCAACCGGGCGTCATCGGTCTCCTGGCCGGCCAGCGTGTCCCGCTCGGCGGCCAGCGCTTGGTCCAGGGCGGACCGCACCTGGTCGAGGGTGCCGCCGAGGTCACCACGCCGACGAGCCTGGGCCCTCAGCTTGCGGATCCGGTCAGCGAGTCGGTCCAGCCCGCCGCGACCGTCCACGCCGCGTCGCAGCATCTCACGCAAGGCGTCTCGGACGTTGCCGTCGGCCAGCACCTCGTTGCCGATCTGGTCGATCGCCGCGCGGACGTCGTACGGCGGGGCCAGCGGGTCCGGGCCGCCCCGCCAGGGTCCGTAACGCACCCGGTGGTGCGCCCGCCAGCGGGGATCCTTGCCTCGGCCTTCGGGATCCACCGGTTCGGGGTCGTGCGGGTCGGCGCTCATGGCTAGCTCGCTCCGTAGACCGTGCGGCCGTCGACGGTTTCCTTCTCGATCCGCCGCGTCAGATGCAGCCCCTCGAGCGTGAACTCGACAGCCGCCGCGACCTCGCCCCGGGTCGCCGCGTCGTCGAAGCCGAGCCGGTCGAGCACCTTGGACAGTCCGGGCACGCTACCGAGCTGCGCCAGCAGCTCCGTCGCCGGGACGAGCTCCCCGGTCTCCACGATCCCGCCCTCGGCGAACACGGCCGTGAAGCCCGACAGGTCGAGCCCAGCCAGACGCTCCCGGAAGGTGGTGGCGATAGCCAGCCGGAGCAGGTGGTCGAGGACGGCGCGCTCCCGCCCCTCCTCACCCATCTCGAACTCGATCTTGCCGAGCAGGGTCGGGATCACCACCGGCAGGTCGCAGACCCGGGCTACGGCCTCCGGGTCACCGGTGCGAGCCGCGCGGCGGAGCGCCGATGCCGCGATCCCCTCGGCTGCCGCGATCGCGAACCGGGCCGAGACCCCCGACCGCTGATCCACCGAGGACGACTCACGCAGGTTCTGGGTGAAGCGGGCCAGCACCTCGAGCAGATGGTCGCCCACCTCGGCGACCACGTCGGCCTCCTGTCGCAGCAGCGCCACCTCGTCGTCCACATCGGCCAGGTAGTGGGTGCGGATCTCGGCCCCGAACCGGTCCTTCAGCGGGGTGATGATCCGGCCACGGTTGGTGTAGTCCTCCGGGTTGGCCGTGGCCACCAGGAAGATGTCCAGCGGCAGCCTCAGCGAGTACCCGCGCACCTGGATGTCGCGCTCCTCCAGCACGTTGAACAGCGCCACCTGGATACGTTCGGCCAGGTCGGGGAGCTCGTTGAGCCCGAACACCCCCCGGTTGGCCCGCGGCACCAGCCCGTAGTGCACGGTCTCCGGGTCGCCGAGGGTGCGACCCTGGGCCACCTTGACCGGGTCCACGTCGCCGATCAGGTCACCCACGGACGTGTCGGGGGTGGCCAGCTTCTCGGTATACCGATCGTCGCGTGGCCGCCAGGCCACCGGCAGCTCATCGCCCAGCTCCTCCAGCAGCCGCAGGCACCGGACGCAGACGGGATGCATCGGGTCGTCGTGGATCTCGCAGCCCTCGACTTCTGGGCTCCACTCGTCCAACAGTCCGTTCAGGGTCCGCATGATGCGGGTCTTGCCCTGGCCGCGCTCGCCGAGCAGCACCATGTCGTGACCGGCCAGCAGGGCGGCCTCCAGCTCGGGCAGCACGGTGTCGTCGAACCCGACGATGCCGGGGAACGCGTCCTCGCCGGCTCGCAGCCGGCTCAACAGGTTTTCGCGAATCTCGTCCTTGGTGCTTCGCGCCTCGTATCCAGCAGCCCGCAGCCGGCCCAAGGTGGCCGGTCGAGCCTCGGTGTTCGCAGTCAGTGCTGCGTCGCTCGTCATGTGCCGACAGTACGACTGGACACAAGCGTGTCGACGGGGACCACGGCGTAAGGAGGGCTGCACGATGTGCCGGCGTCGGATCGGCACCTGACCCGCCCGCCTGTGCCGCCGGCCAGGGTCCGACAGAGTAGGTTGTCGGGCAGGAATCAATCAGAGGAGCGGCCGACTCGATGCGCACCGCGCGACCTGTGGGACTCAGCCAGGACGGCATGTCCCTGATCGTCGCGACCCCGAGCGGTGAGGAGCTGGCTATTCCGGTCGACGACCGACTGCACGCGACGCTGCGAGGCGACCGACCCCGACTCGGGCAACTGGAGATCGAGATGGAAAACGCACTGGGCCCCCGTGACATCCAGTCCCGGATCCGATCGGGGGATTCGCTCGAGGAGGTCGGGCGGGTGGCCGGCATACCGCTCGACCGGGTGGAGCGGTTCGCCGCCCCGGTGCTGGCGGAGCGCGAACACGTCGCCCTGCTCGCCATGGGCTCGTCGGTGCGTCGCAACGGTGAGACCTCGGGTCATCGCCTGCTCCGGGTCGCGTTGACCGAACGCCTGCAGAAGCGCGGCGTGGATATCGACACGGTCGACTGGGACTCCTATCGTCGCGACGACGGACGCTGGTCGGTCAGCGCCGACTACCGTTCCGGCGAGAACGGCCGGCAGGCCGTCTTCCTGTTCGACCTGCAGGGACGCTTCTCGGTCGCCGGGAACGACGAGGCGCGGTGGGTGCTCGGCGAGCAGTCAGCGGTCAAGGGGCCGCAGCCCGGTCGTCGCCGTCCCGTCCCCGACGGCGACCCGGAACCGGACACCGAGCCCACGCTGGACCTCAGCGACGAGCTGGCCCTGGTCCGGGCGATCCAACCCGACGGGGCTGCCGACGAAGCTGCATCCGGGCAGGAGGAGTCCTGGGGAGACATGACCCGGCTCGCGAGCGTCAGCGACCTCCATGCCGTCCCGGACCCGGTGCCCAGTGGCGACAGGTTCGGTCAGCAGCCGGGCCACGAGGAGATCCCACCCGGCGGCCCCAGCGACGCCAGCGCCGTGCCGGAGACCGACAACCGTGGCTGGGAGCCCGGCATCGTGGTCGACTATCCGGTCGAGCCGAGTCCGGAGGACAGCGACGACCAGCCCGTCGAGGATCCGTCAGCCGACGGCTCGGTGGCCCGAGCGTCCGTCTTCGCCGACCCGGCCGACGACCCGACCCACCCACAGCGGACCAAGGCCGGCAGGACCGTTCCGCACGGGACCGACAGGCCCGCCCCCGCGGACCCGGTCGTCGACGGCGAGGACCGAGCCGAGGAGGCTGCCGCTCTCGAGGAGGAACGCGAGGCGGCGCAGCCCGCACCGCGTCCGGCGGGCAAGCGTAAACGCGCAGCCGTCCCCAGCTGGGACGAGATCATGTTCGG
>JBBRYD010000078.1:0-16827 GCA_038238065.1 Propionibacteriales bacterium | reverse complement strand
TCAAACGGTTCTACGACTCCGAAACCGCCCGCCGTGAAGCCCTCCCCGCCTGGCTCCACCAATACAATCACCACAGACTCCACACCGCGATCGGCAAGGTCGCACCCATCACCCGCTTAACCAACCTGCCTGGGCATTACAGCTAGTCAGCGAGCTTGAAGATCAGATTCGTCCGCCACTTGTTCAGGTCGGGCTCCTCGGGACCGTCGAGGTACTCCTCCAGCCGAGCGGTCCATCGCTCCTCGGCCCCTTCATCGCTGACGTCCCAGAGCAGTCCCTCGCGCTCGGCCCAGCCGAGCAGCTGAGCCGTGGCCCGCTCCAGCGAGTCAGGGTGCCCGACGTGCAGCACCTCGGCGTAGCGACCGGCCGGCAGTACCGCAGACAGCACCCGGTCGTCGCCGACCTGGGGCGCGGCCACCGGGACCCCCACCTCCACCTCGAGCAACGCGTCCATGTCGATGACGTTGTACTTCCAGAAGGACGGCCCGGTGGAATCCACACCCCGTGCGTCCAACCAGGCGTAAACCTGCGGGGTGAGGGGTGGCAGGCGCTCCCCCAACTGCTGCATCGTGACCATCGACCTGATCGCCACGTAAGGCTGTTCGCCCCGCTCGGTCACCTTCGGTTCCATGACCCCTCCGCTCCCTGTCCGAAAAGACGGCTCGACAACATGCTGGACCTCACGAACACGTTGCGCCAACCTCACAGCCCGGGTGGCCGGAGCGTGAGTCGGGCGTGAAGGAGCCGTTACCTCACGCCGCGGTCTACATCCGCAAGCACGATCGCACCCTCGGCGGCGTCTAGGGCTCATGTGGCCGCCGAGCGACCGAGCTGCACTGAGGGCCCCTCAGCGCAGCTCGGCCCGCAACCACGCCTGGTCGGACCCGTCGGGACGGATCTCCACCGAGGCGATCTTGGACACCGGCAGCGGCGAGTGCGCGCTGGGGGTGTTGACCTTGTTGGGCTTGGCCACCCAGGACTTGACCTGGGTGGCTCGGCCGGAGCGATCGTTGACGAAGATGTTGTAGCGGCGGCCGGTCTCGACCGCGGCGTACTCATTGGCGTACTGGCATTCGACCTCGAGCTCGGTGCCGTCGGCCACCGGGACCAGGGTGACGATGGCGGTGATGCCCGACGGAACGACGTTGGCAAAAGCCAGCCTCAGCGGCGCACTGGACGACGGCCGGTCCACCGTGAACGATCCGCGCACGGCAGCCACCCCCACGACGCCGGCCAGCAGGACGAAGGCAGCCGCCAGGGCGACCACGGCCGTGACGAGGCGACGCTGCCGGTCGCGAAGGCTGACGACCTGCGGCAGCAACCTGGGCGGTACCGCGGTCTGGAGCAGATCGGGTGTCTCCGGCGGAGCCTCAGCGGCTGCAGGGCCGGTCGTCGACGCCACCATCACGGCCGCATCGTCGGTGGGGATCTGGCCCAGCAGACCAGGCATCCCCGCCAGCTCGGCGATGGCCGAGCGGCACCCGGCGCAGCTGGCCAGATGCTCTTCGTACTCTCGGCGTTCCGCCGGGGAGAGGGAGCCCAACACGTACGCCGCATCCCACTCACGATAGGGGTCGGGCCACAGGGGCTCGCCGGCAAAAGATTCCGAAGGTGACCTGTCGGAGGCAGTCATGGCCGAGTCACTCCCTTCTCCTGCAGGATGAGCTTCAAGGTGCGAAGTCCGTAGTGCAGGCGTGACTTGACGGTGCCTTCCGGTATCTGCAGCCGACCGGCGATGTCGGCCACCGTTCGCCCTTCGTAGTACGCCGCGCTGATCACGGCCCGATGCTCCGCCGACAACCCGCTGAAGGCCTCGGCGATCAGCCAGCGGTCGAGCACCAGGTTCGTCGCGTCCTGCTGCGACTGGTCGGGCGGCTCACCGGTCCGCAGCTCGTGCCGTGAGGCTGCACTGCGCCAGCGGTCGATGATCAGGTTGCGTGAGGCGGTGAACAGCCAGGCGCGGGCGGCGGCGTCGTCCCGGCCGACCAGTCCGGGATCCTTCCACGCCTTGAGCAGCACTTCCTGGACCACGTCCTCGGCCAGCTGACGGTCGTGGGTCAGGCGCAGGGCAAAACGCCACAGCTCGGCCGCATGGCGGTCGTGCAGCGTCTGCAGGGCGGCTTCCTTCTGCCCACCGACCACGAAGCCGTCCTCCTTTCACCTGACTCGATTCTCCTACCATTCTGAAGACGAGACAGCGGCACCGTGAGTTCACCTCGGGTGAGCACTGGCCCCGCCGGCGAGTTGCGTTCGTCACAAAGGTCGTCAGTCTCCTCCGAGATCAACGCGGTCGAACCGGTTTATGGTCACGAAATGATCACCGTTACATCACGCAGGTTGGCGCGTCCCGACGGAGTCCTTATGCTTGGGGTGTCCGTCTGGGGGGGCGGCACGTCGGCAAGGCCACGCATCACGCAGCATCGGTCTCGACCAACCACGTATCAGACCACGATCAGTCCCCTCTTCCACGTTTCAGGCACCGAGGGGCCCCATCCATGCAACACACACTGCGCTGGCATACCGCCACGTCCACATCATGGAGCACGGGCCGGAACCTACTGGTGACCCTGCTGGGGACAGCGTTGCTGGCTCTGGCGCTCGTCGCACCAGCCGGTCCCGGGTCCACAGCGTTCGCCGACACCGCCCCGCCCGACGCGAGCGTTCCCACCACCATGTCCTCGGACGCGTTGCCCACGGTCCAGATCGACGGCGTGGTCTGGGCTCAGGTGGTCATCGGCAACACCGTCTACGTCGGAGGCGACTTCCAGACCGCTCGTCCGGCCGGCGCGGCTGTCGGCACCCAGACGGTCACCCGCAAGAACCTGTTGGCCTACGACCTGAACACCGGAAACCTGGTGACGAGCTTCGCCCCCAACCCGAACGCTGTGGTCCGTGCCCTGGCGGCCTCCCCCGACGGCTCCAAGCTCTACGTCGGTGGTCAGTTCACCACCATGCAGTACGACGACGCGACGGCTGACGTGACCAGGAACCGCATCGCAGCCTTCAACACCGCTACGGGTGCACTGATCACCGGGTTCGCAGCGTCCACGAACTCGACGGTGAACGGCATCTACGCCACCGCCACCCAGGTCTACCTCGCCGGCATCTTCTCCACCACCCGCGGGGTCGCGCGGAACGGCATCTCGGCCGTGACCGCGACCGCCGGCGATCTGCTGGCCTGGGCGCCGGTCAAGAGCACCGACGGGACGGTCAAGCAGATCGTCGTCTCCCCCGACGGCTCCAAGGTCATCCTGGGTGGCAGCTTCACCACCATGAACGGCTCAGGCAACCCGGGCTACGGGCTGGTCGCGGTGGACTCCAACACCGGAACGACCAACCTGCTCCCCTTCGCCGTCAACGGCCTGGTCCGTGACGCACAGAGCAACTCCTCCATCATGTCGCTGACCGCCACCGCCGACGGGTTCTACGGCAGCGGCTACGTGTTCAACCGCACCCAGGGCAACCTCGAAGGTGTCTTCAAGTCCGACTGGAACGGCAACCTGGTCTGGGTGGAGGACTGCCATGGCGACTCGTACTCGGTGTTCCCCTCCGGCAGCGAGGTCTACGTGACCGGCCACTCGCACTACTGCGGCAACATCGGCGGCTTTCCGCAGACCGACCCGACAGCCAACTGGACCTTCCAGCGCGCGACCGCGTTCTCCAAGGACGCTCAGCCGGGCAAGCTGATCACCAAGGACCCCTACGGCTACTACAACTGGGAGGGCAAGCCGCAGCCGCGCCTGCTCACCTGGTTCCCCGACATCAACACCGGCACGTTCACCGGCCAGGGTCAAGGTGCCTGGAACATCGGCGGGAACGCCAACTACGTGGTCTACGGTGGCGAGTTCACCCAGGTCAACGGCAAGAGCCAACAAGGGCTGGTCCGCTTCGCCCGAGCTGGCGTGGCCGGCAACCCCAACGCCGACGGGCCACGGCTCAGCGGCGCGAACTACACACCGACCCTGACCAGCTTCGCCCAGGGCGTCCAGGTCAACTGGCCCGCCAACTACGACCGCGACAACGAGGCGCTGACCTACCAGCTGCTACGCAACAACGTGCCGATCGGCCCCTCGGTGACCAAGAGGTCCACCTTCTGGAACCGACCGAACCTGAGCTATCTCGACACCACGGCCGTCGCCGGGACGAGCTACAGCTATCGGCTCCGCGTCAGCGATACCTCAGCCAACGCCAACACGGTGACCGGTGACGGGATCTCGTTCACCCCCTCGGGCGGCACGTCGTACAGCCCGTACGACCAGGCCATCCTGCGAGACTCCCCTGAGTCGTACTGGCCCCTCAATGACACCTCGGCCACCACGTCGGTCACCGACCTCGCCACCGGCAACACCGGCACCCGCAACACCGTCACCACCGGGGCCGACCCCGCGATCACCGGCGACGGCACCGCGATGCGGTTCGCCGGGAACAGCGCCAGCTACGTCGCCAGTGGGACGGCGCGGCTCGGACTGAACACCGTCTCCGAAGAGGCGTGGTTCAAGACCACGACCACGACCGGCGGCAAGATCCTGGGCTACGGCAACGTGGCTTCGGGCAACTCCACCAGCTCCGATCGGCAGATCTACATGGCCCCTGGTGGCCGGATCTTCTTCGGCGCCAGCCGAGCGGCCATCAAGACCGTCAACTCCGTCGCGTCCTACAACAACGGCCAGTGGCACCATGTGGTGGCGACCAACAGCCCGAGCGGGATGACCCTGTACGTCGACGGGGTGTTGGTGGGTTCGCGTTCTGACACCGTGTCGACGCAGTTCACCAGCCCCTTCTGGCGCATCGGTGGCGACCAGATGAGCGGTTGGCCGAGCAACCCGACCACCACCTACTTCAACGGCGACATCGACCAGGTAGCGGTCTACCCCGAGGTGCTGACCCAGGCAAAGGTGCAGGCCCACTACGCCCTCCGGACCGGCGGTGGAGCCACCAACGTGGCACCGGTGGCCGCCTTCACGTCGTCGACGAACAACCTCGTCGCGTCCCTGGACGGCTCCGCTTCGACCGACTCCGACGGCACCGTCGCCAGCTACGCCTGGGACTTCGGTGACACCACCACCGGCACCGGAGCCACCCCGAGCCACACCTACGCATCGGCAGGCACCTACGCCGTCAAGCTGACCGTCACCGACAACGACGGCGCCACCGGCACCGTCACCAAGAACGTGGTGGTCAGCGCGGCGCCCCCCGCGAACGTGGCCCCGAAAGCGGCGTTCACGTCGTCGACCACCAACCTCGTCGCAGCCCTGGACGGCTCCGGATCGACCGACTCCGACGGCACCGTCGCCAGCTACGCCTGGGACTTCGGTGACACCAGCACCGGCACCGGAGCCGCCCCGAGCCACACCTACGCGGCGGCAGGCACCTACGCCGTCAAGCTGACCGTCACCGACGACGACGGCGGGACCGACACCCTGACCAAGGACGTCACCGTCAGCGCGGCGCCGGTCGGAACGCCGTTCGTCTCCGACGACTTCAACCGGACGGTGGCCAGCGGGCTCGGCAACGCCGACACCGGTGGCGCTTGGGTCATGTCGGGGGGCAACGCCGACTTCGCGGTGAACGGTACGGCAGGCGTCTTCAAGCTGAGCGCCGCCGGAGTGACCAGGAGTGCCTACCTCGGAGCAACGCTCCGCGACAGCTCCGACACCACGCTGAGCTTCAGCAGCGACAAGGCCGCCGACAGCGCACCCACCTACCTCAGCGTGATCGGTCGCCGGGTTTCCTCCACGGCTGACTACCGCACCGAGATCAAGATCAACACCAACGGAACGCTGGCGGTGTCGATCGGGGCCCTACAAGGGTTGACCACTGCGGTCAACATCGGGGGCGGCACGAAGACCCTGCCCGGTCCCGTGACGGCCGGCACCGTGGTCAAGGTGCGGATGCAGACCTTCGGTACCAGCCCGACGACCGTGCAGGCCAAGGTCTGGCTCGCCTCGGCGTCGGAGCCCACCGACTGGACGGTCACCACCACCGATACCTACGCCGCCCTTCAGGCACCCGGGGGCATCGGCTTCCGCGCCAACCTGTCCGGTAGCGCCACCAATGCACCGCGGTGGATCTCGCTGCTCAGCATCTCGGCCAAGCCGGTCGAGTAACCGACCCGAGATCCCGACGTCCCGCAGGGGAGAGTCAGCGTGCCGGCTCTCCCCCCGGGTCGACGTCGTTGTCGTCGATCTCGGCCGGCGGGATGATCAGCAGGGACAACCCCTCGTGCGGTTCGAGCGACACCGCGAAACTGTGCAGGTCGTCCACCTCGCCGAGGGTCTGGTCGGTGAACATGTCCACCACGGTCCCCCCGCGCGCCAGGTGCTTGGACCGGACGCTGCCCGAGATGGGCTGCCGACCGAAGTTGAGCACCGTGACCTGGATCTGACCGTCCTCCAACAGCCTGTGCACCATCACCAGCATCGCCTTGTGAGAGACCTGAGGGACATCGAGCTGGTCAGCGGTGGCGATCCCGTACTGCTTGCGGACCTGCAGGATCTCCCGCAGGCGGGTGGCGAAGGAGTTGTCGTCCTCCCGCTGCGTGGCCAGCGTGCCGTAGAGGCTGACCCCCCGCGGCATCTTCGACAGTGACTCGGTGGCGTCGGGTCGATAGTCCATCAGGTCGTACGCGGCTCGATGGATCCAGCGGGTGTCGCCGGTGGAGAGCAGCGAGGCGACCTTGGAACGCTCCAGGGTCAACATGCCGCAGAGGTCCCAGCCGGACAGGGCGAACACCCCAGGCTGCAGGGCGTTGAACATGGCCAACAGCAGGTGGGCCCGCTTGATCTCCTCGATCTGCTCCTCATCCAGGGCGGAGATGTCGCTGAAGCCCAGAGATGCCGCGATGATCGTCGCGGTGGTCGAGGCGATGCCGTTGGTGGTGAAGCTCGCGTTGTAGGGCGCGGCCTCACCGGTGAGGCGCTCGATCAGGTCGTTGCGCACGATCACCGCCAGGTCGCCGCCGGCCGTCGCCTCGCCCCGGAACTTGAACTTCTCGTCCTTGTGCAGAGTCGCGAAGTGGACCAGCTCATAGGTCATCTCGTCGTGGTTCTGGAGCGCATGCACCAGTGAGACCGGCTCCACGCCCAAGGCGCGGCAGGTGTTCAGGGTCAGCCGTAGGAACTCGGTGTCACCGGTGGCCATGGCGTGGTGGTAGGCGGGACGGTTGACGAAGTCGTAGGACAGGTCCGCGCCCCGCTGCTGGGTGTCGCGGATGTCGTCGATGGTCAGGTTGAGCTCCTGGAAGGTGAAGCCACCGACCTTGCGCACCATGCTGGCGATCAGCTGGTTGGCCGCCTCGGACAGCGGATGCCCCTCCGACCAGGCCGGCCCACCACTCTCGGCGGCCTTCTCCACGCCCAGAAAGCCGTTGGCGTCCAGCCTCAGTGCACCGGTGCCGAGGTCACCGAGCGAGTGCAGGGCGTCGCCGATCACCATCCGCATCCCGGCGAACGTCGGGTCGAGCCAGTTGATCGAGGGCTGTCCCTCCTTGAAGTAGTGCAGGTAGACCCAGCGTCGCTCGACCCCGTCCGGGCCGGTGACCGGGGCGGTGGCACTCCAGTTGGTGTCCTTGATGCCTGGGTCGTAGAAGATCACCCGCTGCAACCGGCCGATGATGTAGCCGGCCTTCTCCAGCTGGTCCTCGGCCTCGAAGTCGAGGTTGACCGAGTCGCGACCGCGCGCGACCTTGGGCAGCAGGTGCCAGTCCTCGGGTGGGATCTCCACCATGTGGTAGATACCGGGATAGTCACCGACCTTCATCTCGGCCAGCCGGAAGTCGGCTCCCTTACCGGTGTGTCCCGGCACGATGTCGTCGATGACCACACCGCCGTGGGCCGCCGCGGTCTCACAGATCGTCCGGAACTCCTCCTCGGTGCCGAAGGCCTCGTCGATGTGGGTACTGATCCGGTCGAAGTGGCCGTCCACACTGGGAGTCGAGTCCCAGCCCGTGAGCCCGCCGGCCTGCTTCACCGGACCCGTGTGCAGGCCGTCGATACCCAGCGCCTCGAACGTGCTCCACAGCTCGTCGTCACCGAGGGTGCCCAGGAACGACTGACCCGGTTTGGTGATCATGGAGATCGGATAGGCGGTGAACCAGACCGACGCCTTCTCGATGGCGGCCCGCGGGTCAGGGTTGGCGAACGGGTTCTGCCACATGCCACCGGTCCCGGTGAACTGCGACGCGATCGTCTTCGCGTCGTCGAGCATGGACTCCTGGACCAGCCAGCTGACGTAGGCCGGATTGTCACCGGTCGGCTTCCCGCTCCGGCCCACCTTGGGCCGCGAGAACAGACCGCGGAGCCGCGCGCGCGGCCTCAGTCGGCGGGGTCGAGCCGGGTAGAACTGCTCGTCGTAGGTGATCTCGCTCGGCTCGTGACCCTCCTTGGCGTCAAGCTCGCCGTCGGTAGCCTCGTCGCTCACCTGGTCTCCTGTTCATGCGCTCAGTGGGGCGTGACGTCGCGGCCACACGGCAGGTTAGTCCACCGGTCGGGCGGCGTTGGTGCACGGGTCAAGATACCGTGGCGCCCGAGGTGCAGGGCCTCAGATCCGCCCGCCCCGCCAGCCGCAGCCTTCGACCCGCACCCGAACTCCGCGGGCACCGGCCATTGACGCGCCGTCCTGCGCTCCACGATGATGAGCCCCGGTTTGTGTTACCAATCTCACACTCGGGGGAGTGAACATGCGCAAGAAACTGCTCAGTACAGCTGTCGCCTCGTCGGCCCTGCTGCTCATGGCACCGCTGTCGGCATCAGCCGAAAACCAGACCACCGCACCAACGGTCACCGTCGTCAACTCCGACGTCGTGGCGCCGTTCTCACTGGCGGTCCGCAAGGGCAAGGTTTACGTGGCCGACGGCGGTACCGGCCTGGTGTCCCGGCTGGTCAGGGGAAAGCTCAAGACCATCGCCACCGGACCCACGAATCCCGGTGACGTGGCGGGCCTGGCCGTGTCCAGGAACGGTCGCTACCTCGCCTACACGGCGACGGTGGACGAGTCCCACACCAAGACCTCACTCGAGATCCGCGGTCCGCTCGGGCGCCGGGTCCATGCCGACCTGGCGGGCTACGAGGCGCGGATCAACCCTGACAAGATCCGGGTCTACGGGGTGGAGAAGCCGAGCAAGTGCGTGGCGGACACCATCGGCAAGATCCCGGACGGGCCGCCGGTGACCTACGCCGGCCAGGTCGACTCGCACCCGTACGCGGTGGCCTCCTACGGCAAGAAGTGGATCGTGGCGGATGCGGGAGGCAACGACCTGCTCTGGGTCGATCGCCACGGGAAGGTGTCCACCGCTGCCGTCCTGCCCCGGCAGCCGCTGTACATCACCAAGACCATCGCCAAGAGCTTGGGGCTGGCCGCTTGCGCCGTGGGCGTCACCTACAACTTCGAGGCGGTCCCGACCGACGTCGAGGTGGGCCCTGACGGCTACCTCTACGTGAGCACCCTCGTGGGTGGTCCCGAGGATCCGAGCCTCGGCGCACGCAGCCGGGTCTACCGCGTCGACCCGGCCACGGGCCATTCCACCAAGGTCGGCGACAAGCTGTCGGGCGCCACGAACCTCGCAGTGGACAGGACGGGTCACATCTACGTCGCGGAGCTGTTCGCCGGCCGGATCTCGGTGCTGAAGGACGGACGACCGCAGACCTACGCCGAACTGCCCAGCGCACTGTCGGTCGAGACCGGCGCCAGGGGAAGCCTGTGGGCCGGCACGCTGGCCGGAAAGGGCCAAGGCACGATCGTGCACATCACCAGATGAAGCCAGGGTCACCTACCGGTGACCCACGCTGAGTCAGCGTCGACTCGAGCCGGCCCCTCCGATCCCTTCCCTTTCGGGAAGAGATCTCGGAGGGGCTTGCTCGTGCTCGGGCTACGGAACCCTCAGGCCTCGCGGCTCTTCGGCGAGCTGTCGAGGGTCCTGGCCGGGTCTCGTTCGACGGTGCCATCGAGCACCTCGTCGATCTTGGCCAGCGTCTCGGCCGGCAGCTGGACGCCGGCCGCCTTGGCGTTCTGGAACACCTGCTCCGGTCGCGACGCGCCGATGATGGCGGTGGCCACGTTGTCGTTCTGCAGCACCCAGGCCACAGCCAGTTCGGCCAGCGACAGGTCCAGCTCGTCGGCCAGCGGCTTGAGCTGCTGCACCCGGGTCAGCACGTCGTCGTTCATGAACCGCTTGATCATGTCGGCGCCGCCCTTCTCGTCAGTGGCCCGACTGCCCTCGGGCAGGTCGCCGCCGGGGACGTACTTGCCGGTCAGGACTCCTTGCGCGATCGGGGACCAGACGATCTGCGAGATCCCGAGCTCGGCCGACGTCGGCACCACCTCGCTCTCGATGACCCGCCAGAGCATCGAGTACTGCGGCTGGTTGGAGATCAGCTGCACGCCCAGCTCGGTGGCCAGCGCGTGACCTGCCTTGAGCTGGTCGGCCGTCCACTCACTGACGCCGATGTAGAGTACCTTGCCCATCCTGACGATGTCGGCGAAAGCCTGCATCGTCTCCTCGAGTGGTGTCTCGTAGTCGAAGCGGTGGGCCTGGTAGAGGTCGACGTAGTCGGTCTGCAGCCGGGTCAGCGACCCGTTGATCGACTCGAGGATGTGCTTGCGGGAGAGGCCGAGATCGTTGGGCCCCTTCGGACCGGTGGGCCCGAACACCTTCGTGAAGATCTCCGTCGACTCCCGCCGGGAGCCCTTCAGGGCCTCCCCCAGCAGGGTCTCCGCCATGGTGTTGGCGTAGACGTCTGCGGTGTCGAAGGTGGTGATGCCTGCATCGAGTGCCGCCTTGACGCACTGGGTCGCGGTGTCGTTCTCCACCTGCGACCCGTGGGTCAGCCAGTTGCCGTAGGTGATCTCCGAGATCTTGAGACCTGAGTTACCGAGATAGCGAAATTTCATGACTCCTGTGTATCTCAGTGGGCTCCTGTTCAGACAGTCTGGTCCGAGTCTCTCTCAGGCTGACGCAGCCAGACCCCGGACGTAGGCCGCCTGTCCGAGGTGCTGCAGGCAGTCGCTGACCACGCTGACCAGCCGGACGCCGACCGTGACCGGTGGGTCCCAGCGGTCGTCCACCACCCGTTCGAGCTCAGCGGCGTCGATCGTCTTCAGATAGCCCACCGTCATAGCGTGGACGTCGGCGTGGTAGCCGGCCAGCAGCGCGGCCGGCACCCGTACGGCGGCAACGTCGACGGAGCTCTGACCGTAGCCGGTGGCCCAGTCGTCGAACGGGAGTCCGAAGCGTTCACGCCAGATCGGCCACACCTGCGGCACTCGGGCTGCGTCGGCGACGTGGTCGTCCTGCACCCGGCTGAGGTGCCACAGCAGCCAACCGATCGAGTTGCCCGCCCCACCGGGACGGAAGGTCGAGGTCTCCTCGGTCAACCCCCTGGTCTGCGCTGCGACCAGGTCACGGACCCGGGAGAACGCCTCATCGAACACCGTGCCGGCAGCACTGCGGTCAGTCATCACGGCCGGGTCAGCTGCCGGGCCAGGAGCCGGTGAGCTTTTCGAAGAACTTGGCCCCGGCACGGTCGACGAGTGCCTTCACGACGGCGAAGATGAGGCCCTGGATGGCCGCCGCCAGGAGGATCTTGGACAGCGAGTACTCGGACTGGAGCGCAGAAGGCGCGTCGTCCTCGTCAGCGACCTTGCGCCAGATCTGCTTGAATACGGCTCCGGCCGCCGTGGCGGCCAGGACGCTGCCACCCAGACCGATCGGCTTGTAGGCCATCTTGGCTACCTTGCTCATGACACCCCTCGCTCAGCCTAGTTCCCTGATCGCCGAGACGTATTGCCGACCTGTGCGCGGCTGATACTGTTGTCTCGTGGTCGAGCAGTCTGCCACACATGCTTTTCTCAGCTCAGGTGGTCTGGATGCCTTCTCAAGGCCCTCCTGGTTCGCGTCGCTCCCCCGAAGAACCCGACTCCCGGTCTCGTTCCGACCTCACCACCGAGCTGTTGTCCGAGGCTCGTGACGGCGATCCGGATCGAGCTCACGAGCTGACCGAGCGCGTCGTGATGATGCACCTCGACGTGGCTGAGTCCGTGGCCTGGCGCTACCGCGGCCGGGGCCAAGATCACCAGGACCTGGTCCAGGTCGCCCGAGTCGGCCTGATCGAAGCCGTCGAACGCTTCGACCCGGACCGTGGCCCTTTCCTCGCGTACGCGGTGCCCACCATGGTCGGACACGTGAAGCGACACTTCCGCGACCACGGCTGGGTGGTGCGTCCGCCCCGGCAGATCCAGGAGAAGCAGGCGGAGATCGCTCGGGCCAAGGACGAGCTCACCCATGTGCTGCGCCGTCGCCCCGGCGTGAGCGATCTGGCCGCGCACCTCGGCTTCACCGAGCAGGAGGTCCAGGAGGCCCTGGACATCGAAGGCTGCTTCCATCCGACGTCGCTCGATGCCGCCATGGCGAACAGCGCCAACGACCTGAGCGGGTTGCTCGGGGCGAAGGAGCCGCAGCTGGAGAGCATCGAGGCGCTGGCCACGATCAGCCCGGCGTGCATGCACCTGCCCGAGGACGAGCGGCGCCTGCTCCACCTCCGCTTCTTCAAGATGTACAGCCAGGAGGAGATCGCCACCGAGTTCGGCCTCAGCCAGATGCAGGTCTCCCGTTGGCTCCGCCGGACGCTGACCAAGCTGAGGCAGGATATCGGGGACACCGACCCGGGCCTCGCGGCCCACGCCGTCGGACCCGGCCAGGGCTCGGCGCGCGCGGTGCCGAGTCAGGCCATCCCGACGAAGAAGTCGGTCGGTCGGGGGACGACCGATGGCGTCGTCTCGACTGCGGCGTCGCGGCGCCCCACGACACCAGAGTCGCCAGGCCCGCTGCCTCAGGCCTCGAAGGATCGACGCGCGGGCTGAGCGTCACTGTGGCAGCTGGTGGGTGGCGATGACCTGCTCCGCGATGGTCCGCAGTTTGATGTTGCGCTCCTGGGAGTAGCGCCGGAGGATGGTGAACGCACGCTCGGCATCCACCTGGTAGCGCTCCATCAGGATGCCTTGGGCCTGGCCGATGACGTGACGCGACGCCACGGCAGCCCGGAGGGAGTCGCTGTACTGAGCCCCCATCACGGCGATCGAGGCGTGCCGGCCGAAGATCTGGGCGAGTTCCGCCAGCTCCGGGCCGAAGGCGTTCGGGGCGTGCGCATAGAGGTTGAGCGTGCCGAGAGCGCGGACCGGTGTGGCGAGCTGGACGCTCAGCATCGCGCGCCAACCCAGTTCGGCCACCCGTAGCCCCCAGCTCGGCCAGCGGGATTCGCGCGTGGTGTCGTCGATGACCACGATGTCGAACTCCCGGCGCTTGCGATGGGACGGACCTTCACCGCACTCCAGCTGAAGGTCGTCGGCCCGGTTGACCAGCTCGTCGGTGCTGGCGGCGGTCTCCATCCCTGTCGCGCAGCAGCAGGATGCCGACGGCGTCGCAGGAGATGCTCAGTCTGGCGTTGAACAGGATGCGCTCCAGCGTCTGCTGGAGGTCGGGCTGCTCGGTCATGTCGAGTGCCATCGCTGCCAGAGCGTTCGCCTGACTCAGATCCATCGGCTCTCCACCTCGGGCACGCAGCGTTCAGTGTTCGCGACGATACAGGGTCATCGGGGCCGAACGGAGGGCCAGGTTCAGTCGTGCTCAGGTTCCAGGTCCCTGGTGGCCGGACCCTCGAGCACGGTCCCGTCCGCGGCAAAACGCGAGCCGTGCAGCGGGCAGTCCCAGGACAGCTCGGCGTCGTTCCACTTCAGCACGCCGCCGAGGTGCGTGCAGATCGCCGATACGGCACACGTCTGACCGTCCACCGTGGACACCGCGACCGGCCTGACCCCGCGTCGGCCGACGACTCCGTGACCCTCGCCGGGTACGGCGTCGGCGTCGGACAGAGCACTGGCCTCGGACGCCACCCACCCGCGCACAGCCTGGACACCCACGGCGGCTCCCGCCTTCGCACCCTTGAGCATGCTGATCGGGTGGGTGATCCGCCGACCCAGCGTCTGAGCCCAAGGCAGCTGACCACCGAGGATCTCCGCAGAGATCCGGAGGGCAGCAGCCACGGCGTTGGTCATCCCCCACTTGTTGTAGCCGGTGGCCAGGTACACGTGACCACCGCCCCGGGGCAGCTTCCCCACGAAGGGAACCTTGTTCAACGACTGGTAGTCCTGCGCGGACCAGACGTGGGTCCGTTCGGCGGCGGGGAAGTGCTGCGCGGTCCACGCGGTGAGCTCATCGACCCGCCGTCGAGCTGAGGCCTCGCGCCCCACCACATGCCCGTTCCCCCCGACGACCAGGAGCTCCTCGGCTGCCTGGGGGGCCGTACGGAGCGAGCGGCTCGGGGAGTCGGCCGACAGGTACATGCCCTGCGGGATGGGCCCCGGGACGCGGAACGACAGTCCGTACGAGCGCAGCGGCACCAGCTTGGTGAAATAGAGCCCACGGTCCAGGATCGGGCTCCCGGTGGCCAGGATCACGTTGTCGGCGAGCAACACGCCGGCTGGGGTGATGACGCGGTCGGGTGACCCCGAGACCACGTCCACGACCCTGACGCCCTCGTGCACGATGCCGCCGTGCGCACGGAAGTCAGCCACCAGAGCAGTCAGCGCGTCCATCGGGTCGAACTGAGCCTGGTCGGCCAGCCGCACTGCGCCGAACGAGGGAAAGGGCAGCTCCACGTCCTGCACGTACGAGACGTCCAGCCCCAGCCGGGAACAGGCCTCCAGCTCGTCACGCACCGTCTGGGTGCCCTGCGGCGTGTTGGCGTAGGTGTAGGCGTCGCGTCGTTGCACCGCCACGCCGTGCTGCTGGCAGTAGTGCAGCAGCCAGGCCATCCCCTCCCGGTTGCCCTCCAGATAGGCGTGCGCCACCTCACGGGAGTTCTCACTGAGGATGCTGGAGAGCACGGTCCCCTGCAACAGACTGACTTTCCCGGTGGTGTTGCCGGTGGTCACCGCACCGACCTGTCGGGCCTCGACCAGCGCCACCTGGCGGCCCGCCCGGGCCAACAGCAGCGCAGTCACCAGCCCGGTCAGACCTGCACCCACCACCACATCGGTGTAGCGAGCGTCGGCGGTGAAGGGATCGGTCTCGTAGTCCTGCTCACGGTCGAGCCACAGTGACACCATGTTCGCTCCTCGCTGCGCGCGCGCTCCGGATCCGGCCGTCACGGTCATGGCCTTCACTCCTACGCTGGAATGTACCCGCTGCTGACGAGCCCGAGCCTGCGAGCAGCCGGGTCGTCTCAGTGTCACCCGACCAGCCGCCGTGAAAGGATGAACCGTGGCTACTAACCGTCGGTTCATGGCGTGCACACCCGAAGACATCTTCGCCGTTCTCTCCAACGGCTGGCTCTATCCCTCCTGGGTAGTTGGCGCCTCCCGGATCCGCGACGTGGACACGGCCTGGCCGGCCGTCGACGCGAAGATCCACCACTCGTTCGGGGTCTGGCCCCTGCTGATCGACGACAGCACCTCCATCCTGGAGTGGGACCCGCCGCGGCACGCGCTGCTCAAGGCCCGCGGATGGCCGGCGGGTTCGGCTCACGTGGGGATCGACGTGTCGCCCGAGAGCCGGGGCTGCACCGTCACCATCCACGAGGACGCCGTCGAGGGACCGGGTCTGCTCGTCCCCAAGCTGGTTCGCGCCTCGGTGCTGCACGTCCGCAACGACGAGACCCTGCAACGGCTGGCCTATCTGGCCGAAGGGCACGCCGAGCACCCGTAGCCGCGTCGCTGCGGTTCAGAGCCGGCCGGTCCGCGCGGCCGCGATCACGGCCCGGGCGGCGTTCGATCCGCAGGCCCCGTGCACGCCCCCGCCGGGGTGGGCCGACGCAGAGCCCAGGAACAGTCCTCGGAACGGCGTGCCGGCACGTCCCAACCCGGGCACCGGACGGAAGACCAACTGCTGGTGCAGTCCTGCGGTGCCGCCGCCGAGCGCACCGTTGACCAGGTTCTCGTTCATGGCCTGCATCTGGTGCGGACCCAGGACTCGGCGCGCCACGATCCTGGACTCGAAGTCGGGAGCGTGCCTGCTGATCCGAGCCTGCATCCGGTCGGCCATCCGGGTCACTTCGTCGGCGTCCCACCGCCCGGTCAGCCCGTCGGACCCCTCGTCGCGATGCACCACCTGCGGTACGTGCGTGTAGGCCCACAGCGACTCGGTCCCGGCCGGTGAGCGGGTGGGATCGGAGCTGGTCATCTGCCCGAACAGCAGGAACGGCTCCTTGGGCACCGAATGGTTGGCGATGGCGTCCTGGGACTGGCTGAGCTGGTCCACCGAGTCGGCGAAGTGCACTGTGCCCGGCGCATCCTCGGGAGGGTTGGCCCACGGCACGGGCCCGTCCAGCGCCCAGTCGATCTTGATGGTGGCAGGGTCCTGCTCGAACCGCAGCATCCCCTTCTTGGTGTGCTCGGGGAGCTCCGACCACGCCACCAGCTCGCCGTAGAGCGCCGTGGCGGCCACGTCGGCGACCACGGCACGCGCGCGCACGCGCTCGCCGTCCGCCGTCCGGACACCGATGGCCCGCTTGTTCTCCACCAGGATCGACGAGATACGAGTGTTGAGCCGGATCTGACCGCCCAGACCGGTGAACCGGTCAGCCAGGGCCTGAGTCAGCCGGCCGGCGCCGCCCTCCGGGACGGGAAAGCCGACGGTCTGGCCCATCATGGCCAGCAACAGCCCCAACAGTCCCGACCCGGAAGCCGTCATCGGGATGTCGGCGTGCGAGGCGTTACCGGCCAGTAACAGCCGTGCGCCCTCCCCGGCGAACCGCTTCCCGCCCATGGTCGCCGCCGGCTCCAACAGCGTCCGGACGTAGTCGATACCACCCACCCTGGGCAGCGTGACCAGCGTCT